>JAZONZ010000023.1:0-7750 GCA_045654765.1 Christensenellaceae bacterium
TTTAACGCTTTTGTTATTTTTTTAGTCATTTTACCTTTTAAGACAAATTTATTGCTTAATAAAATAAAAAAAGAGAATTGTATAATTCTCTAAAAAATTTCATTTTTTTAAGTTAACGCTAATAATACCGGAAATTCCACCAACAAAAACACCAAGTAATATTTCCCAAATAATTAAGTAAGAAAATATTTTTTCTTTACTAATTAGTGTAAAAAACAAATACAACACTACAACTATTATAAACCCTACTAAGCAACCCTTTAATAATCCTTTATCGCCTTTTACCGCAACTGTCGTCCCTATAAATATGGCAATTATTTTTATTAGTTGATTTACGGGTTTTATAACTCCGTTTGGAATATCGAAAATTGAAATTAAAAGTCCAAAAATTAGTATAAATACTAAAGAAAAAATTAAAGAAAGTATAACTCCCTTAATAATGCCTTTTATAAAATTTGATTGCAAAATAAAAAACCTCCGCAAAATACAAGTTATTGTATTTTATGCAAAGGTTTTTTGTAATATTCTTTAATTAGTCTTTTTTCTCTTGGCTTTCTTTATCCACTTCAACTGCTTTAACTTCTTCAACAGGTTGAACTTCTACGTCAGCAGGTAATTCCATTTGGTATATTGCTCTTTTGTCAAAAAGAATTTCGCTCGTTGCTGTTTTTAATACGAAAGTACTATTCTCGTGGTCAACTGAAACAACTTCGCCACTGATACCACCGATTGTTAAAACTTTTGTGCCAGCACAAAGTTTATCTTTTCTTTCTTGGTCTTTTGCCATTTCTTGTTTACGCTTTTTGCCTGAAACAATTTGCATAACAATAAATAAAACTACTAAACCAATAAGTAAAATAGGCATAAACAAGCCATTGCTTTCTGCAAGTAAATTAAATAAACTCATTTTTATATCTCCTTTATGTTTTATATTATAATCTATAAGAAGTTAAATCTTTTGCTTACGCAAAATCTTTGCAAAATTAAAAATTTTGCCGTAAAAACTTTCGTTTTTACACTCTTGATTGCAATTCGGCGAAATTATTGCTTTTTGCAAGCAAATCACTAATTTCTTGTATTATACATTATTTTACGCCAAATAGCAAGCGTTTTATTCTATTGCAATTTTTATTAGTTGAATTCGCCGTACTTTTTATAAAACTCGTTAGTGTAATCTTCAAGATAGTCGCCTAAAATAGCCTCACGCATACCGTTCATTAAATTAACTAAAAAAGTTATGTTATGTAAACTGATAAGCATACCGCCCATCATTTCGCCAACGTTTATCATATGGCGAAGATATGCTTTCGTATAATTTTTGCAACAATAACAATTACACTCTTTATCAAGCGGTGTAAAGTCTTCTTTATATCTTGCGTTTCTTACTACTACTTTACCTTGACTCGTCATAGCCGTTCCATTACGAGCAATACGAGTTGCTAAAACGCAATCGAACATATCTATACCCCTTTTTACGCCTTCAATTAGGCAATCGGGACTTCCAACGCCCATTAAATACCTTGGTATATCGCTTGGATAATACGGTAGCATTTCATCTAAAATATCATACATTATTTGCTTTGGTTCACCAACTGACAAACCGCCTATACCAAAGCCGTATTTTGCATAAGGAAGCGTTTCTTTAAGACTTTGTAAACGCAAATCTTTATACATATTACCTTGCACGATAGGAAATAACGCTTGCTCTTCGTTTTTATGAAAATTATAACATCTATCAAGCCAGTTTAAAGTTCTATGCATAGCCTTTTTCGACTTATTATAATCAGTGCCGTAAGCAGTACACTCGTCAAACGCCATAATAATATCAGCACCCAAATTATTTTCGATATCTATTGCCTTTTCGGGCGTTATAAAATGCTTTGAACCATCTATATTTGAACGAAAAGTAACACCTTCGTCTTTAATATCGTTTAACTTTGCAAGTGAGAAAATTTGAAAGCCACCGCTATCCGTTAACATAGGCTTAGAATAGTTCATAAACTTATGAATTCCGCCTGCCTTTTTAACTATTTCATCACCCGGACGCATATATAAATGATAGGTGTTTGCAAGTATTATTTGAGCACCTAACTCGTCTAAATCACGAGGGTATACACCTTTAACCGTTGCTTGCGTACCAACGGGCATATATACCGGCGTTTTTATATCGCCGTGAGGCGTATGCAATACGCCTGCTCTCGCTCCACTTTTTTTATCTTGTTTAATTGTTTCGAAATAAAATTTTTGCATAATAACGTATTTTTTTAGTTGATTTTTTTATATATAAATACTCACAAAAAGTATTTGAAAAAACTTTTTGTGAAAGAGAAAAAGCCAATATAAAAACAATGAAATAACTTTTAGTTATTTTATGTGAAAATTATTGTGCTTTTTCGAAGACAAGGCACTTGAAATTTAGCGGTTGAAATAGACCTTGTTGGTCATTGTAATCGATAAATTTCAACGAAACGAAGTATAACTAATTTTCTTTTACGTGTGATGATTTTAGAAACGAGTTAGACAAGGCACTTGAAATTTAGCGGTTGAAATAGACCTTGTTGGTCATTGAAATCGATAAATTTCAACGAAACGCAGTATAACGAAGTTTATAAAATCATCATAGCGTCACCAAACGAAAAAAACCTATACCCTTTTTCTACTGCTCTTTCGTATAAAGAGAGTGTTTCTTCACGAGTGAGAAAAGCAGACACTAACATTATAAGAGTTGATTCTGGAAGGTGAAAATTAGTTATTAAACCATCAACACATTTAAAGGTGTAAGGTGGATAAATAAAAATATTAGTTTCTCCGCTACACTCTTTTACAAACCCCTTTTCGTCAGCAACCGTTTCTAACGTTCTAACTGAAGTTGTACCAACGGCAATAACTCTTCTTCCTTCTCGTTTCGCCTTGTTGATTATTTCAGCGTTTTCTTTGGTTATTTTATATCTTTCGGTGTGCATAACGTGCTTAGTAACGTCTTCAACCTTAACCGGTCTAAAAGTTCCTAAGCCTACTTGAAGTTCAACTTCGCTAAACTCTACGCCCTTAATTTTTAATCTTTCAATAAGTTCTGGGGTAAAATGTAAACCTGCCGTTGGGGCTGCGGAACTACCTAAATTTTTTGCATAAACCGTTTGATAACGTGTTTGATTTTCAAGTTTTTTATGAATATACGGTGGCAAAGGCATTTCCCCTAGACGAGAAATAATATCTTCAAAAACACCGTTATAGTTGAATTTTACTATTCTTCCGCCACTTTCAGTTCTATCTAAAATAGTAAAAGAAAGTTCTTCATTTATTGTAAAAGTTTTACCTTCTTTACACTTTTTGCCAGGTCGCACCATAACTTCCCAAGTAGTTAAATCTATTCTTTTTAAGAGTAAAATTTCAATTTTTCCACCAAAAGAAGTGGTTGCAAACATTCTTGCAGGCAAAACTTTCGTATTGTTTACAACTAATAAATCGCCCTTTTTTAAAATACTTTCTATATCGTAAAAATGTAAGTCGCTAACCTTAGACGTCTTTCTATCTAATAGCATTAGCCTTGAACTATCACGAGGTTCTACGGGTGTTTGTGCTATAAGTTCTTCGGGTAAATTGTAATTAAAATCACTTGTTGATAACATATTATTTTCTTTGAGTGTCAAATAATGACGTTTGACTATCTATCGTTTCAGGATATGGTATACCTAAATGCTCGTACGCTTTTTTAAGGCACACTCTACCCCTTGTTGTTCTTGCCATAAAACCAAGTTGAAGTAAATACGGCTCGTAAACGTCTTCAATAGTAGAAGTATCTTCATTTACGGTTGCACTTAAAGTATCTAATCCAACAGGGCCACCATCAAATTTATTTATAATTGATTCTAAAATCTTTTTATCTATACTATCTAAACCAAGTTCATCAATTTCTAAGCGGTCAAGCGCCAAATTCGTATCCGCTAAACTAATTTCGCTATGACCTAGTACTATTGAGAAATCTCTAACTCTTTTTAAAAGCCTATTTACTATACGTGGAGTTCCACGACTTCTTTTTGCTATTTCGATAGATGCCGTAGTTTCAATATTTATACCTAACGTATTTGCTGAACGCCTTGCTATTTCAGCAAGTTCATCAATAGAATACATTTCAAGCCTACAAAGTACGCCAAACCTATCACGAAGTGGTGAAGAAAGCATACCCGCTTTTGTAGTTGCGCCAACTAAGGTAAATTTTTTAAGAGGAATTTGAACGCTACGCGCCGATGGACCTTTTCCTATGATAAAATCTAATGAAAAATCTTCCATAGCGGGATATAAAATTTCTTCAACGTTATGATTTAAACGGTGAATTTCATCAATAAAAAGCACGTCACCTTCGTTTAAATTAGTTAAAATTGATGCTAAATCGCCGGATTTTTCAATAGATGGACCTGAAGTTACTTTAATTTGTGCACCCATTTCACTTGCTATAATATGAGCAAGAGTTGTTTTACCTAAACCCGGTGGACCGTAAAGTAATACGTGGTCAAGAGCCTCGTTACGCATTTTTGCGGACTTCATAAATACGGTTAAATTGTCTTTAACCTTATTTTGACCAACGTAATTTTCCATAGATTTTGGGCGTAAAATGTTTTCTATATCGTCATAAGAAGTTTTCTCACTACTAACAACTCTATCTTCGCCACTTTCATAAATTATATCTTGTTCATCAATCATAATACACCTATTTTATAGTTTGAAGGGCTATCGTTATAACGCCTTCGATAGTATCCGCACCTCTTGAAACAGCATTTTTAACGGCAATTTCAGAAGTTGAACGATTAAAGCCCAAACTCATTAAAGCGATAATTGCATCATTTTCAAGTGGCGAAAAACTTTCTTTTATTATTGTTTGCGATTTTTTATCTTCCGGCAAATCAAGTGAAGAAATATTTTCACGAAGTTCCAAAATTATTCTTTCAGCGGTTTTTTTGCCTAAACCTTTTACTTTTGATAAACTTTTAACGTCTTGTGACGCTATTATAAAAGCAAGGTCTTTTAACGGCATTGAAGATAGTATAGTAATTCCCATTTTTGGACCTATACCCGATACCGTTATTAGTTTTAAAAACATATTTTTTTCTTCTAAACTTTCAAAGCCATAAAGAGCAATTCCGTTTTCAGTAACGTTAAGATAAGTAAATATTGCACCTTCGCCTTTTGCCGTTAATAAACAAAATGCCGAAGACGAACACATTACTTCATATCCTATTCCGTTACACTCTAATAAAATATACGAGTTGTTTGCGTTTATAACCTTACCTTTTAAATAACCTATCATAATAACCTACTTAATTTCAAAACTACCTTTTAATCTATTTGTTTGCGAGTGTGTTAATGCAACCGCCAACGCATCAGCAGCATCATCAGGGCGAGGAATTTTACTTAAACCTAAAAAAGTCCTCGTCATTTCTTGAATTTGATGCTTTTCAGCCCTACCATATCCCGTTAAGGCTTGCTTTATTTGCAAGGGCGTATATTCAAATAGATTTTTACACTTTTTTAAACAAGTTAATACTATTACTCCCCTTGCGTGCGCTACGTTTATTCCCGTTGTTATATTAGTGTTAAAAAACAATTCTTCAATAGCAACTTCATCAGGAGAAAACTTATCTATAATTTGTTTTAAGTCAATTCCTATAATGGGGGATGTCTAAGGCATAGAGAGTTCCTTTGGCGTTGAAATAACACCAAAACTTATAACTTTTGGCTTGGATTTATCTACGTCTATTACCCCATACCCTATCGTTGCTAACCCCGGGTCAATACCTAAAATTCGCATACTTCACCTATTGTACTTTTTTACATATTATATTGTAATACATATTTACAATTAAGTCAAGAAAATACTAATTTTCTTATTGATAAATAAAAAGGCTTTTTCAATTGCGTTGCCGTTTAGTTATGAAAAAGTGGGCAACTTGAAAGTTGCCCACTTTTTTGCGTTATTTAAATATCAATATTTTTATTCGATACCTATAATAAATCTGTAAACCTTTTGACCGCCGTCAAAAATAGTCGTAACAAGGTCTGGATAATTTTCTTCTAAAAGTTGTAAAAACTTTTGCTTTTCTTCATCAGTTACACCTTCGCCAAAGAAAATAGTTAACGCTTCTTTATTTTCAATATCGTCAACAAGCGAAATCGCTTTTAATACGGAAGTAATTTCGTCTTCATCAGTACATACTAAATTTGAGTTGATAAAAGACATAAAATGTCCTTTTTTAATATCTATACCATTTATTACGGCATCTCTAACAGCGTAAGTTGTTTCTAAACTCGTAACGCCTTCAATCGTTGCCTGCATATCACCTATTAACGTTTCAGTATCAGTAGTGTCACTATCAAAAACTGAAAGGGCTACGTAACCTTGCTCAAACGATTTAGTTTTTAAAACTATAACGTTACACTTTTTATACAATTTTTTTGCTTGCTCTGCCGCTAAATAAATATTGCTATTATTTGGCAATACGAAAATATTATCGGCATTTAAAGTGTCAAACGCTTTTATGAAATCGTCACTTGATGGATTGCCTGTTTGACCGCCGTTTATAATAGCATCAGCACCAAATTCAGTAAATACTTCTATCATGCCTTCGCCGTTTGCTACCGTTACTATTGCGTTGGTTTTGTGTTTTGCTTTTTTGTTTTCAGCCTCATTGTGCTGTAACGTCATATTTTCAATTTTTACCGATAAAAACTCGCCGTACTTTTGACACTCAGTTAATACCAAACCTGGATTTTTTAAATGAACGTGAATTTTTACAACGTCTTCATCTTTATAGCATACGATAGATTCACCGTCAATGCTTTTTAAAAATTCTAAAATTACGTTTGCGTCAAAAGTTTCTACGTTTACTTTTGAAGTTTGTAACCTTATCATAACTTCTGTACAATAGCCGTAAGTCAATTGACTATCTCTTGTAAATAAAGAATAGTTTATTTGCGAAGTCGTTTCAGTAGAAAAATCTTCCGTTACCGCAATTTCTTCGCCTATTAAAGCCCTATACATACCCTCAATAAAACATACGTAACCAGCACCGCCACTATCTACAACATTAGCATCTTTTAACGCTGGAAGTATTTCTTTGGTTTTTAATAGAGTTCTTTTTGCTTGCTCTAAATGTAATTTTAAAAACTCGTCTACGTATTTTGCTTTATTACTAATTGCATATTCAGTAGCCTCTCTTACAACGGTTAAAATAGTACCTTCAACAGGATTATCTACTGAGTGATACGCCGTTTCAACGGCAAGTGAAAACGCCTTTTCAAACTCTTTAAGTTGAACTGTATGTAAATTTTGTATTCCGGTACTTATACCTTTTAATATTTGCGATAAAATAACGCCGGAATTTCCCCTTGCTCCAAATAACGCACCGTGTGTAAATTTTGACGCTATTATGCTTGCATCAGTTTCTTCTAAAGATATTATTCTTTGTAAACCACCCTCTAACGTTTTCGTCATATTAAGACCTGTATCGCCATCTGGAACAGGAAATACGTTTAAGTCGTTTATATACGAGGCGTTGTTTTTAAGTAAACTTGTTCCACCCACGTACATTGCTTTTAAATTTTCACCATTTATGCTTTCGTAATTCATAATATCACCTAATAAATCATATTAACCCATTATAAAAGTATTAACCTTTATTATTGTAATAATAAAAGGTTAAAGTTAAGTTAATTTTTTGATTGTTTTTGATATTTATCTTTTGCATTATATTTT
>JAZONZ010000024.1:0-2590 GCA_045654765.1 Christensenellaceae bacterium
CGCCTCTTCAGTAACGCTATGACCATATAATATATCAACCGTTACTTCAACGACAACTTCATTTCCGTTAAATTCAACTTTTATAAGTTCAAACTTATCTTTTTTTCTTCCCTTAGTTAACGACACGCTTTTTACTTCCGAAACGGCAAGCGCTACTATACCTTGAACTATGCTTTCATTGTATACAACCTTACCCTTTCTTTCTTGATTTGTGTTTCGCTTATAAATTGCCATAATAACCCCTAAAAATATAATTTTAAAATTTTTATATTTTATATAAAGTGTTCTACACTTTTATTTATTATATCACACAATTTAATTTTTAGATAGCGTTTTTTATGGTAATTTTTATAAATATGGGATAATATTGATGTTTTCGCAGTCAATATTGCTTTCTTGCACTATTAAATTATATATTTTTATGGCGTCGTCTTGCATAAATTCATCTTCTTTAACTACAACGCTTACGTTTGGCGAATTTAAATTCATTGTTACAACAACTTCATCATAACCATACGCTTTAATTAAAGATTCTAATTTTAACTCTTGTTCAGTTAAACTTAAAAGTTGCATTTTTTGTAAAAGCGCTTCTTCTTTTATACTTGATGCCTCTTCGCTTTCGGCTATAATTTTATCAAGTTGCAAAATTTGTTCGTTTCGTTTTGAAGATAATTCCGTTCTGTATTGACTAAAATAACTTGTTTCTAAACTTTCTTCATTATAAACCGAATTCCCTGACAACAAAAAGTTACACACAGCCGTTGCAACAAGCAACGCTATCATACAACTAAGTACAATGATTTTTTTCTTTTTTGACATAATTTACTCCTTATTTCATTTTATATATTTGAATTTTTTCATACGGCACTTCAAACGCCATATTTATCATATTTGATATCGTATTTTTTACTTGTAAATTATCAGCACCTTCACACACCACTACTACCGATTGAACTTTTGGATACGTTTCTTTAAGTAGATACGGCTTACCTGAAATTAAAACGACTTCATCACTATTAACTCCGTTTTCTTCACTTTTGCTACTTGTTAAAAACTCTTTTTCTGACGTGCCTTCAAAAGTCAACATAACGCTAACGTTACCTACTCCACTTATTTTTGAAAGAGTTTTCATTATCTCGTTTTCAATAGTTTTTTCGTAGGATGTTGCAACTTCACTTTCACTTGTTTTTGTGATATTTCCACCAAATAATAGAATTATTACGCAAACTATAATTATAATAATAATTATAAATTCACTTTTGAATTTGCCTTTTTTGGTTTTTTCTTCTACTTTAGCCAAACTTTATTACAACCCCCTTTAAAGTGCCTAAACATTTTTTTAAAATTTCATTTTTGCAACTTTCTATGCTATTTATATGCTCTTCATTTTTACCATATTCCGCATTATAAAAAATTATTTCAACACTTTTTTCACTTGAAGAATTTTCTATAACCGTTATATCGTAATTTTCTAAATCGTATTTATTTAATATTATTTTAGACTGACTTATTATCGTATTATTTTCAACAACGTTTAAATACTCGTAGTATTTATCATCAAAGGTAATTTCCCCCGTAATCTCTTTATTTTTTATTAAATTTATAAGCGGAACGGCTAAAGTAAACACGCAAATTAAAGAAATTACGCTTTTTGATACGTTTTTCATACTATTTGTTGGCAGTATTAGTTGAATAAACGTTAAAAATATTATAACAAGCATTGAAATTTTAATATAATTTTCCATAATAACCTACAATAGTGAAGTTGATAAAATTACAAACAATATTGTTAAAATAAACATAAATCCCGAAAGCAAAATTAGTGATGCTAAACAATTTATAATTTCGCCTATTGAATTAAATACGTTTATAAACCGCCTATCTAATAACGGCTCGCTTATAGATGAAAGTAATTTTATTGAAAATGAAAATATTATTAAGTTTAACGCACTACTTACGCTAATTACTAAAATATATAGTAATGAAAAAATTCCAAGCGAATTTTTTATCAATACTGATGATGCAAGTAAAACGTCTATTCCGCCACTTAAAAAATTGCCAACGATAGGTATTAGAGTGCCACTTGCATATTTTAAAATTTTTACTGATATGCCGTTATACTGTATATTTGAAAAGCCTTGACAAGTTAATAATATTGAAAATAACGCAGTGATTATCCCAAGCGACCACTTAAAAAAGGAAAGAAGCGTTTTCTTTAAATTGTCAAACTTTATATCTTCATTAAAAGATGAAACGATTGTAACTAACGATATTATAGATAAAAGCGGAAAGAAAAAACTTTTTGCAACGTTTGACGAAAAAAAACATAAAAATGCGGTGAAAGGCTTAAACAATTCTATACCAAAATTGCCTATTAACATAATTAGCGAAAACATACTTGGAAATATAATCGTTATTAAATTTGATATATTATTTAAGTTTGTATAAGTATAATTAAAAAGATAATCTAATAGTTTAACAATTATTAAAACAGACAGCGAATAGCAAATGAAAAAAATTGTATTTTTCATTGAATTATCGGAAATTTTAGGAATAATTATATTTGTAATCGTATACACGATTCCTAATA
>JAZONZ010000025.1:0-4674 GCA_045654765.1 Christensenellaceae bacterium
GTGCTATTCCAGAAGTTTCAAACTCTAAAGACGTTGCAGTTGACTTCCTTAGATTTTTAGCAACTGACGTTTGTCAACTTGCTTATATGAAGGCTACTAACGGTCAAAACTTACCATTTAATTTTGACATTAGAAATAATCGAGACTATGATGCTATCAAGGGTGATTTCTCTGACATGCAAGAAAATAGACTTGATTTCTTCTATAATGAATTTAACCCTTCAATTATATTAAGAGGTGGCGGAAGAAAACCTCTTGGCTTATCAGGATTACTTACAGGTCAACTTGGTCCTTACTGGCGTTCAGCACAAGTTACGGCTTACGTGACTGTTGAAGATTTGGCTTTAGAATTGTGGACACGAACAAAAGATGCATATAGTGAAGATAGATTTAACTTTATGTGTTTTGAAGCCGGCTTAATAGATGAATATTAAGATTTTAATTTAATATATTAGGAAAGTTGGTTATGAAAATTTAATTTTTATAATATGCAAAGAACGTTGCTACGCAAAGCAACGTTTTTTCTTTACAAAAAAGAGTTTTTATAGTATAATTATTTAGTCTTGGAGAGAAAATATGTATATTATTGTAGGTCTTGGCAATCCCGAGCCAAAGTATTTTAAAACGTATCATAACGTAGGGTTTATGGTTTTAGATAAATTAGCGTCTAAAATAGGTGTAAGTTTTACTAAAAAAGGCTTTAAAGGAATATATGCAACTTGCGAAATTCAAGGTGAAAAGGTAATTTTATTAAAACCTCAAACTTATATGAATTTAAGTGGTAATTCCGTTAGCGAAATAGTAAAGTTTTTTAAAGTGTCTTTAAATAACGTTATAGTGTGCTATGATGACGTAGACGTAAACGTTGGTAGCGTTAGAATACGTTTAAAAGGTTCGGCAGGCTCGCATAACGGTATGAAAAGTATAGTAGCATCTTTGTCAAGCACTGATTTTCCTCGTGTAAGAGTAGGAATTAAATCAGTTCATCCTATCGGCGAAATGATTGATTACGTTTTAAGCGATATTCGAAAAGACGATATAGATTTAGTTAATTCCGCAATTGATAAAGCGGTAGATTCTTGTTACGAATTTATAAATGGTAAAAATTTAGAGAATATAATGAATAAATATAATGGTTGATTATGCTTAAAAACATTTTGTCAGCAAATAACGTTGGCGGTTCATTTTCTCAAATAATTAACGATATTAGCGACGGTAAATCCGTCGCCGTTTTTGGTACGAATTTTTCTAATAAATGCCATATAATATCGCAAATTTCACTGCCTACTTTGTATATTGTTAAAGATACAATCGAGGCAAATAAATGTGTTAGCCAAATAAAAAAACTCTACGGCGAAGAAGTAGTTTATTTAAATGCAAAATTTGATACTTTGCTTTATAAAGACACTTTTATAAAAGATAATTTATTTAATAGGTTAACCGCTTTATATAAAATTTCAAAAGGCTGTAAAAAAATAGTAACAACCTTAGAGGCGTTATATCAATTATATCCTAAAAAAATATTATCTTTATCCTTTAAAAAAGGCGAAGAATATAACTTTAACGAAATTGCTTTAGAGTTAGTAAAATTAGGGTATAAAAGAGTAGAATTTTGTGAAAATAAAGGCGAATTTTCTATTCGTGGCGATATCGTTGAAATTTTTGCTATTAACTTAGATAAAATTTATCGTTTAGATTTCTTTGGAGACTTTTTAGAAGAAATTAGAGGCGAAGAAAGTGAAATCGTTACTTGTATAGACGTCGTTATGGTTAGTGACGTTATAATTGAAAGTGATGAAGTTGAAGAAATTAAAAATAAAATAAAAAAGTCGTATAAAAAATACGGACAATTACTTATAAGTGAAAACGCAAGGAGTTTATATAACAAACTTAGCGAAAAACTTGATTTAGACTTGTTTGACGATAGTTTGCAATATATTTTTCCTATTATAAAAAATTCAACAAACGTATTTGATTTTTTAAATGAAAATATCGTTGTTTGCTATGACGAGAGTAAAAATTTATACGATAATTTAACGTATCTTGAAAAAGAACATATTACAAGATGTGAAAACTTATTTAAAAGCGGAAACGGGCTTGATTTTATTGAAAATCAATATATAAAAAGCGTTGATTTAATAAAGGGTTTAACAAAGTATAATCAAGTTGCGTTACAATCTTTTAAAACGATAATACCATTTTTTAGTCCGTTAAAAACGTATTCGGTAACTTGTTCGCCACTTGGAAGATATTCTATTAAGCCAGATGATTTAATAAGTGACTCGTTAGGCTGGATATTAAAAGGGTATAGAGTGTTACTTTGTGCAAGAGATATAAAGCACGCTGAAAAAATATATTATTTTCTTAAAGAAAATAAAATCATATCAGTTTTAAAGGAAAGAGTTGAAGAAAACTTTAGCGGAATAGTAGTATCTACTTATGAACTTGACAGCGGGTTTATATATCATGATAGTCGATTAGCAGTAATAGGAACTAACGATTTATTTTTTAAAGCGGAAAAGCAAAAAACCTTGAAAAGAAAAAGAGGCGATATGTTTACCGCTCCGGCTGTTGGCGATTTTGCCGTACACGAAAATTTTGGTATAGGTTTAGTTAAAGGCGTTAAGCGAATAGCTACGATTGAAGGTAGTAAAGATTATATAGAACTCGAATACTACGGTGGCGATAGACTTTACGTTGCGACCGACCAAATGGACAAATTGTCTAAATATTTAGGCGGAAGTGAAAATCCAACGTTAAATAGAATAGGGAATTTAGAGTTTGAACGCATTAAAGAAAGAGCAAGAGCGTCTATTTCTAAAATGACTATAAACCTAAAAAAACTTTACAAAGAGCGTAAAGAGAAAAAAGGATTTATCTTTTCGCCAAACAATGCTTTAACCGAGGAATTTAACGAGGCTTTTGAGTTTGAACTAACGCCCGACCAAGCAATATCAATGCAAGAAATATATGACGATATGGAAAGCGATAAAGTTATGGATAGATTGCTATGCGGTGACGTTGGTTTTGGAAAAACGGAACTTGCTTTTAGGGCTTGTTTTAAGGCTATTTTAGATTGCAAACAAACGGCAATAATAACGCCGACTACTATTCTTAGTCAGCAACATTTTATAACTGCTAAAAAAAGATTTGAAGGTTTTGGCGTAAGAATTGAATGTATAAATAGATTTAAAACGGCAAAACAACAAGAAATAATTATAGAAAAACTCAAAAATGGCGATATTGATTTAATAATAGGAACGCATAGAATATTTTCAAAAGACGTAGCGTTTAAAGATTTAGGTCTTTTAGTAATTGATGAAGAACAGCGTTTTGGCGTAGAGCATAAAGAGAAATTAAAACTAATAAGTAAAAATATTGACACTCTAACTTTATCGGCAACGCCTATTCCACGAACTTTGCATATGTCTTTATCTGGCATTAGAGATATAAGCGTAATAAACACTCCGCCTAAAAGTCGAATTCCCGTGCAAACGGTTGTCAGTGAACTTACGGACTCTTTAATCGTTGATGCAGTAAATAGAGAGTTATCACGAAACGGACAAGTTTTTATTTTGTATAATAGGGTAGAAAGTATTTATTCGTTTGCTAAAAAAGTGCAAGATTTAATTCCTGATGCAAAAATTATTGTCGCTCACGGACAAATGGCGGAAAGAGAACTTGAACGAAACGTTATGTCTTTTTACGAAGGTAAGGGCGATATACTTATTGCAACGACTATTATCGAAAACGGAATTGATATAGTAAGGGCAAACACCTTAATAGTAGAGAGTGCCGATAGGCTTGGCTTATCAACTTTATATCAATTAAAAGGTAGGGTTGGCAGAAGTGACGTAATGGCGTATGCTTATTTTACCTATACCGAAAGCAAACTTTTAAGTGAAAGTGCGTATAAAAGGCTGTCAGCGTTAATGGAATATACCGAAATGGGTAGCGGTTATAAAATAGCAATGCGTGATTTGGAAATTAGGGGTGCCGGCAACGTACTAGGAAAAGAGCAACACGGTCATTTAGATAGAATAGGTTACGAGTTATATAATAAACTTTTAAAAGAAGAATTAGGCGAAGTTACGAAAAATCAAGAAGTTGAACTCGATATTAAAATTGACGCTTATATTCCTGAAAAATATATATCAAGTGAAAAACTTAAAATGGAAGCCTATAAACAAATTGCCGAAATATCTTCAATAGAAGATTACACGAGAATTATAAATACTTTAACCGACAATTTTGGCGAATTACCATTACAAGTAAAAAGGCTTATAGATATTGCTTGGCTTAAAGTTAAACTCGAACAAGTAGGGGCGATTAAAGTTGTAATATCTAATAAAGTGTGCAAAGTATACTTAAAAGACTTACAAACGCTAAAAGATGGAAAAATAATGGCAAAACTCAACAATTTAAAAGGCGAAGTTAGTTTAACTTTTGAAGAAGTTCCTATTTTAGTATTCACTAAGGAAGGAAAAGTCAGCGAAGATTATCTTAAAACTATTATCGACTTTTTAATTTTTTGATAAAAAGTCTAAAATTTAGCAAAAATTTCAATTAAAATTACTAAAAAGTATTGCAATAATATTAAATATTTTGTATAATAAATCTATATGTAGCGAAATTACATATACGTATTAAATTAGTAAAACCCTTAACGGAGAT
>JAZONZ010000026.1:0-2212 GCA_045654765.1 Christensenellaceae bacterium
ATGAAAAAAGTTTTAAAAAAGTTTTTAACAGTACTTATAGCTCTTACACTTGCAATTAGTACGTTAAGTGGCTGTAAATTGATTACCACTAATGTTGATAGAGACATGAATCAAATAGTAGCCAAAGTTTCTATTGATGACGATATTACTGAATATATTTATAAAAGAGAAATGGTGTCGGAATTTAATAGTTACGGCTATTATTACACTATGTACTACGGCTACACAACTCAACAAGCGTATGAATATATCATAGAAAATATAGCAAAAAATAAAATTATAATTCAACAATCGGTTAAAGCCTTAATGGGAAAAACTGACGAGCCAGGTAATGAAACAGGCTATTTTGCACAAGCAGAAGCGGTAAGTGAAAGCGATAGAACCGTTGAAGAAAATATTTTAGCAACGGTTAAAAACTATAAAGGCGTTAAGTTTGTTGACGTTACTTTAACTCCAAAGCAAATAATCGAAGAAGATAAATATGAAGAAATATTATCTGAGTTTGAGTATTATAAAGGCGTTTACAATATTTTAATGTCAACTTATACTTTAGCGGATACGTTTATTGAAAAAGATGAAGAAGAAGAAACTAATTCTTATGAAATTCCTAACTACACTCCAAGGCAAACGTTAGTAGAAAGTACTGAAGTCGATGGCAACGAATGGGAAATCAAGTATGACGAAGAAAAGAAAGTTGCAAGTGAAAAATATCTTGAAGACGTTAGAAAATTAAATAAAAAATACGAATTAGGTATTGACGAATATATTGTTGAAAACACAACTAAAACAAAATATGAAATTTCATTAGCATTATATAAAGCGTATGAACAAAAGTTTAACTACTGGCTTGAAAACGATAGAGAATTTAGAAACGCTTTAACAAAAGGTATTAAACAATTAAAGAAAGTAGGTTTAGTTAAAGAAAATGAAAGTGCTAATCCAAAAAGCACCGAAGATATATTTAAACTCACGTACTTTAAAGACGTATTAAGTGATGAATTCCAAGCATCTGTTGTTGGTAAATATAAATATGCTTTAGAAAATCAACAAAAGAAAAATTTTAATATAGACGTTTTATATAACGAATACAAAACGTTATATGATTCACAAAAAACCGAGGCTGATTCTAATTTAACGTCTTTTGAAAATAAACTTTCACAAGTGGCTGATAATTCGTTCGTAGTATATAATCCAACTCAAGGTTACGGTTACGTTTCAAACCTTTTGATAGGTTTTAACGCTAAACAATCTGAATTATTATCTAACTACACCAACGATGGCAAACTTACGCAAAGTGATAAAGACGCTTATAGGGCAAAATTATTAGCAGGTCTTACAGTTCAAGATTTAAGAGAGTCTTGGGTACTTAGTGGATACGGCGATTATGACGCTCAAAACGGCACGTTTACTTTTGATGAAAAGTATTGTAAAACCGAAGCGTTAAGGCAATTTAACGGCACAACGTACGGCGCTACTGAATACACTTATAAAGAAGATGAAGAAGAAGTAACGGCTTATCATTTCAAAGAAGTTGTTCCTACGAAAGTATCGTTTGAAGATTTCTATCAAAACGTTTTAACAAACGTAATGGGCTTTGATGCTGGTATTCCATATTACGAAAAAGGTAATCAAGCAACGATTAAAACTATTTCAACTGATAGCACTATAACTAAGTTAGACGATGCAATTCTTGAAAAGTTTACTGATATTATCTATGCTTATTCAACTGATGGTGGCTCGTTGCAAGAAAATTACGGTTACGTTTATTCGCCTATAACTTCTAAAGACCAATACGTAGAAGAATTTGCATCTTCTGCCGGTGCATTGATTGAAAAGGGTGCAGGTGCTTACACTATTACCGCTACTGACTACGGTTATCACATTATGCTTTGTACTTACGTTTTAGACACTAAAACGTTAATTGACAAAAATGATTTTATAGCCGACCTTAATGATAAGGACTCTTTTGCAAGTCAATTCAAAAAAGCAAAAATAGACCTTGTAGTTAATAGTGAAGTAGAAATTATATCAAATAGTTTTATTTCTAAATATGAAAAAGATAAAATCGTATACTATAAAGACGCTTATGCTGATTTAGTAGAAGTTGAAGAATAATTCAAAGAAATTTTAACCGCCTTTAACAAATTTGTTAAAGGCGTTATTTTTACGCATAAAATAAGCGTTTTTGTAAATTTATTAACCGCTATATCGT
>JAZONZ010000027.1:0-1729 GCA_045654765.1 Christensenellaceae bacterium
ATTATTTAGTGCTGTACAACCAAGTGGAATACCAACGATAGGTAACTACGTAGGGGCAATAAATAATTTTGTAAAATTGCAAAATGAATATAATTGTATTTACTCAATTGCTGACCTTCACACCTTAACGGTAAAGCAAGAGCCGGCAAAACTTCGTCAAGCAACGTTAAATTTACTTGCGTTATACCTTGCTTGCGGTATTGATGAAAATAAATGTACGATTTTCGTACAATCACACGTTCCGGCACATGCTGAACTCACGTGGATATTAAACACCATCACTTATCCAGGCGAATTAAATAGAATGACGCAGTATAAAGATAAGTCTTTAAAGCATGCCGATAACGTAAATATAGGTTTAATGGATTATCCCGTTTTAATGGCGTCAGATATACTTTTATACGGAACACACGTAGTACCGATAGGCATTGACCAAAAACAACATTTAGAGTTAACGAGAGATTTAGCAATAAGGTTTAATAATAGGTATAGCGATACGTTTGTCGTTCCCGAGTGTATATTTGCAAAATACGGAGCAAAAATAATGTCGCTTAGCGAGCCTACTAAGAAAATGAGTAAAAGTGATGAAAACGAGTATAGTTATATATCAATGTATGATGATGCCGATACTATAATGCGTAAATTTAAAAGAGCAGTAACTGATAGTGACAATAAAATTGTATACGATATTGAAAATAAAGCGGGCATATCAAATTTACTTACCATATATGCGGTATTTAATAAATGTAGTATTGAAGATGCTGTAAACGAATTTTCTAACAAGGGATACGGTGACTTTAAAATTGCAGTTGCAAATGCGGTAATTGAAGGATTACGCCCTATAACTGAAAAGAGATTAGATTTATTGAAAAATAAAGACTATTTAGAAAAAGTTATGAAAGACGGTAGTGAAAGAGCCAACAAAATTGCAAGAAAAACGCTATCAAAAGTATATAGAAAAGTAGGATTATACGGTATTTAAGATGTTTGGATATATTAAGCCTGATTACCCAAATTTATATATGAAAGACGATACTTTGTATCGTGCATTATATTGCGGAATGTGTAAAAGCATAAAAAAAGCAAATGGTCAAATAGCAAGGTTATCATTAACTTATGATATTGCGTTTATGAGTTTGTTAACGCACGCAATAAAGGGCAAAGATATAAATATTAAAAGCGGTAAATGTATAGCGCACGCAATAAAAAAGCGACCAATAGCGCAAGTTGACGATATTTCACTTATGCTTGCCGATATAAATTTAATATTAGCGAAATACAAGTTGACTGACGATATTTTAGATGAAAAGAAAGGTAAAATAAAGCAGAGTTTTTTTAATAAAGGTTATAAAAAAGCCGTTAAAAGAAATAAAAAAGTTGATGAAATAGTAAAAAATCAATATTTAAAACTAACTGCACTTGAAAAAGAAAAAAGTGAAAGTATTGATATAGTAAGTGATTGTTTTGCGGTAATGCTTGAAGATATTTCAAAATACGTATTAGGCGAAAAATCAACTGAATTTACGAATATGTTGTTTTATCAAATAGGCAAATGGATATACTTAATAGATGCGCTTGACGATTTTGATAAAGATATAAAAAAGAGTAATTATAACGTATTTTATACTTTGTATAAGTGTAATAGTTACGCTGAATTATTAAAAAATCATTACAATGAAATCGTTTTTACTTTTAGTGGAATTTTTTCTCAAATAAACGAGTGTTATAA
>JAZONZ010000028.1:0-5137 GCA_045654765.1 Christensenellaceae bacterium
GGATATGAGCGAAACTCATAGCGAGTTTATAGATAAATTTGATGCGGTTTTAGTGGACGCTCCGTGTTCAGGTAGTGGCGTTTTAAAAGACAATCCCGATATTAAATTAAACAGAAAAAAAGAAGATATTTTATCATTAAATATCGACCAAAAAAATATTTTAAATTGTTCAAAAAATTACGTTTTAGTAGGTGGTTATTTATACTACTCTACGTGCTCTATATTAAAAGATGAAAATAGTAGAATAATAGCGGAATTTTTAAAGAATAACGACAATTTTATTGAAGAAAAAATCAATAGTAAATTACCGTCTATTAAAGATGATTTCGGTTTAACTTATTTGCCTAATATTTCAAGCGGTGCAGGTTTTTATTTTTGTAAACTAAAGAGGATAAAGTAGTGGAAATTTTACAAGATTATTCATATCAAGAATTAACGAAAATTATATTAGATTTAGGCGAAAAAAGTTATAGGGCAGGTCAAATATATAGGGCGTTATCTAACGGATTAAAAATTAGTGAAATTACTGAAATTTCCAAGTCTTTAAGAGAAAAATTACTTCAAAAATATTATGATGAGCCGGTAAAATTATATAAAAAACTCGTTTCGGTTGACGGTACTGAAAAGTATCTATTTTCGTTGTATGATGGCAATATAGTTGAAGGCGTTTATATGAAAAACAACTATGGTAACACTCAGTGCTTATCAACGCAAATAGGTTGTAGGATGGGGTGCGTTTTTTGTGCGTCAGGCATAGGCGGACTTGTAAGAAATTTGTCAAGTGGTGAAATGTTTGCAACAACTTGTTTGGTAAATAGATTAGGCGGTGGAAACTTAACAAAAAGGGCGGTTACGAATATTGTTTTAATGGGTAGTGGCGAGCCTTTTGATAACTACGATAATACTATTAAATATTTAAGGTGTATATCTTGCAAAGAGGGTTTAAACGTAAGTTTAAGGAACATTAGTTTATCAACTTCTGGATTAGTTCCGCAAATTTATAAATTTAGTGAAGAGAATCTTCCACTTAACTTAACAATATCTTTGCACAATCCGTTTACGAGTGAAAGGGCAAAACTAATGCCTATAACGAAAGCGTATTCGGTAGAAGAAATTTTAAAAGCGTGCGAATATTATTTTAATAAAACGGGAAGAAGATATATTTTTGAATATTCCTTAGTAAAGGGCGAAAATGATAGTACAAAGTGCGCTGATGAACTTATTAGAATATTAAAAGGTAGACCTTGTCACGTAAATATTATAAGATTAAACGAAGTTAAAGAAAATTCTTTAAAATGTACAACTGAGAAAGAAACGTATGCTTTTTGTGGTTACTTAGAGAAAAATGGATTATCGGCAACGGTTAGGAGATTAAACGGAGCCGATATAGAAGGTGCTTGCGGTCAACTAAGAAGAAGTGTAATAAATAATCAAAATAACAATTAGAGGTGAAAATATGAAAGAGATAAAAATTGCCCCATCAATATTGTCGGCAGACTTTTCAAAATTAGGCGAAGAAACGTATGAAATAACTAAAAACGGTGCAGATTACATACATTTAGACGTAATGGACGGCGTGTTTGTTCCTAATATGTCGTTTGGATATAAAGTAATAAAAGAAATTAGACCTTATTCAAAGGCTGTATTTGATACGCATTTAATGATAACAAAACCTGAAAGATATATTAAAGAGTTTTGTGAGGCAGGAAGCGATATTTTAACAATACACTACGAGGCTTGCGAGGAAGACGTAATAAGCGTACTTAAAAAAATAAGGTCGTACGGGGTAAAAAGTGCCGTATCTATAAAACCAAAAACGCCTACAAGCGTGTTAAAGCCACTTTTACCATACGTTGATATGATTTTACTTATGAGTGTTGAGCCAGGCTTTGGCGGTCAAAAATTTATGGAAGATGCCGTTATTAGACTTGAAGAAATTGATAAAATGGTTAAAGAAAGTGGATTAAATATAGATATTGAAGTTGACGGCGGAATTACGTTTGAAAACGTTGCAAAAGTAAAAAATGCAGGTGCAAACGTTATAGTTGCAGGTTCAACGGTATTTAATGATAAGGATAGGGCTTTGGCAATTGAGAAACTAAGAACTTTATAAAAAAAGTAAAGAAACGAAGAGGTAAAACATATAATTGTATAAAGAGGATTTTTTATGAGAATTTATTGTTTTAAACCACCAAAATTTATTAGAGCATTTTTAAAGTTGTTTGTAAAAAATAAATAAAAAATAATTAAAAACGGCAAATTTTCAATTTGCCGTTTTTATATTTTAATATATATCGTGCGTTGTTAAACTATGCAACTTATATAGTGTATGGTAATTCTAATAAAAATAATTCAATTATTTGACATTTATTTCTAAAATATGATATAATTTTGTGGTAAAAAGGGCGATATTATGGATATTAAAGAAATTTACACCCAAATGGGTGTTAGTGAAAAAGTTTATAATTTTGGCGAAGAGGTTTTAAATGGTTTAAAATCTCGTTTTGATGCTATTGACTTAATTAGTGAAATAAATCAAAACAAGGTTATATTAGCAATGCAAAAAAATAGGGTTGATGCTTCTTGTATGCAAGCGTCAACGGGCTATGGTTATGACGATATAGGTCGTGATAAATTAGAAAAAGTGTATGCTGACGTTTTTCATACTGAATCAGCACTCGTTCGCCCGCAAATAACTTGTGGAACTCACGCACTTGCTATTGCGCTTCAATCTTCGTTGCTTCCAGGCGATGAACTTTTATCAATAAATGGTAGACCATACGATACGTTAGAAGAAGTTATCGGTATTAGAGAAAGTGCTTGCTCTTTAATTGAGTACGGCGTTACTTATAATGAAGTTGAATTAACCGCTAGCGGTGATTTTGATTATGAAAATATTAAAAAAGCCATAAACGATAAAACGAAAGTAATAGCAATTCAAAGGTCGAAAGGTTATAAAACAAGACCAACGTTAAGCGTTGAACAAATAGGCAAAGTTATAAAGTTCGTTAAAGAAATTAAGCCAAGTATTATAGTTATGGTTGATAATTGCTATGGAGAATTTGTTCAAACCGTAGAGCCAAGTGATTACGGCGCTGATATGACGGTTGGCTCGCTCATAAAAAATCCAGGCGGTGGTTTAGCCCCTATCGGCGGGTACATTGTCGGTACGAAAAAATGTATTGATAGGTGTGCTTATAGGCTTTCAGCACCAGGTTTAGGTCAAGAAGTCGGTGCAACGCTTGGCGTATTACCTAAATTTTATCAGGGTTTGTTTTTAGCGCCAACGGTAACGGCAGGTGCATTAAAAGGAGCAATTTTCGCCGCAAATATATATGAAAAATTAGGTTACAAAGTAGTGCCAAACTCAACGGAAGAAAGGTACGATATAATACAAGCAGTAGAACTTAAAAATGAAGAAAGTATGCTCGCTTTTGCAAAGGGAATACAAGGCGCAGCGCCTGTTGATAGTTACGTAACCCCTGTCCCGAGTGAGATGCCGGGATATGATAGCCAAGTAATAATGGCTGCTGGTGCGTTTGTTCAAGGCTCGTCAATTGAATTATCGGCTGATGGCCCGATAAGACAGCCTTATGCAATATATTTCCAAGGTGGTTTAACTTTTTATCACGCAAAACTTGGAATATTAAAGTCTTTGCAAGAATTAGTAAATGCAAAACTTGTAAATTTATAATTTTTAGAGGTGTTAAATGTATTTTATATTTTCGCTTATTGCGTTATTGTCGTGGAGTGGTTCAGATTTGTTTTCTAAAATGGGAAGTTCTGAAAATGATAAAAACAGTCACTGGAAAGTAGTGTTTGCTGTAGGCTTTATAATGGGTATTCATTTTTTGATTACTCTAATTGGTGGACAAATAATAGATAATACGGTAGGAGTTGATAACATTCCAAAATTTGTGGGAAGTTTGTTTTATACTGATTTTAAATTAACGGACTTTTTAATTTATTTGCCTGTTGCGGTTCTTTACATACTTGCAATGGTGCTTGGTTATATAGGCTTAAGATATATAGAACTTTCAATTTCAAGTCCTATTTGTAATTGTTCTGGCTCTTTAGCGCTTTTAATATGCGCTCTTATTTGGTGGGGTGATTTAACTTTAAATTTAGGTTCAATTATAGGCGTTATATTGGTAACAGCAGGTATAATTTCATTGAGCTTTGTTGAAAGTAATGAAGATGAAGAACTTAAAATTTTAAGAAGACAAGAAAGTAATAAGAAATATGTAAAATCTATTTGGGCGTTACTTCTTCCTGTATTATATTTAATAATTGATGCGTTAGGCACTGTTGGAGATGAACTTTTATTTTCTATTCATGAGTGTGTAAATTGTGGAGAATTATTTTTCATTAATAAAACTTGTTCAAATTGTGGCTTATTACATTCTGACGAAATGTTAGAAATAAGTGGTATTATTACTGATTATGCTTCAAACTCTGCATTTGAACTTACATTCTTTTTACTTGCTATATTTGCGTTTATATGGGTTAAATTCGTTAAAAAAGATACTTTATTTGCTAAAAAGAACGGTTTATTATATGCTGGTGGTTTTTGCGAAACGATAGGACAAATCTTTTATATGGCAGTAATGTTTGTTGATTATAGTGTTGGAATGGTGATAATTTCTGCTTATTGTGTATTGTCACTCGTATGGAGTAGGTTAATAATTAAAGAAAAGTTATCTTTAAAACATTATCTTACAATATTGATAACGATTATCGGTATAATTTTACTCGGTATATTTAGCCCAGTATAAAAATAATAAAAATATATAATTTAATTTTTTGTCTTAACTTTTGGGTTCAAACCATAAGCTTTGCTTAGCAAAATATAACTGCTGAAACAAAATAATTTACTGATAGAAAAATATAGTTGTGGCGTTGCGATAGAGATTGTTGCTACGCCACTTTATTTACGCCTTTTTTTATACATAAAAACGTAACGTTTACTAAAAATATAAGTATGTTATACGTTATTGCTATAGTAGTTATTTTGTTATTCCTGCCATTTTTTATTAGTTTTTATATGTATTTTGATAAAAACGTTAAAAAACTTTATTTTGCAATATATTTATTTGGTTTTATAAGAGTAGTTAGTGGCTACTTAAAGCATAGAGAT
>JAZONZ010000029.1:0-21639 GCA_045654765.1 Christensenellaceae bacterium
AAAATTATACGCAAAAGTTATTTCTAATATGAGATATTTATTAGACGGTAAAATGACTGTATTAGTTATAACCCTAAACGATATTAAAGAGGCAAACGGTGACGTTTCTATGACGGAAGGATTTATTGATTTTGCCTTGTCGATTGACACTTGTGAAGTTGCCGTTTCAATACTTGAAATTAACGATAAGTCTTACAAAATTAGTTTTAGAAGTAAAGGAAAGGTAAACGTAAACGAAGTTGCGTCACTCTATGGCGGTGGCGGGCATATTTTAGCAAGTGGAACTATGATGAACGGATATTTAGAAGATATAATTGATAAATTAGCCTTCAATATCAAGCAAAGGCTGTAATATGAATGGATTTATAAATATATTTAAGCCGAGTGGAATGTCCTCGGCTTATGCTTTAACAAAAATAAAAAGAAAATATAGGGGCGAAAAAATAGGGCATATGGGCACGTTAGACCCTATGGCGAGCGGAGTATTGCCCGTTGGTATAGGAAAATGTACTAGGCTTTTTGATTACTTACTTGATAAGGTAAAAGTTTACAACGCTAATTTCACTTTTGGTTATGAAACGGACACTTTAGATAGTGAAGGTAAAACTACAAAAGAAGGTGGTAAAATTCCTACGCTTAGCGAAATTACAAAAGTTTTGCATTTAGTTACGGGTGAAGTTATGCAAAAGCCACCTATATATAGTGCTAAAAACGTTTCGGGAAAACGCAGTTATGAACTTGCAAGACAAGGCATTGAAGTTGAATTACCGCCTAAAAAAGTTGTAATAGAAAGCGTTACGTGTAACGGCAAAATCAACGATAATACCTACAATTTTACAATTGTATGTAAGGGTGGAACGTATATTCGTTCAATTTGTCGAGATATAGCGTATTTATTAAAAACTTATGCCACTATGACGAAACTTTGTCGTGAAAAAAGCGGAATTTTTTGTATAGAGAATAGCATTAGATTAGAAGAAATTGATAGTATTGATTTATCTAAAAATATTATAAAACCAGAGGACGTTTTAACGTTTGATGAAATATATTTAACAAATGAAGAAAATATAGAACTTAATTTTGGTAGGCAAGTAATTGTAGAAAAAGAAAACGGTTTATATAAGGTATTTAACAGCACCGAATTTATAGGTGTAGGAATAGTTAACGCGGGTAATTTAAAAATAAAGTCTTACGTAAAGGAATAATATGAACGTTATAGATTATGGAAATTATAATAATGAAAAAATAGTAATAGCGCTTGGTTATTTTGATAGTATTCATAGCGGGCATCAAATGCTTTTAGAAGAAACTATAAATTTATCTAAAGAGTTAAACGCTTTAAGTGCCGTTTTGCTTTTTACAGGCAATTTTAAGGGCGAAAAAGACGTTTTTACGTTAGAAGAAAGGCTTATAAAAATAAAAGCGTTAAAAATTGATAGGGTTATTTCTAAAAAGGTCAATAAAGAGTTTATTGAAACTAATGCGACAGATTTCTTAGACCAACTTTTATCTTTATATAACGTAGAAGGAATTGTTGTGGGCGAAGACTTTACTTTTGGCTTTAAAAAGTTAGGAAACGTACATTTATTAAACTACGTATGTAAAGAAAGGGGAATAGCCTTAAAGGTTTTACCTTTAAAAACTGATGAAAACGGCGAAAAAATATCTTCTACGAAAATAAAGCAACTATTAAACGAAGGTAACGTTGAAAAAATAAACACGTTGTTAAATAGCAATTATTTTATTAGGGGATACGTTGAAAAGGGTAGAGAATTAGGAAGAAAAATAGGTTATCCAACGGCGAATATGTCGCTTTCTAAAGATAAATATCCGTTAAAAGAAGGCGTATATTATACTTGCACTTATATAAACGGCAATTTATACGAAGGAATTACCAACGTAGGTTCTCAGCCAACGTTTAATAGCGACAAGTATATCGTTGAGACGTATATAAAAAACTTTAACGGCGATTTATACAATAAATATTTAACGATATATTTTATTTCGCGTATTAGAGATATAAAGACTTTTAATAGCGTTGAAGAACTAAAAGAACAATTACAAAAGGATGAAAAGTGGTTAAAATGATAAAGTTTGGACCAAGTGGAAATAGTGAAGCGTTTCATAATGCAGGGCATATAGATAGCGTTTTATCGCCCGTATGGGTTAAGAATTTAGGGCTTGATTGTTTTGAGTATTCTTTTGGTAGAGGAGTTAATTTATCTACTAAAAAAGGCGAAGAAATATGCAAGGCGTTTAGCGATAACGATATAGAAATTAGCGTACACGCGCCGTATTTTATCAACTTTGCCACACCCGAAGAAGAAAAGGCTGAAAATTCGTATAATTACGTGTTGCAATCTTGTAAAATGGCAAAAATTATGGGCGCAAAAAGAGTGGTGTTTCACCCAGCGTCACAAGGTAAATTAGATAGAAATGAAGCGGTCAACTTAACAAAATTGCGTTTATCTATTTTAGCCGATAAAATATATGAAAACGGCTATGACGATTTACTAATTTGTCCAGAAACAATGGGAAAATTTGCACAAATAGGAACAACTAAAGAAATTAGTGAATTTTGTAAAATTGCGCCTTTTTATTATCCTTGCATAGATTTTGGGCATATAAATTCAAGAACGTTAGGCGGACTAAAAAGCACCGAAGATTTCGTTAACGAATTAAACGAAATAGAGAGTGTTGCAGGGCGAGAGAAATTAGAAAAAATGCACGTTCATTTTTCTAAAATAATGTATAGTCAAAAGGGCGAAGTTAAGCATTTAACCTTCTTAGATAATGAATACGGTCCAAATCCCGAGCATTTTATAAATTCTATAAAAGTTAAAGGGATTGAGCCGTACGTAATAAGCGAAAGTGCGGGCACGCAAGATATTGACGCTCTCACTTTAAAAAATTTATATTTTAATAAATAAAAAAACCGTAACGAATTTTTTTCGTTACGGTTTATTTTTTCTTTCTTTTAATAAACCATTTAAAAGCAAACCATAAAATTATAGCAACTTGAAGTGGAATACCTACTACGTATAAAAAAGAAATTCCGCTATAAATAGAATTTAAGGCTAAATCTAACGTTAAAATAATAGTCCAAACTAAGCCTGAAATCGAAATAAATTCGCCAATAAAATTATGGTAAATACAAGTAAATACGGTTAAAATTATAAAACAAGCGGGTATTGCTACGATAAACGCAAGATAATTTGCTTTACCATTTGGTAAAAATATTTCTAAAAAGAAAAAAGATAGTATTGCTACCAACCATACTGCAGTAATAGAAAGTAGGGGAATAAAAAATTTACCCGTCTTTTTTGAAGAAGTTTTTGGTTTTGCTTTTGACGATAGTAAATCGTTAACGCTAATTTCATATAAATCGGCAATAAGTTTTAACGTATAAACGTCAGGCAAGCATTCGCCCCTTTCCCATTTAGAAATTGCTTTATCGGAATAATTAAGTTTTTCAGCAAGGTCAAGTTGAGTAAAACCATTGAGTTTTCTATACGATACAAGGTTTTTAGCAACTACCATATTAAAATTTTCTTGTGATAGCATACCTATATTATAAACTAAAATAAATTAAAATCAAGTATTTTTTATTCTTAAATATTAAAAAGGTGGCAAGCTATAGAAAAAAGTTAAAAACTAATTGAAAAATATGTCAAAATGAAATTAAAGTTCGCTTTAATTGTTGACTAAAATATAATAATATGTTATTATTATAACGTAGAATTTTTTTTAGTTATAGGTAAGGCTAATGAATAGTTTTAATACCGCTATTTTAATTACTGATAGTGACGTTATTCGTTACTACGTAAAAAAACCTATTAGTGATGCTTATTTAGTAATAATAGGCGAGCAAAAATACATTTTTACTGATAAAAGATATTTTGACGGCATTACTTGTAATCAAAACGAAACTAAAATTTTATATGAAAGTTTTAATGACGTTGTTTCTTTATTAAAAGAACAAAGCGCAACGAAAATAGGTTTAATTTACGAGTACACTTCACTATACGATTATAATTTATTAGTAAGTAATGGATTTAAGGTTTTTGATTATACGAGTGAGTATAATAAAATATCAAGTGTAAAAAATAGTGAAGAACTATCTTTAATTAAAAAAAGTTGTGAAATATGTCAAAAAAGTTTTTATCAAACTATTAAGCATATAAAAGCGGGCGTTACCGAATTAGAACTTTCAGCAATCTTAGAATATTATTTTAAGAAAAACGGAGCAACTTCAACTTCTTTTGAAAGTATCGTAGCGTTTGGTGAAGGTTCGGCAATTCCTCATTACAAAACTTCAAATATCGTATTAAAAAAAGATATGCCTATTTTAATGGATTTTGGCTGTATTGTTGACGGGTATGCTTCGGATATGACAAGGTCGCTATATTTTGGCACTCCAACTGAAAAATTTGTTAAAGTCTATAATAGCGTACTTAAAGCGCATAATAGTGCAAGTCAAAGCATAACTTGTGGCATAAGCGGAATTGAGGCTGATAGTTTTGCAAGAAATTCATTAAAGTTAGATGGCTACGGCGAGTATTTTACTCATAGTTTAGGTCACGGCGTAGGTGTAAAAGTGCACGAAAGTCCAAGGCTATCGCCAAAAGGCGAAACTTTGCTCGTAAACGGCAACGTGTTCACGATTGAGCCAGGCGTGTATATAAATGGAGAATTCGGTATAAGAATTGAAGACACGTTTTATTTAGAAAATGGCAAATGCAAGTCGTTTATGACTGATAGTAAGGAATTATTAACGCTAAAAGCGTAGTAAATAAACAAGTATATATATTTAAGGAGAAATATTTTATGGTATTAGCAGGTGATTTAAGAAAAGGTGTTACAATCGAGTATGATGGAAAAGTTTATACGGTTGTAGACTTTTTACACGTAAAACCAGGTAAAGGTTCAGCGTTCGTTAGAACTACGTTAAAAAACGTTATGGATGGTAAAGTTTTACAATTTACTTTCAACCCAACTGAAAAGTTTGAAAATGCAGTAATTGAAACTAAGAGAATGACTTATAGTTATAATGATGGTGAACTTTATCACTTCTTCGATGAAAATTTTGAAGAATATCTTATGAACTACGACCAAGTTGAAGACGCTTTAAAATACATTAAAGAAAATGACCCTGTAACGGCTAAATTTTATAAAGGCAAAGCGTTCTTAGTAGAGTGTGAAAACTTCGTTGAATTACTTGTAACAGTGGCTGAGCCAAGCGTTGCAGGTAACACGGCAACAAACGCAACGAAAATCGTTACGCTTGAAACAGGCATTACAATGCAAGTTCCTATGTTTGTTAACGAGGGCGATATTATTCGTGTTGACACTCGTTCAGGCGAATATATGGAAAGAGTTAAAAAATAAGAAAGGATTTGCCCAGCATTTTAGTGTTGGGCATTTTTTATTGTTATGATAATTTTAGTAACGGGTGGAACAAGGGGTATAGGCTATGCTACTTGTGAATATCTACTTAAAAAAGGGCACGTAGTAATAGTTAATTACTTAAATAGTGATGAAATTGCTATTAAAATGCAAAAAAGCGGATTTGATATTTTTAAAGCGGACGTATCAAATGCTTTTGAAGTGCAAAAAATGTTTGATTATATTTACAAAAAATACAATCGTTTAGACGTTTTAATAAATAATGCGGGTATTTGTTTACCGCAAAAACTTCTTATTGATACTAGTAATGAAGAATTTGATAAAGTATTTAACGTAAACGTTAAAGGCGTATACAACACAAGTAAAACGGCAATTAGTAAAATGCTATCTAGCGGTGGTAAGATTATAAATATATCTTCCGTTTTTGCCTTAAGCGGTGGAAGTTGTGAAAGTATTTATTCCGCATCAAAAGGCGCAATATCTTCATTTAGTAGGGCTCTTGCAAGCGAAATGGAATTTTCATCTATTGCTATTGTAGAAGTAGTGCTCGGGCTTATTGATACCGATATGAACAAGCATTTAACAAAAGAAGAAAAACTTGCCTTTATAAAGGGTGCGTCGTTAAAGAAGATATACACACCAAGCGACGTTGCAAAAAGGTTATATGCAATAATTTTAAAGCAAAACGAACAAGTAAACGGCAAACAATTTAAAATAGGCGTAGGAAAAGTTTAAAAATTTATAAAAAATAAAGGAATTTAACTTTTTATTTAGTATTTATTAAGTGAGTAAGTAATAATAAAGGTGTGTTATGTCTATAAAAGAAAACGTTTTTAAAAAGGAAGATTTAATATTATCGCCTTATGCAACGAAGTCAATAAATACGAAAGGTAGATTAAAAGAAGAAGAGCCTTGTCAAATGCGTACGGAGTTTCAAAGGGATAGAGATAGAATAATGTACTCAAAGGCGTTTTTAAGGTTAAAAAACAAAACGCAAGTATTTTTTTCGCCCGAAGGCGACCATTACGTAACGAGATTAACTCACACGTTAGACGTTATGCAAGTTGCTCGTTCAATATGTAGAAGTTTAAACTTAAATGAAGATTTAAGCGAAGCCATTAGTTTAGGGCACGATTTAGGGCATACGCCGTTTGGCCACGCAGGCGAAAGGGTTCTTGATAAACTTACAAAAAAAGGCTTTAAACACAACGAACAATCTTTAAGAGTTGTCGATTGTATAGAAAACGACCTTCGTGGTTTAAATTTAACCATAGAAGTTAGAGACGGAATTTTAAATCATAAAATGTCGGGCAATCCTATGACGCTTGAAGGACAAGCCGTATCACTTGCCGATAGAATAGCCTATTTAAATCACGACGTTGACGATGCTATAAGGGCAGGCGTAATAAAACTTAGCGATATTCCTAAAAGCATTATACAAGTTTTAGGCGAAAGTGGAAAAGATAGAATTAACACTATGATAACGTCAGTATATACTGAAAGTTTTGGTAAAAATAAAATAGCGTTAACGAGCGAAGTAAATACTGCCGTTACTGAACTTAGAAACTTTATGTTTGAAAGAGTGTATTTAAGAGAGTACGCCTTAAAAGAAGAAGAAAAGGCAAATAGATTACTTTCAGCGCTTTTTGATTATTTTATAAACAATATTGATAAATTGCCAGAACTTTACAAAAAATTACTTGAAACTACCGATAAAGAACAAGTTGTATGCGATTACGTTTCGGGTATGACTGATAGGTATGCAGTCAACGTATTTAAAAGTATATTTATTCCATTAAATTCATAAAAGGAAATTATTATGTCGGGAATAGACAATAAATTTATTGAAGAATTAAAATCAAAAATAAATATAGTAGAAGTAATAGGTAGATATTGCTCTTTAAAACGCAACGGTCCATCTAATTTTTGGGCGTGTTGTCCGCTTCCTGGTCACGTTGAAAAAACGCCTTCGTTTTGCGTAAACGAACCGGGGCAATTCTATTATTGTTTTGGCTGTCATAAAACGGGTGACGTGATTAAATTTATTCAAGAAGAAGAAAATTTAACTTTTTTTGAGTCCGTATCAAAACTTGCCGATATGTACAAAATTCCTATGCCACAAGGCGACAATTTTGATGAAGAAGAGTCTAAACGAAGAAAAAACGAAAAAGATAGGGCTTATGAAATTTTAAATAAAACGGCAAGATTTTACTTAAACAATTTGCGTAGTGAAGCCGGTAGCGAATATTATAATTATCTAATAAAACGTGGTTTTACAAACAATATAATAACGAGTTTTGGTCTTGGTGCTTCGTTAGATTTTGAATCGCTTCCTAATCATCTAAAAAACTTAGGCTACACCGAACAAGAAATTTTAAATGCGGGTGTATGTTCCCGTGGTAAAAATGGTAAATTATATGATTTCGAGGCTAAAAGATTGATTGTTCCTATAATAAACAACGTGGACAAGGTTATTGCTTTTGGCGGAAGGTCGTTAGAAAAAAACCCAACTTTTGGAAAGTATAAAAATACGGCGGATACAATGGTATTCAACAAAAAAAGGGTAATATACAATATTAACAAGTTACATAAACTTATAAAAACTGAAACAATAGACTACGTTATTATGGTTGAAGGGTATATGGACGTAATAGCCTTAACTCAAGCAGGCATAAAAAACGTAGTTGCGTCAATGGGTACGCAGTTAACTTTAGAGCAAGCAAGGCTTTTAAAGCGATACACGAATAAAGTAATAGTAAGTTACGATGGTGATTTTGCTGGGCAAGAGGCAACTATTCGTAGTTTAAATATTTTTGCAAACGAAGGTTTTGAAGTAAAAATATTAACTCTTCCAAACAAGTTAGACCCAGATGAAGTAATAAAACAGCAAGGTGTTGACGCTTATTTAAAATTAGTAGACGAGGCTATGCCTTTAATAGATTATAAACTGCACGTTGTAAAACGAGGCAAAAATTTGCAAGACGTAACTGATAAGCGAAAATACGTAAGCGAGTGTTTAGAAATTATAAAAGCGTTAGGGGACACTTTTTTGCAAGAAGAATTATTAAAACAAGTTGCAAAAGAGGCTAATTTAACCTATCAATCACTTAAAAACGATTTAGATAAAGGAACGGTTACGGTAGTTAGTTCGCCTATGGTAATAGACGAAAACTATCCTAAAGTAGAAGATAATAGTTTAATATCTAAGGCGGAAAGGTTTATATTAGCGTCGCTAATATTTAAAAAACCGTATGCGAAAGTTGATGAAGAATTGTATTTTAACAACGAGCATAGAGAAAAGATATACGAAAAATTGCTTTTTGATAAAAATTTAATGGTAGAGAGTTTGCATCAAATAGTTGGCGAGCAAGGTGCTATGGAATTAACGGCAATTTTAGTAGCGTTAGACGGTTTTGATAAAAGTATTGAAGAAAAATATTTTAAAGACTGTGTCTACAACGTAAAAAAGTACAATATTGAAAATGAAATTAAAAGACTAAACGTAGAATACGAAAAAGAAATTGATTTAGAAAAAAGAGCGCAAATAGGAGAAATGATTGCGCTATTAACCTTAAAACTTAAAAGGCTATAACGGAGGAGAAAAATGAGTATATCAGAACAATTACTTAAAGAATTAACTTCAACAATAATTAGTGAAAACGCTAAAAAAGGTTCAATCACAAGTGATGATTTAAACGACAAAATTGAAAAGTATGATTTAACTTCCGACCAGTATGAAACACTTTTCAAAGAAGTTGAAGATGCAGGTATTAAAATCGTTGATTCTTATAGCGAAGCCAAAGACATTTATGATGAAATTGATTCCGTTGCAATTGACGACCCTGTAAAAATTTATCTCAAAGATATAGGAAGAATTGCACTTTTATCAACTGAAGAAGAAATTGAACTTGCAAAGAGAATGATGGAAGGCGATGAAGATGCTAAAAGAAGATTGTCTGAAGCAAACTTAAGACTTGTAGTTTCAATAGCAAAAAGGCACGTTGGTAGGGGAATGCACTTATTAGACCTTATTCAAGAAGGTAATTTAGGTTTAATGAAAGCGGTAGAAAAATTCAATTATACAATGGGTTATAAGTTTTCAACTTATGCAACTTGGTGGATTCGTCAAGCAATAACAAGGGCGATTGCCGACCAAGCAAGAACGATAAGAATTCCCGTTCATATGGTTGAAACTATAAATAAATATAAAAGAATTTCTCGTCAATGTATGCAAGAGTTTGGTCGTGAACCTACGGTAGAAGAAATTTCAAAGGAAATGGATATTCCCGTATCAAGAGTTCGTGAAATTCAAAAAATAGCACTTGACCCCGTATCACTTGAAACGCCTATCGGCGAAGAAGACGATAGTAAACTTGGCGATTTTATCAAAGATGAAGTTGCTAAATCGCCAGATGACGTAGTAGCACAAGAAAAATTAAAAAGGCAACTTATTTCCGTTTTAGACACGTTAACGCCAAGAGAAGAAAAGGTTATTAGGCTTCGTTACGGTATTGATGATTCACGTCCAAGAACGTTAGAGGAAGTTGGTAAAGAGTTTAACGTTACAAGAGAGAGAATTCGTCAAATCGAAGCAAAAGCACTTAGAAAATTAAGGCATCCCTCTCGTTCAAAGCGTCTTAAAGAATATCTTGAATAATGACTAAGCGTTTAAATGAAATTTATAGTTTAATTTCAAGTGGCGAAGTTTTTGGTGACGTTGGTTGCGACCACGGATATATTGCTGAAAGAGTTTTAAAAGAGGGAAAATTTAAAAAGGTAATTATTTCGGATATTTCTGCTAAAAGTTTACTAAAAGCGAAAAACCTTTTGAAAAAATACGGCGAAAGCGTTGAAAGTGTTGTAAGTGACGGCTTTAAAGAATATAGCGTAGTGCCAAACGAAGCGGTAATTGCGGGTATGGGTGGCGAAGAAATATGTCAAATACTTTTGTCAAGTGATAAATTGCCTAATAGGTTAATATTAAACCCTATGAAAAACTCAATAAAGGTAAGAAAAACGCTCCATAGTTTAAACTATAAAATATTAAAAGATTACACTATTTTTGATGGCAAGTTTTACGATATAATATTAGCGGAAAAGGGCGAAGATACTTATACTGAAAAAGAGTATATTTTTGGTAGAGATAATTTAAAAAATAGGCATATTGATTTTATCAATAAATTGCTTTTTTACAAAAATTTATATGAAAATGCTTTAAAAAATAGTGAAGATTTAGAGTTAAAAACAAAACTTGACCATATAAACGAGGTATTAAATGAAAATCAATGAGTTTTACAAGTTTTTAAATGAATTTGCGCCGATAGAATATTCAAATGTATTTTGCGAAAAGTATGGAGCGTATGATAATAGCGGTATTTTAGTTGATACTTACGAAGATATAAATAGCGTTGTTTTTTCATTAGATTTAACTTCAAACGCCGTTTCGTATGCAAAAGAAGTTGGTGCTAAACTAATAGTAACTCATCATCCAGCAATATATAAACCTATATCAAGCGTAAACGATTTTTCTAATGCGCTTTTAAGTTGTATAAACGAAAAAATAGGCGTAATATCTATGCATTTAAATTTAGATAGCGCACCTACGGGAATCGACCATTATTTTTGTCAAGGAATAGGTGGAGAAAATGCTAAAATAGTTTATCCTATTTTAGAAGGTGGGTACGGCAGAGTTTTCACTTTAAAAAATACTACGTTAAGTCAAATTAAACAAAATATTGAAAGTGAGTTTAACACAAATAGAGTTTTAGTTTATGGTTTAGATGCTCAAAAAGACTATAAGGTGGCATCTTTTTGCGGTGGTGGTTTAAGCGAAAAAGAAATTTTAAGTTTAAGCGATTGTGATTTATTTATTTCAAGCGATATACCGCATCACGTTTTGTTATCGGCATTAAATAATAAAAAAAGCGTTATAAATTTAACTCATTATGCAAGTGAGTTTTACGGCTATGAAAAAATATATAATCAATTAAAAAATAAAACAAAAGTGCAAATGTACTTAAATAATGATAAGCATTTGCTTTAATAAGGAGGTTCATTTTATGAACAAAGAAACAAAATTGCTTTTAGAATATCAAGAAATTGATAAAGTCGTTAAGGCTATTGAAGATGAAATTTTAAAAAGTGACGAGGCAATCAAGTATTTAACTGCAAGAAAATTTTTAAATAGTGCAAGCGAAACTTTAACGAACATAAATACAAAGGCAGAGCAATTATTAAACAAGCAAAACGCCTTGTACGAAGAATTCAATAATTTATCAAAGCAAGCAACTGAACTTGCAAAAAGTGTTGATAAATGTGAAAAAGAAGATGAATTAGCAATTTTAAAGAAAAAGTTTGATGAAATTCATAATAGTATAAATGCTAAGGAAAACGAACTTTTATCAGTAAGAAAAGAAATGGAAGATTTGTATAAAGAGTTTTTCAAGTTGGCTAATAAGCGTAAAGAAATGAAAGAGCAATACGACTTAAATAAACCTTTATACGAAGCCAAAAAAGAAAGCAAAAAAGGTGAAATAAACGCATTAAAGGTTAAACTTGATAAAATAAAAGTAGATATTCCTGAAAACTTAATGCAAAAATATAACGATAGGCGAAAAGATAATAAATTTCCTATATTATATAAAATTTCAAGTTCAATGGCACAACGAAATTGTCCACGTTGTATGACGGGGTTATCAACTCTAACTTTAACCGCCTTATCTAACGGAGAGTTACAAGAGTGTGATACTTGCCATACGTTAATTTATGCAGAAGAATAAAATTATATTTAGGGGAAAATAAATGAAGTTAAACTATAGAAAAGTAATATTTGTCGGATTTGCATTTTTCATAATTAGTGCGTTTTGGCAAGCCTATGATAGTATTGTTCCTATGATGCTTGTTAATAAGTTTGGTTTAAATCAAACTACTTCCGGATTGATAATGGCACTTGATAATATATTTGCCCTTGTTTTGCTTCCAATTTTTGGCTCGCTAAGTGATAAAACAAAAACCAAATACGGAAAGAGAACGCCTTACATTGTTATAGGCACTATATTAGCGGTTGTAGCCTTTATTTCGCTTACTTTTGCCGATAATATGCAATTAAATAAAGTGTATAGCGGTAAAGACGAGGCTCAATTTATAGAAACCTTGTGGGAAGACGGCGATAATATTACTATTTCAAATAAAGAATTCGTTCAAAACGAAGAAAAAGAATACACTTTAAAAGATTACGTTTCTCATTTAGTGGCTAATAAAGATTATGATAGTTTATCAAGTGAAGAGCAGGTAGCGGTTAAAGAAACTTTCATTTCATTTGCAGGCAATTACAATGCCACTTACTTGTATGAAAACGGAGAATACGTAATAACTGAAAATGACGGCGATAATATTTATAGTAATATAATAACGCCTGCAAGAAGTTCGTTTGCTTGGAACGTAACGAAGTCAAATCCATTACCGTTAGTGCTTTTTATAGCAGTACTTTTAATAACGTTACTTTCTATGTCAACGTTCCGTTCTCCAGCAGTTGCTTTAATGCCAGACGTAACTATAAAACCACTTCGTTCAAAAGCAAATGCCGTAATAAATTTAATGGGGACTGCGGGCGGTATTTTAGTGCTTGTTTTAGGTATGATATTTAAAACGGGTAAACCGCAAAATCAAACAATGCCGTATACTTTTTTCGTACTTGCGGTGGCTTCACTTATGGTTATAGGCTTAGTAATATTTTTAACTAAGGTTAACGAGCCTAAGTGGGTTAAAGATATGGAAGAAGAGTCTAAAAGTTTAGATAACGGCGGTGAAATGATAATTGAAGATAGTAGTGAAGATAATCCTAAGGGATTATCTAAGGGCAAGAAGTTGTCTTTACTTTTAATTTTGGCTTCGGTTGCCTTATGGTATATAGGTTATAATGCGGTAACTACTAAATTTTCGCTATACGCTTCAAACGTACTACATACTGATTATAATTCTACGCTTTTAATTGCACAAGTTGCGGCTATAATATCATACGTTCCTGTTGGTATAATAGCAAGCAAAGTTGGTAGAAAAAAGTCTATTTTAGCGGGTGTTTTAATGCTGTCTACGGCATTTTTATCAGCAACTTTCGTAACGTCAACAACAAATCCTATCGTAATGACTTTACTTTTTGCTTTGGCGGGCATAGGCTGGGCAACAATCAACGTAAACTCATTTCCTATGGTAGTTGAACTTGCTAAGGGCGGTAACGTAGGAAAATATACGGGCTTTTATTATACGGCAAGTATGTCGGCGCAAATAATAACGCCTATATTGTCTGGTTTCTTTATGGATTTATTTGGAGATATGAGAGTGCTATTCCCATACGCAACGATATTTGCAATTTGTTCGTTTATAACAATGTTTTTCGTTAAATACGGCGATAATAAGGTTGTAGAAAAGAAATCAGCATTAGAACATTTAGACGTTGACTAACTAAAAATTAGTTTACAAAATAAACAGCCCAAACAAGTAGATATAAAGCAAGCGACAAGGGAAATTATTATTCCTTTAGTCGCTTTTTTATTTTTACAAAAAGCAAAGTAAACGGCTGAAATATAAAATATCGTTTCGCTTGAACCGTAAATTGAAGAGGCTATTATAGAAATTAAACTATCAGCACCGTACTTTGAAACAATATTACTTAATTCGCCTAAACTGCCACTTCCAGAAAATGGTTTTAAAACTACTAATTTAATAACTTCTTTTGGTATTCCAAAAAACTCGAAAATGGGCGAACATAAAGAAACAAAGCCGTTTTCAAGTCCGCTTAAAGTAAAGAGTTCAAGCATTAAAAATATGGCGACTAAACAAGGGAAAATAGTTACGATAAAAGAAAGACCTTCTTTTGCGCCTTCGGTAAAAGAGTTATAAATATTCACTTTTTTAAAAAGTGAATAAATAAGTAATAATAGTAGTAAAGTTGGAACGATATACTCAAAAATTTTCATTTAAAAACCTTAGTTAAAATAATTCCTATACTAGTTGATAAAAAGGTTGTAAAAAGGGTAGGCAAAATTATAATTGACGGATTAGTAGAGCCATATTCTAACAGTAATTGCATAACTGATAAGGGTAAAACTTGTATAGAAGTTGCCGATATTACAAAAAGCAAAGTTTTTGCGTGTTCGTTGTTTTCTTTGTCTAAAAGTGCCATACTATCAATTGCCGTAATTGTAGTTATTGCTGAAATTCCAAGTAAATTACCAGTCAAATTTAGCGAAAGAGTTGAAATGGCTTTTTCGTTATTTGTTTTAAATATTTTTTTAATTAAAGGCGAAACTTTTTTTTGCAGTTTTTTTGTTAAAGAACTATTTTCAAAAATTTTAGTAAAGCCAAGCCAAATAACGTAAATTGCAAGCAATTTAAATGATAGTTCAATGGCTTTATTTGATGCTGAAGAAAATGCCGTAAAAAGACTTGTTGGGCTTGATATAGTTAAAATAAGTATAGAAATTACTAAAATTACACTAAAAATTGCGTTCATAGTACAAGTTATGTTGCTTTTAGGTAGAATATTCGCTTAAATTAAGTTTACAAAAAAAATAAATTACTATATAATAGTAACTAGCAAATAAAATCAAATAGAGGTTTTTATGGATAATAATAAGTTTTATATAACAACGCCAATATACTATCCAAGCGGTAACTGGCACATAGGTCATTGTTACACTACGGTTGTGTGTGATGCTATTGCAAGATTTAACCGTATGCTTAAAAAAGACGTATTCTTTTTAACGGGTACTGATGAGCACGGTCAAAAAATTGAAAAAAAGGCACAAGAAAAAGGTTTAACACCTATGGAATTTATAAATCCTCTCGTTGACGATTTAAAAGACATTTGGTCAAAACTTGATATTTCTTATGATAAATTCATAAGAACTACCGATGATTATCACGTTAAAGGCATACAAAGTATTTTCAAACAATTATACGATAAAGGCGAAATTTATAAATCTCAGTATGAGGGTTGGTATTGTACGCCTTGCGAATCTTTTTGGACTGAGTCGCAATTAAAAGACGGTAAATGTCCAGATTGTGGAAGACCCGTTCAAAAAGGCAAAGAAGAAAGTTATTTCTTTAAACTTTCAAAGTATGCTGATAGAATTTTAAAATTATACGAAGATAATCCGGAATTTTTGCAACCTAAGTCAAGAGTAAACGAAATGGTAAACAACTTTATTAAACCAGGTTTACAAGATTTATGCGTTTCAAGAACTACTATAAAGTGGGGTATTCCCGTAACTTTTGACGATAAGCATACCGTATACGTTTGGATAGACGCTTTATCAAACTATATCACGGCGCTCGGTTACGGTAGTGAAGACGCTTCGCTTTATAACAAGTATTGGCCGGCAGATTTACAAATGGTGGGTAAAGAAATAGTAAGATTTCACACTATTATATGGCCTGCAATGTTAATGGCGCTTGACTTACCACTTCCAAAGCAAGTGTATGGCCACGGCTGGCTTTTAATAGGTGGGGACAAACTTTCAAAGAGTAAAGGCGAAAATATCAAAACTGAAATTACAAATCCAAGAGAATTAGTGGAAAGATACGGAACGGACGCTTTAAGATATTTCTTATTAAGAGAAATTCCTTTTGGTAATGACGGCGTATACACTAACGAAAGTTTATTAAAGAGAATTAACGGCGATTTATCTAACGACCTTGGCAATTTAGTGTCAAGAACGACCGCTATGATAAATCAATATTTTGGTGGAATTTTGCCAGCCTATACAAAGTTAGAGCAAATAGATAATGAAGTTATAGAAATGGCAAATTCATTATTTAGTAACGTTAAAAAATACGTTGATTTAATAGACGTTCCATCAAGTTTAAATGAAATTTTTAAACTTATACAAAGAGCAAATAAATACATTGACGAAACTGAGCCTTGGAAACTCGCAAAAGATGAAAATGCAAAAAATAGGCTTGCAACGGTATTATACGTATTAAGCGAATGTATTAGAATTTCAGCAATAACGTTAAAGCCTTTTATAACGAAAGCGCCAAATATGATTTTGAAATTGTACGGCATTGATGCAGAAAGTGAAAACACTTTCGATAACGTTAAATTCGGCGTATTGCAAGCGGGAGTAAAAGTGGAAAAATGTGCTCCTATATTTCCAAGGATTGATATTAAAAAGGAACTTTTAGAAATAGAAACAATGATGGCAAAACGCCATAAAGAAGAACAAAAAGCGGAGCAAAAGCAAGTGGAAGTTGAAACTACGAAAGAAGAAATAACTATTGATGAATTTTTCAAAACCGAGTTAAAAGTTGCAAAAGTTATTGATTGCGAAAAAGTGGAAAAATCAAATAAATTATTAAAACTCACGTTATCACTTGGAGATGAAGAAAGAACCGTTGCGTCAGGATTAGCAAATTATTATAAACCTGAAGAACTTATAGGCAAGAAAGTTATTTTAGTAAGTAACTTAAAACCAGCAAAACTTTGTGGCGTAGTAAGTCAAGGTATGGTTTTATGTGCTGAAAAAGACGGAAAAGTTGTAATTGTATCGCCAGAAGTTGATATGCCCGAAGGCTCGGTAGTATGTTAAAATATATAGATACTCACGCTCACTTAGAATCTTCGTTTTATAAAGATAATCTTGAAAACGTAAGAAAAGACTATTTAAGTGAAGGCGTTTATAAAGTTATAAACGTTGCTTGCTCAAAAGAAACTACTAAAATGGTAAGCGAAACGGCTAAACTTTATGGCGAGGTTTATTTTACGGTTGGGTGTCATCCAGATTCTTCAAACGAAATAACAAGCGAGGTTATTGACTATTTTAAACCTTTCGCAAGTGATGAAAAATGTATTGCGGTTGGCGAAATAGGTTTAGATTATTTTTATAAACCTTTCGATAGGGAAGTACAAAAAACGGCTTTTGAAAAACAGATAATGCTTGCGAAAGAGTGTAATTTACCAATAATCGTGCATACGAGAAATGCAACTAAAGACACCGTTGATATTTTAAAGGCAAACAAAAACAATATAGATAACGGTTTTTTAATGCATTGCTATGGCGAGAGTAAAGAAATTACTAAAATTTTACTTGATTTAGGCGCATATTTTGCCTTTGGTGGAGCGTCAACTTTTAAAAACTATAAAAAGCAAGACGTTATTCAATATATTCCGCTTGATAGATTGTTTTGCGAAACTGATTGTCCGTATATGACTCCCGAACCTTTTAGGGGTAGAGTAAACGAGCCAAAATTCGTAAAATACGTGTATAAAAATTTAGCAAATATAAAAGGTGTTAGCGAAGAAGATTTTGAAAGTATTGTAGATGACAATTTTTACACCTTTTTTAAAAAAGTGAAAAGATAATATGTAAAACCGACAATTAGTTTGTCGGCTTTATCATTTGTAAACTTTGGTAAGACTATGAAAAACTTTCACGCTGTTACCAAAAGTAGTATATATAATTTATTAAAAATTATTCGAGGGTTTTATGGATATAAAAAGTCTTTTAAAACAAAAACAATTTACTTTTGAAAAAAAGTTTGGTCAAAACTTTTTAACCGATAGCGAACTACTTGCATCAATAGTAAGTCGTTCAGGGGTTGATAAAAATTCAGTCGTAATAGAAATAGGCGTAGGAGCAGGCACTTTAACGAGAGAAATTGCAAAGCAAGTTAAAAAAGTTTACGGCTACGAAATAGATTTAAAACTCAAAGACGTTTTGGCTGAAACGTTAAAAGATTTTTCTAATATCGAGTTAATTTTTCAAGATATTATGAAAAATTCAATACAAGAAATTGAAGAAAAAATAGGCGAGCGTTATACCGTAATTGCCAACTTGCCTTATTACATTACAACTCCTATAATAATGAAATTTATTGAAGGTGCTAAAAAATGTGATGCAATTATAGTAACTATACAAAAAGAAGTTGCTTTAAGAATTTGCGCAAAAGAAGGTTGTAGTGATTACGGAGCAATAACGGCTTCAATAAACGCAACTTGCGACACCGAAATTATCGAATATATAAATAGAGATAAGTTTTATCCATCGCCAAACGTTGATTCCGCAGTTGTAAAAATCGTAACGAACAAAGAAAAATTTAATATCTTAGATATTAAAGCATATAGAAATTTAGTAAAAAACAGTTTTTTAATGAGAAGAAAAACGTTAGTAAATAATTTAATGAAGAGTTATAATTTAAATAGAGAATATTGTGAAAATTTATTAACGAAATTAAATATAGATATAAATGCAAGGGGCGAATCTTTATCGCCAAAGGTGTTTGTTGAGTTGTCAAACGAACTTGTAAAAAATAATATTAAGTAAAATGAGTATCAAAAACCATTAAACTATCATATATTAAAGTGAACAGTTTAAGGAGGTTAAAATGTCATTTTTCTCAAATTTCAGTCAAGATAGATGTCCTTGTCAAATAAATGGTAATCCATTAAATGGGTTATGCGAGAAGGTATGTATACAAGTAAAGAAAGTATTTGATGCTTGTTTAAAACAATCACAAGAAGAAGGTGTTGTTTTAATATTAAGTAATTTAGTTCCAAGTAATCCTACATATCCATTAACTTTCGTTAGTGCAAAAAGCACGCAAACAATGGCAACTATAAATAACGTAGTTGTCGAGCAACTTCCAGATAGACCGTCTTTAAGTAGAGTTCAAGTAACTTATACTATTCCTTTGGAAGTTATTTACACAGATGCAAATGGAGTTCAAGGTAAAGGCACGTCAACAATGTCGTTCACGCAAGACGTAATTCTTTATACTCCAACGCCATCAATAATGCCTTACGAGGTCGAGGCGGTTGTATCGGTTGTTGCAAGTGAAGGAACTTACACTGGCGAAAATACGTTTACCATTACTGCTTGTACAACAGCTATATTAAAAATTGTAATGACTGTTGAACTATTGATACCGTCTTACGGATATTGTCAAATTCCAACTTGTCAAGAATACACGCAAGAAGTTTGCGCTGGATTTTTTGAATTGCCACTTTTCCCACAAAATAACGGATAAAGTGATAGATTTTGAATATGTAAAGGCTAAGCGAAAGTTTAGCCTTTTTTATATATTAAATAGTTGATTTTTGTTTAAAAATTGTGTAAAATAAAAAATATGAAAGTTTATGCTATTAGCGATTTGCATTTGTCTTTATCTGGAGAAAAACCTATGGATATTTTCGGTGCCAGATGGGAAGGTTATTTAGATAGGATTAAAGACGATTGGCAAAATAAAGTAAAAGAGAACGATATCGTTTTAATTGCCGGAGATATTAGTTGGGCTATGAAACTTGAAGATGCCTTACTTGATATTGATTTTATTGCAAAATTAAACGGAATTAAAATTTTAATAAGGGGAAATCACGATTATTGGTGGCAAGGTATAACTAAAATTAGGGAAAGGCTACCAAAAAACGTTTACGCCCTTCAAAATGATAGCATAAAAATAGGCAACTACGTATTTTGCGGTTCAAGGGGTTGGGCGGTAGAAGGCTCGCCCGATTATAACGAGCAAGACTATAAAATTTATCATAGGGAAGTAGAAAGGTTTAAATTAGCGTTAAATAGTGCGGTTAAACTAAAAAGTGAAGAAGATAAACTTATATGTTTAATACACTATCCGCCGTTTAACGTTCGTAAAGAAGATTCCTTGTTTACTAAACTTTTCGAGCAATTTAACGTAGATAAAGTAGTGTACGGGCATTTGCACGGCAACGATATAAAAACTTATCCTGTTTTAAATAAAAACGGGGTAGAATATATTTTAACTTCTTGTGACCAAACACAAAATAAATTAATTGAGGTGTACGATAATGAGTGAAGCAGTTATGAAAGACAAAAAGAGTGTTAAAGAAATTATTAAGAACGTAGCAACAAAATGGTTTATAACAGCCTTTTCAGGTATGGCGCAAGGCTTGTTTTGTACTTTAATTGCAGGTACGATACTTTGCACTATTGCCGATTTAGTCGGCGTTAACAATTATTTTGGCTCAACGCTTAAAGCAATAGGAAGCGTTGCGAAAATAATGATGGGTGCTGGAATAGGCGTAGGTATTGCTTTTGCGTTAAAGAAAAATAAATTATTGATATTCGCATCAGCAGTTGCGGGTTTAGTAGGTGCTTTTGCTGATAAACTTATAGTAGGTGGCGCTGGATACGAGGCGATAACAAGCACTATGAGTAAAGGACTTCCTGGAAATCCTATCGGTTCATACGTTGTTACAATGCTCGTAATTGAAATAGTTGAATTATATGCAGGTAAAACTTCACTTGATATAATTTTAATTCCACTTGGTAGTTTACTTTTATCTTTCGTGGGTGTTTACGTTGCTTATCCGTTTATTTGGCTTATAAACGGTCTTGGCGATTTAATAGCCATAGCCACTAACGCAACTCCATTTTTAATGGGTATTATAATTGCAGTTATTATGGGCGTGCTTTTAACTATGCCAACGTCATCTGCTGCAATTTGGGTTGCCGTTGCGTCAAACGTATCGCTTGGCAATCAAGAAGCAATGCTTATTGCCGGTGGTGCTGCCGCTGTTGGCTGTGCTTGTCATATGGTGGGTTTTGCAGTAGCAAGTTATAACGATAACGGTGTAGGCGGTTTAATTTCACAAGGCTTAGGAACGAGTATGTTGCAAATTCCTAACATAATGAAAAAACCTATAATTATGCTTCCTATGATTATTTCAAGTGCAATTTTAGGTCCTATATCAACAATGGTGTTTAAACTTAAATGCGGAGCATCGGGGCACACCACTGGAACGTGAGGTCTTGTTGGTGTTATTGATATGATAGGTAATTCAAGCGGAATTTTAGAATACGTAGGTATTGCACTTTTAATGATAGTTTTACCAGCAGTTTTAAATATCGTTATAACTATGTTATTCAAAAAGTTTAATCTTATTAAAGATGGCGATATGAAACTTAAAGACTAATCACACATAAAAATAATAAACCTTTCATATTTTAATATGAGAGGTTTTTTTATGGAAAATAATGTTCAAAAGGTAGTAATAGAAAATAAAAGCGAAATACATATTAGTAACGTTTTAGAAGTGCTTTCATTTACCGAAAAAGAAATAAGAGTAAAATTATCAAATTTGACGGTAATACGAATACTTGGAAACAATCTAAAAATTATAGGATTTGATAATCAAAGTGGAAATTTTAAAAGCAAAGGCGATATTTTACAAGTAAACTTTAAAGGTAAAGAAGAAGG
>JAZONZ010000030.1:0-14169 GCA_045654765.1 Christensenellaceae bacterium
CTGCACTTTTTGGTAGTTTTTTAGCAAATATAATAATAAAATTGTTAGGGTAATATGCTTAGTAAAAATGAAATAAAAATTTTAGAATATTTAAATGAAAATTGTAAAAACGTGGAAAGTTGTTTATTTTTAATAAAAACGTTAAACGAAAAATTCAAAAATATAAACGTTAGAAAAATGCTTAACGCATTATCAATAAAAGAGTATATAGAAGTAATTTACGCCACAAAAAACGAGTTTGAATATTGTTGTATAACTTTAAAAAGCAAAGGACGAAATTACAAAATAGAAAAGCAAGACGTGTATCGAAGTTTTGTATTAAAAATACTATTAGGTGTTGCAGGTGGCGTAGCATCTTTTATAATAGGCAAAATTTTATATTTATTTTTTAAGTAAAATGTAAATTACATTTACATTAGCAAAAAATTATGTTAAAATGTAATTGAATTATAAGGAAAAGTATGCAAAATAGAAATTTTAAGTTAAAAAGTAAATTTAAACCTACGGGTGACCAACCAAAAGCAATCAATTCATTAGTAGAAGGTGTGTTAGATGGCTTAAAAACGCAAGTATTAGTTGGAGTTACGGGTAGTGGTAAAACCTTTACAATGGCAAACGTTATTGAAAGGGTAAATAGGCCAACCTTAGTAATAGCGCACAACAAAACGCTTGCTGGTCAACTTTGTAATGAATTTAGGGAGTTTTTTCCCGAAAACGCCGTAGAATACTTTGTTTCTTATTATGATTATTATCAACCAGAGTCATATCTTCCCGCTTCTGATACGTACATAGAGAAAGATTTATCAATAAATGATGAAATTGATAAATTGCGTCATAGTGCAACGTGCTCGTTAGCCGAAAGAAGTGACGTTATAGTAGTAGCATCAGTTAGTTGTATATACGGATTAGGTGCGCCTGAAGAGTATTATAGATTAGCGTTATCGTTGCGACCTAATCAAGAAATTACCATAAATCAAGTAATAAATAAACTAATATCAATAAACTATACCCGTAGCGATATAGATTTTCAGCGTAGTACGTTTAGGGTAAGAGGCGATATAATAGATATTTTTCCCGCATCAAATTCCGAAACGGTAATAAGAGTTGAGTTTTTTGGAGATGAAATTGAAAAAATAAGTGAAGTTGAATACGTAACGGGTAATCCCATCAACGTATTAAAGCACGCAGTAATATTTCCAGCAAGCCACTATGCCGTTGAGAGTGAAAAACTAAAAAACTGCATATCGTTCATTACGAAAGATTTGCTTGACGAAGTTAAAGCGTTTAAAGATAGTGAGAAGTTTTTAGAAGCGGAGAGACTTAGTCAACGTACTTCATACGATATAGAAATGATGAGTGAAATAGGCTATTGTAGTGGCATTGAAAATTATAGTAGATATTTTGACGGTAGAAAAGCGGGCGAACCGCCGTTTACTTTACTTGATTATTTTCCAAAAAACTTCTTACTATTTATTGATGAAAGTCATATGACTATTCCTCAACTTAGGGCTATGTATAACGGCGATAAATCAAGAAAAACAAACTTAGTAAATTACGGATTTCGCTTAAAATCAGCATACGATAATAGACCTTTAAAATTTGAAGAGTTTGAGGAGCGTATAGGTCAAGTTATATGCGTATCGGCAACGCCAGCCGAATATGAAAAAAATTTAGCCGATAACGTAGCCGAGCAAATAATAAGACCAACGGGATTATTAGAACCACCTATTGAAGTTAGAAAAACTATAGGTCAAATAGACGATATTGAAAGTGAAGTTACAAAAGTAATAAAAAACAACGGAAGAATACTTATAACTACGCTAACTAAAAAAATGGCTGAGGAACTTTCTAAATACCTAAAAGAAAGGGGCTTTAAATGTCGGTATATGCACAGCGAGATTGACACTTTAGAGAGAATGGATATAATTCAAGACCTTCGCCGAGGGGATAGTGATATATTAGTAGGAATAAACCTTTTAAGAGAAGGTTTAGATATGCCCGAAGTCAAACTCGTAATAATTTTAGATGCCGATAAAGAAGGTTTTTTAAGAAGTGACACTTCTTTAATACAAACGATAGGTAGAACGGCAAGAAATAGTGAAGGTAGAGTAATAATGTATGCCGATATTATTACCGATAGTATGAAAAGGGCAATTGATGAAACAAATAGAAGGCGAGAAATACAAATCAAATATAATAAAGAGCATAATATCAAGCCAAAAACAATAATAAAAGACGTAGTAAATACGCTAAATATTACAACAAAAGAAGATAAAGTTAAAAATATAGACTATAAAGATATTCCAAGTGAAATTGAAAAATTAACTGCGTTAATGAAAATAGCGTCAAAGAATTTTGAATTTGAAAAATGTATTGAACTTAGAGATACTATAAACGCTTTAAAAAAGAAAATGAGAAAGTGATATGGAAAATTTTATAACAATCAAGGGAGCAAAACAAAATAATCTAAAAAATCTAAGCGTTAAAATACCAAGAAATAAACTCGTGGTATTTACGGGATTGTCGGGTAGTGGAAAATCTACCCTTGCTTTTGATACCATTTTTGCTGAAGGTCAGCGTAGATATATGGAAAGTTTATCAAGTTACGCAAGGCAATTTTTAGGTCAAATGGAAAAGCCGGACGTAGATAGTATCGAAGGCTTATCGCCAGCCATATCAATCGACCAAAAAACCACTTCGCATAATCCACGTTCAACCGTAGGTACGGTAACGGAAATACACGATTATTTAAGGTTATTATTTGCAAAAACAGGCACACCGCATTGTTATAATTGCGGTAGAGAAATAAGTAGGCAATCAATAGATGAAATTGTTGATAAAATTTTAAGTTATCCGGCAGGAAGTAGGCTTTTAATAACAGCGCCAGTCGTAAGGGGCAAAAAGGGCGAGTTTGAAAAGCAATTAGAAAGTTATAAGAAAAGTGGCTTTGTAAGAGTATATATTGACGGCAGTGTTTACGAACTTACTGAAAAAATCAATTTAGATAAAAATATTAGACACAATATAAACGTAGTTGTCGATAGAATAATTGTCAAAGATGATATCCGTTCAAGGCTAACTTCAAGTGTAGAAACGTCTTTAAAACTTGCAAACGGACTAGTAACGATAATAGAAGGCGAAAACGAGCAAATTTTTTCTACTGAATACGCTTGTCCTATATGCGGAATATCGTTGCCGGAAATAGAGCCAAGATTATTCTCATTTAACAATCCGTTTGGAGCGTGCAATGCGTGTAAAGGTTTAGGGTATATAACGGCAATTGATGAAAAATTAGTGCTTGGCGACACTTCTAAATCTTTAAACGAAGGTGCGCTTCAAATTACAGGCTGGAATTTAGAATCAGGAAAAATGGCTCAAATGTATTTTTCTTCTCTATCTAAGCATTACGCTATTGATATGGATATGCCTATTAAAGACTTACCTAAAGAACAATTAAATTTATTGTTATATGGTAATAACGGCGAAAAAATACAAATGAATTACGCTACGAGAACGTTTCAAGGTAGTTATATGAGTTCGTATGAAGGCGTTATTCCTAATTTAGAGCGTAGATATAAAGAAACTACTTCAGATTACACTAAAAGTGAAATAGAAAAATATATGTATACCGTTCCTTGTAAAGAGTGTAACGGCAAAAGGCTTAAAAAAGAAGCGTTAAGCGTATACGTAGGCGGTAAGAATATTGCTGATATTTCCGATATGAGTGTGGTTGACGCATATACTTTTATTGAAGAAATACCTTTTTCAAAAACAAACCAAATGATATCAAAAGGAATTGTAAAAGAGATTAAAGAAAGGTTAAACTTCTTAAAAGAAGTAGGGCTTGACTATTTAACTTTATCTCGAACGGCAGGAACTTTATCAGGTGGCGAAGCACAGCGTATAAGGTTAGCAACGCAAATAGGTAGCGGGTTAACGGGAGTAGTATATATTTTAGACGAGCCAAGTATAGGCTTGCATCAAAAAGACAATTCAAAACTTATAAAATCACTAAAAAGATTAAGAGATTTAGGAAATACCGTAATAGTTGTCGAGCATGATGAAGAAACCATTAAAAGTGCCGATTATATTGTTGATATAGGTAGAAAAGCGGGTATTGAAGGCGGAAGCGTAGTAGTTAGCGGAACGCTTCAAGACGTAATAAATTGTAAAGATAGTATAACGGGCGATTATTTATCAGGAAGAAAAAAAATAGAAATTCCGCCAATGTATTTAAAGGGCGATGGTAGAGAATTGTCTATAATAGGTGCAAAACAAAACAACTTAAAGAATATAACGGTTAATTTCAAGGTTGGTTTAATAAACGTTGTAACGGGTGTTTCGGGTAGCGGAAAGAGTTCGTTAGTTAATGAAGTTTTATATCCAGCCGTTGTTACAAAACTGCTAAAATCAAAGGTGCGACAAGGGGATTATGAAGATATTTTAGGCTTGGAGCATTTTGATAACGTAATATCTATAGACCAGTCGCCGATAGGAAGAACTCCACGCAGTAATCCGGCAACTTATACGGGTGTATTTACTTATATAAGAGAGTTGTTTGCTTCAACGGTTGATGCAAAAGAAAGGGGCTATAGTGCTGGTAGATTTAGTTTTAACGTTGCGGGTGGTAGATGTGAACATTGTCAAGGCGATGGAATAATAACGATTGAAATGCACTTTTTACCTGACGTATACGTGCCTTGTGAAGTGTGTGATGGAAAAAGATATAATAAAGAAACCTTGCAAGTAAAATACAAAAATAAAACTATTTATGACGTATTAGAAATGACTGTTGACGAAGCAACTATATTCTTTGAAAATATTCCAAGAATATATAACAAAATAAAAACTTTAAAAGAAGTTGGTTTAGGTTATATAAAATTAGGTCAATCGGCAACAACGTTATCAGGCGGGGAAGCGCAAAGGGTTAAACTTGCAACTGAGTTATGTAAGCGTTCAACGGGTAAAACGTTATATATTTTAGACGAGCCAACAACGGGCTTACACTCGTATGACGTTAATAAATTGATAAATATTTTCTATAAACTTCGTGATGCGGGCAACACCTTAATAGTAATCGAGCATAATTTAGACGTAATTAAAGTTGCCGATAACGTTATTGATTTAGGTCGTGACGGAGGCGATAAAGGGGGACAAGTTATTGCAACGGGTAACCCATTAGAAATATCACAAAACGAAAATAGTTATACGGGCGAATATTTAAAAAAATTATTTGAGGAAAACTTATGATAAGAGATGAATTTAAAAAGCAGTCGGCAAAATCAATGAAAGAAATTGCTGAAATAAGAAAAATAGGTGAAAGGCAATTTTACACAAAAAAAGTTTTAAAAATTAAAGAAACACTTAAAACGTATAATTTTGTATCAATATTTTCACTATTACTCGGCATAGTTCCATTGATACAATTTGTTTTAATAATTATAAATGACGTAAGTGAAATGTCTTTCGGTGGTTGGTTAGGCTTTGCAGTGTCAATAGCAGGCGTAGTGTGGGCTACAATTTGGTTTGCTATTATAAGACCAATTTTAAAAAGTAAGTATAAAAAATATCAAAATTCGTTACAAGAAGTTATAGATAAAGAATTAAAAAGGCAAAAAGCAGTATTTGAATTTAATCAAAGAAGGGAGTCTAAATAAAATGAAAGGTTTTAAAAATGTAAATATTTACGTTGAAGGTAAAGGTATTGTTAAAGGAAATATAGCATTTGAAAATGGTAAAATCAACTTAAATGATAATGCTGAAATTGAAGAATTAGCCTTGTTAAATGATGATTACGTTATTATTCCAGGTTTTATTGACGAGCATATTCACGGAGCAGGTGGTTATGACGCTATGGACGGCTCAATAGAAGCCTTGTCAGTAATAGCAAATAAGATAGCAAGTGAGGGAACTACGACTTTTTTAGCAACAACTATGACGCAAAGCGTTGAAAATATTTCTAAGGCGCTTAAAGCGATAAACGACTATATTTCCGCTAACGTTTGTACGGGTGCTAAGTTACTTGGCGTGCATTTAGAAGGTCCGTTTATTTCGCTTAAATTTATAGGAGCGCAACCAGAACAATACGTTGCAAAACCTGATATTGAAGTGTTTAAAAAGTACAACGAAATAAGTGGTAATAATATAAAAATCGTATCGCTTGCCCCAGAAGTTGAAGGTGCTACAAATCTTATTAAATACTTAAAAGAAAACGGCATAGTTGCATCGGTAGGTCACTCAAGTAGTAAGTATGCCGATTTAAGTAACGGAATAGAAAACGGCATAACGAACGTTACTCATACATATAATGCACAATCGCCACTTCATCATAGAGATATAGGCGTTGTTGGAACGGCACTTTTAGACGATAGATTAAATTGTGAACTTATTTGCGATACAATTCACGTATCAGTTCCAGCAATTAAACTTGTAATAAAAAACAAGCCAAGCGATAAAGTTACTTTAATTACTGATTCAATGCGTGCTAAACATATGGAAGACGGAGTTTCTGAACTTGGCGGGCAAACGGTATACGTTAAAAACGGCGAAGCAAGGCTTAGTGACGGAACTCTTGCCGGTAGCGTTTTAAAAATGAACGTAGCCGTTAAAAACCTTGTAGAAAAAGTAGGTATTCCATTTACTAACGCTATTGATATGGCAACTATAAACCCAGCAAAAAATCTTAAAATTGATAACACAGTCGGTTCAATAAAAGATGGTAAAAATGCTGATATAGTTGTGTTAAACGCAAAAACTTTTGAAGTTTATATGACTATTAGAGATGGCGAAATAATTTATAAAAATAATTGATGGTGCAATATGGGTTATAAAGATATATATGAAATTTGGCTTAAAAAAACTAGTCAAAACAAAACTTTAAACTTAGAACTTGAAAGTATTAAAGATAACGATAAAGAAATAGAATATCGCTTTTATAAGAGTTTAGAATTTGGTACTGCGGGTATGCGTGGAATTATAGGCTGTGGAACTAATATGATGAACGAATACACGGTTAAAAGGGCTACGAAAGGACTTGCAACGTATATATCTTCTCTCGGCGAAAAAGCGAAAAAAAAAGGCGTGGTAATATCGTACGATACAAGAAGATACTCTCAAGTATTTGCTCAAAAAACGGCAGGTGTTTTAATTAGCCACGGCATTAAAGTATATATGTTTAACGAGCCAAGTCCCGTACCTATGTTATCTTATGCCGTAAGACAATTTAAAACTATTGCCGGTGTTATGATAACGGCAAGCCATAATCCAAAAGAATATAACGGGTATAAAGTTTATGGCGAAGACGGTGCGCAAATGGCACCAGAATTAACTGAAAAAGTAGTAGAGTATATTGAAAAGGTTGATGATTATTTTGATATAGAAGAAATTGAAATCAATAGCGTAAAAAATAATAAACTTTTAAAAATTATATCTACAAAATTTGAAAAAAAGTATATAAACGAATTAACGAAGTTATCTTTATCAAAAACTGCCATAAAATGCTGTGGTAAAAACTTAAAAATCGTATACACGCCACTTCACGGAACTGGTTATAGGCTTGTTACGGGGCTTTTAAACAAATTAGGAATAAATTGTAACGTAGTAAAAGAACAAGCGGTATACGATAGTGAATTTTCAACGGTAAAAGTACCTAACCCAGAAAACGTTGAAGCAATGAGTTTAGGTGTAAAATTAGCAAACGAAATAAATGCTGACGTTGTGTTTGGTACAGACCCAGATAGTGATAGATTAGGCGTAGCGATAAGAAACGATAAAAATGAATTTATAAATTTAACGGGCAATCAAGTTGGCGTTTTATTAACTAACTACATATTAACAAGACTGCGTGAAGATAATAAACTATCAAATAACGCAATGGTAGTTAAAAGTTTCGTTTCAACGGGAATGGTAAATATAATTTGTAAAGATTATAACGTTAAATTAGTAGAAACACCCGTTGGTTTTAAGTTTATAGGCGAAAAAATCAAACAATGTGAAGAAGATAAAAAGCATGAGTTTGTATTTGGTTTTGAAGAAAGTTGCGGGTATTTAAGGGGAACGCACGCTCGAGATAAAGATGCGGTAGTAGCAAGTATGCTGTTTAGCGAAATGGTGTGCTACTATGAATATAAGAAAACTACGGTATATAATACCTTAATGGAACTTTATAAAAAATACGGTTATACCATAGATAAAACGATTTCGATAGCATATCAAGGCGTAAACGCAATGCAAGATATGAATAACGTAGTATCAAGTGTTAGAGAGCAAAAAATCGAAAGTGTAGCAGGCGTAAAAATCGTAGCGGTAAGGGACTATTTAAAAGGTGTAACGTATAAAGGCGAAATTGAAGAAAAATTAGAATTTTCTAATATAAATTGTATGTATTACGAGTTAGAAAACGGTGGTTTCATTTGTTTAAGACCAAGCGGAACCGAGCCAAAATTAAAAGTATATTTTTCAGTAAAAGGTGATAATGAAACACAAGCCTTAAATTTATTAAATTTAATAATAGAAGAATTTACAAAAATCTTAAACAAATAAAAAATACCCGCTGTTGAAGTTCAACAGCGGGTAAATTTTTTTAAATTAAATTATTTTTTTAAAGTTTGTAAGAAATCGCCTATATCGTACATTGCTTCAGATAACTTGTCAGCAGTAGGTAGCATAACAACTCTAAAGTGGTCAGGAGTTTGCCAGCCAAAGCCACTACCAGCAACGATAAGAATTTTCTTGTTTTCTAATAAGTCAAACGCAAATTGCTTATCGTTAGTAACGTTATATTTCGTAGTATCAATTTTAGGGAAGCAATAAAATGCACCTCTCGTTTTAACGCAAGATAATCCTTCAATGTTTTCAATAGCATCAAATACTGCTTTTCTTTGTTCAAAAAGTCTACCACCAGGTGAAATCATTTGTTTCGTGTACTCGGTATCCGCTAATGCAGTAGGAATAACAAGTTGCATTACGGCATTTGAACAAAGTCTAACCGAAGCAAGCGTAACGAGTGCTTTAACTATATCAGTATGAAGTTGTGTTTTTCCGCTAACGACAATCCAACCGCATCTAAAACCGCATAAACAATGTGATTTTGATAAGCCGTTGAAAGTAATAACCGTTAAATCAGGTGCTAACTTAGCGAAAGAAGTGTGAGGTAAATTATCTAAAACAAGTCTATCGTAAATTTCATCAGAATAAACAACTAAATTGTGCTTTCTTGCAATATTAGCAATAGAAATAAGCATATCGTCAGAATATAAAGCACCGGTAGGGTTGTTAGGGTTGATAACGACTATCGCTTTTGTTTTTGAAGTGATTTTACTTTCAATATCTTTTAAATCAGGCATCCAGTCAGATTGTTCGTCACAAGTGTATAAAACGGGAACGCCACCAACTGATAAAACTGAGTTTGTCCATAAAGAATAACAAGGGCAAGGAATTAAAACTTCTTCGCCAGGATTGATAAGGGCAGTAATTGACATACTTGCCGCCTCACTAACGCCGTTACAAATAAAAACGTCATCAGTAGTAATGCCTTCAATGCCTTTTGATAATTCGTAATCAACAATTGATTGAAGGGCAGGCATCATACCTCTAATACCGCAGTAACCTAAACTTTTATCAACGTTTTCAATTAACGTTTGTTTAACGCTATCAGGCATTTTAAAACCGAAAGCAGCAGGGTTGCCCGTGTTTAATTTTAATACTTTTTGACCTTCTTTTTCCATTTCAAGAGCCTTAAAAAATACAGGACCTCTAATATCCGAGTGAATATTACTAATTCTATCAGCAACTTTTATAATTTCCATAAAATACTCCTAGCTTTTAATTTAATTAAAATATACAATATTCATAAAAAATTGTCAATACAAATAACGCAAAGAATAATTATTTTTTTAAAATATCAAGCAATACTTAATTAAATAAAATATTTAAAACAATACCCAAAATATTTTAAATTTTAACTTGTTAAAAAACTATAAATGTGCTAAAATAGTAAATATGAATAATGCTATTTTTGAACAACTAAATAAAGAGCAAATTTTACCTTGTAAAGACACTCAGGGTGCAGTTTTAGTAATTGCTGGCGCTGGTAGTGGAAAAACAAGAGTGTTAACAACTCGTATAGCGTATTTAGTTAATGAGTTGAATATAAAACCAAGTGAAATTTTAGCAATAACGTTTACAAATAAAGCGGCTGACGAAATGAGATTTCGTTTAGATAAAATGATAGACGGCGTTGAAGATATGTGGGTGTCAACAATACACTCAATGTGCGTTAAAATTTTACGTAGTAGTATTCAGCGTTTAGGTTTTAAACAAAGTTTTACAATATATTCTGAAGATGAAAAAGAAAAAGTTTTAAAGCGTATAATTAGCGATATGGAATTAGATGCCGATAAATATTTAAAATTAGCAAAAAACATAATTTCATCAGCAAAAAATGACGATTTATCACCCGCTGAATATAAAGACGAGCATATAAAGCAATCAAATATAGGCATATATACTGAAATCTACGCAAAGTATCAACAAATATTAAAGCAAAATAACGCTCTTGATTTTGACGACCTTTTAATTTACACCTTACACTTGTTTTTAGAAGATGATGAAGTAGTAGAATATTACGCAAGAAAATTTAAATATATTCACGTAGATGAATTTCAAGATACGAATAAAGTTCAATATAAAATCATTAAAATGTTATCATCTTGTTGGGGAAATATTTTCGTTGTTGGTGATGACGACCAAAGTATATACGGCTGGCGTGGTGCTAAAATATCTAATATTTTAAATTTTGATAAAGATTTCATAGGTGCAAAGGTATATAAATTAGAGCAAAACTATCGTTCAACTAAGCAAATTTTAAATTTAGCAAATAATATTATTAAAGAAAATAATTTAAGGCGAAATAAAACTTTATGGACAAATAATGAAGATGGTGCTAAGCCTATATTTTACGTTGGTGAAGAAGAAATTAACGAGGCTGAATTCGTTGCAAAAAAAATCAAAAGTGCCATAAATTCGGGTAAAAATGCTAATGATTTTGCAGTACTTATGAGAATAAACGCACTTTCAAGGTCTTTTGAACAAGAATTTCTAAAATACAATATTCCATACAAAGTGTTTGGTGGTTTTAAATTCTTTGATAGAAAAGAAATTAAAGATATTTTGGCTTATTTAAGGATAATGGTAAATCCTTTTGATAACGAAGCAGTTTTAAGAATTATAAACGTGCCAAGGCGTGGAATAGGCGAAAAAACGATAAATACTTTATACGAAAGTGCAATGGCTGAAGGCGTATCGCTATTTGATAAAGTGTTTAGTTTTGAACAGTTGCCGTTAACTCCAAGTGCAAAAAATAGAATAGGCGAATTTAAAGACTTGCTTTATAACTTAGTTATAAAAAGTGGTGAAATGACTATTGTTGATTTTGTAAAATTAGTTATAAAAGAGTCGGGAATACTATCTCAATTTGAAGATGATACTGAAGAAAATTACGAAAAACGTTTAAATATTAACGAACTTGTAAATTCGGTTGAAGAGTATGCTAAATTAAATAAAGATGCAAAACTTTTAGATTATTTGTCATCAGTTACGTTAAGTTCGGATACTGACGATTTGTCGAGTGGAAATTTCGTAACGATTGCAACGATACACTCAGTAAAGGGTTTAGAGTTTAACAGTGTATTTCTCGTAGGCTTAGATGAATCCATTTTACCTATTCAGCGTGCGTGCGATAGCGTTGAAGAACTTGAAGAAGAACGTAGGCTTATGTACGTAGCGATAACTCGTGCTAAGCGTAATTTATACGTAACAAGAGCGAGAAGTAGATATTTATACGGTCAACGCAGTTTAACGATTGAAAGTAGATTTTTAAAAGGCGTAAAGAATTGTTTTCAAGATGAAAGCCCGTTTTCAAGGTCAGCGTATGGTTATAATAATTATGGCTATAATCAAAACAGGGGATATAATTCACAATATAAAAGACCAACTTATAGCGAAACGGGTTATTATAGCGACGTTGAAACTGAGCCAAGATTAAACGGCGGTGTAAAAAGTTTTTCAAGCGGGTATACTCAAAGTAAAAAACTTGAAAAAACCACTCAAAATTCTATGTATAAAACGGGTATGAGAGTATTACACGCAAAATTTGGCGAAGGTACGATAATTGCCGTAAGGGATAGTTCATCAGGTCAAATTGTAGACGTTGCTTTTAAAAACGTTGGTATTAAATCGTTAGCATCTCAATATGCGCCGTTAAAAATTATAAATTAAAAGGAGTATTATGCAAGGGAGAATAAAACAACTTGTAGAAAAACTTAATAAATATGCTTACGAGTATTACGTTTTAGATAATCCTACCGTTGCTGATGGCGAGTATGATAAACTTTATGACGAACTTGTAAAATTAGAAAAAGAAACGGGTATAGTTTTAGATAATTCACCAACTCAAAGAGTTGGTGGCGAGCCAATTTCTTCATTTTCTAAACATAAACACATAAATAGGTTGTATAGTTTAGATAAGTCGTTAACTGATGAAGAATTAGATAATTTTGATGCTAAAATTCGAAAAATAACTAATAAGCCGTTTTTATATACCGTTGAATATAAGTATGACGGTTTAACTATTTCGTTAACTTACGATAAAGGATTATTCGTTAGGGCTACTACAAGAGGTAACGGAATAGAGGGGGAAGACGTTACCGCACAAGTAAAAACAATAAAAACCTTTCCGTTAACAATAGAATATAAGGGGTTATTAGAAGTACAAGGCGAGGCTGTAATTAAACTTTCTACGTTAAAAAAATACAACGAAACGGCAACCGAAATATTAAAAAATGCGCGTAATGCCGTTGCTGGCGCAATTAGAAATTTAGATCCTAAAGAAACGGAAAAAAGAAAGCCAGAGATATTGTTTTATAGTATAAACTATATTGAAGATAATATAATAAATTCACAACTTCAATGCTTTAAATTTTTAAAAGATAACGGGTTTAAAGTATATGATTTTATGCACACGGCATCAAGTATTGACGAAGTTAGAAAAATTATTAAAATCATTGATGAAAAGCGAAAATATATAGATTATTTAACTGATGGCGTAGTAATAAAAGTCAACGAATTTTCTATACGTGAAGAACTTGGTTATACTGATAAATTTCCGCGTTTTGCAATGGCGTTTAAGTTTGAAGCGGAAGAAGTAACAACTACTTTAAAAGACGTAAAATGGCAAGTTGGAAGAACGGGCAAATTAACACCGCTTGGAATAGTCGAGCCGGTTGAACTTGCAGGTGCAACGGTTAAAAAGGCAACGCTAAACAATTACGGCGATATATTGAGAAAAAAAGTAAAAATAAATTGTAGAGTATTGATTAGAAGAAGTAACGAAGTTATTCCTGAAATTTTAGGTGCAACAGAGTTTACCGATAATGATATTGAAATTGTAAAACCAACAATATGTGAATTTTGTGGCACTCAAATTATTGAAGACGGTGCAAATTTATTTTGTCCTAATAAAGAGTGTAAGCCACGAATTGTAGCGTCACTTACTCATTTTGCAAGTAAAGATGCCATGAATATTGATGGATTTTCTGAAAAAACCATAGAAAGTTTATTAGATAAGTTTAACGTAAGTAAATTTTATGAACTTTACGAAATAACAAGCGATATGCTGTACGAGTTAGAGGGTTTTAAAGCGAAAAAAGTTGAAAATACTTTAAAAGCGATTGAAAACTCTAAAAAAGTACAATTTTCATCATTTATTTATGCGTTAGGCATTGATGGAATAGGTAAAAAAACAGCAAAAGACTTAGCGAAAAAATATAAAAATTTAGAAAATTTAAAAAATGCAACCATATTAGAGTTATTATCAATGCAAGATATAGGCGAAATTACGGCTGAAAATATATTCAATTATTTCAATAATCAAGAAAATGTTGAAGAAATTGAAAAACTGCTTGAACTTGGAGTTAAAATTGAGTATGAAGAGTTTAACGTTTCGTTTAGCGGAGCATTTAGCGGTCAAAAAGTAGTTTTAACGGGCGTGTTGTCAAAATATAAGCGTCAAGAAGCAACTAAAATCATTGAAAGTTTAGGTGGCGAAGTGTTGTCGTCAGTTACAAAGCAAACCACGTTAGTAGTTGCTGGCGAAGATGCGGGTTCAAAACT
>JAZONZ010000031.1:0-10282 GCA_045654765.1 Christensenellaceae bacterium
CATTATATTTTTCCTAAAATAAAAAAATGCGTTAACCGAAGTTAACGCACAAAAAACGCAAACCCCGATTGTCGCCAAACAAATTTCAAGCACACAAAAGGATACCCTATCACAATAACTTGATGGAATTTGCAATTTTTACAATTACATAGTTATTGTGAACAACAAAAGAAAGAATAATTCCTTTAAATAGAAAATACCCCTACAGTTGCTTATAAAATTTGTTTGGCATAATTATTATCGCATAAAATACAATACATGTCAAGCAATTTTAAAAAACCCGACAATTGTCGGGTTCTTATAATGTTTAAATTAATTTTAATTTTTTATATAACTTTCGATCTATTTCTTACTGAATTTAATATTGCTAATATTAAAACGCCTACGTCAGCGCCTATTGCAAGCCATAAACTTGAACTTAAACCCGTCAGTGCTAATAACGTTACTAAAAGTTTAATCCCTAATGATAATACTATATTTTGCTTTGCTATTTTATTCGTACGCTTTGCTAATTTTATTATATATGGAATTTTAGATAAATCGTCATCAGTAATTACAATATCGGCACTTTCTATCGTTATATCGCTTCCAAGTCCGCCCATCGCTATACCAACGTCAGCCCTTGTTAAAGATGGAGCATCATTTATTCCGTCTCCAACGAAACATACCGTTTTACCTTTATTTTCTTGTAATAAATTCTCTATTTCTTTTACTTTATCTTGTGGTAGTAACTCACTTACCGAACGCTTCATTTTAAGTTCTTTTCTTATGTGTTTAGCGTAATCTTTATTATCGCCCGTTAACATTACGGTGTTTTCAATTCCAGCATCATACAACTCTAAAATCGCACCATAACTCGTTTTTTTGATTTTATCGTTTAAAACTATTACGCCTGCATATTCGTTATCTACCGCAACGTAGAGTTTCATACCTAAACTTGTATTTTCAATAAATTTTATATTATTTTCAGTTAAAAACTTTGCGTTACCGCACAGCAATATTTGATTATTATATACGCAACTTACACCCCTGCCCGCAATTTCTTTATAATCGCTTCCTTCCTCAATATCTTTGCATTTATTTTTAATTGCTATTGCTAATGGATGATTTGAATACTTTTCACAAATACTTGCGTATTTTAAAACTTTTCCTTGATATTTTGTAGTAGATTGAATTTTTGTAATTTCAAACACTCCTTCCGTTAACGTACCCGTTTTATCAAAGGCTATCGTTTTACATTTTGATAAACTTTCTAAGTAGTTTGAACCTTTTACTATAACGCCTTTAAGTGATGCCGTTGCTAATCCACAGTAATATACTAAAGGTATAGATATTACGACTGCACAAGGACAAGATATACAAAGTAGCATTATTCCTTTTAACGCCCACTTTGGTAAATTTACAGCGTAATTAGGCGTAAATATAGGACCTACAAAAGTTACTAAAATCGCTAAAATTATAACGATAGGCGTATACACTTTAGCAAATTTTTCTATAAATTTTTCGCTTTTTGCCTTTTTTTCTTGCGATTCGTTTACTATTTCAACAATTTTATTTATAGCACTTTCACAATACGATTTCGTTGTTTTTATTTTTACAACGCCGTCTACGTTAATATAACCGCCGTACACTTCATTTCCTTGTTCGAGCGCTATTAAATTACTTTCGCCCGTTAACGCTTTACTATCAAAACTTGCTTTGCCTTCTATTATTTCGCCATCAAGTGCTATTTTTTCGCCCGCTTTTACTAAAATAATACTTCCAACGGGTACTTTTTCGGGCTCAATATTTACAACTTTTCCATTTTCGTCTAACATATTTACCGTTAATGGATTTAAGTTCTTTAATTTATCTATTATTTTCTTAGAATTGTCCGTAACAACGTGCTCGAACATTTCGCCAACTGAAAATAAAAGCATTATTCCTATCGCTTCAACCGTATGACCTAACGCTATCGCTGAAAATGATGCTATGCTCATTAAAAAATCTTCACTAAAAATTTCTTTTTTGAACATTTTTTCTATTGCTTCAAATATAACTTCGTAACCTATTACAACAAACGCTACTAATTGAACGTAAGACGCTACTTTTACTGACCACTCGCTTTTTATTATAAAACTTGCTATCAATAAAACTAACGATATACACATTTCTATAAATTTGAGTTTTCTTTCTCTTTTTTCAGCAAGTTCTTCACTTTCTTCGTCATCTTCATATTCTTCGCTTTCTTCATACTCTTCGTTAGTTTCTTCTATTTCTTTAACTTGCTCAATTTCTTCAGTTTCTTCTTGTTCGATTGAAACATCATCTTTATCTATTTCTTCGTCTTCAAACATAGGCTCGCATTCAATTCCTTTACTTTCAAGTAAATTCATTAAACTTACCATAATATCGTAATCGTTAGCAGTGTCGTAATAAGTGTAATATAATATACCTTCATTAACTTCAACTTTTTCTAAACCATCAATTTTAGATATTTCTATTTCAGTTATGTCTACACTACTTTGTGATAGTAATTTTATTCTTCCTTTATAATTTTCCATATTCCCCTCGCTTAACAGCCTAAATGTTCTAACGACATTTGCATTATTACTTCTATATGTTTATCACTTATATAATAATAGTTGATATTGCCTTCCCTTTTTACTCTTAATATCCCCGCATCTTTTAAAATTCGTAAATGATGCGAAGTAGCCGACTGACCTATTGATAAATGCGTAGATATAGTATTAACACTTTTTTCGCCATCTAACAAAAACAATATTATTTTTATACGGCTTTCATCAGCAAGCGCTTTAAAATCATTACTTATTTTTTGTAATTGACTTTCTGTTAAATTATAAATTGACTGCATTTTTACCTCCTTAGAATATCAAAATATGTTAATATTTTAATATATTGTTATTTCTTTGTCAAGAGCAATATTCATATTTTTAATATTTTTATATTATATTATTACTTATTAAGTATAAATTTAAATAAAACTCTTGATTAAAATTTAAAAAAATGTTACTATGTTATTGTATTACATTAAATTAGGCGGTTTTAAAATGAAAACTAAAAAAGAACAAGTTTCTACAAGTAGTGGCGAAACTATTGAAGATGAATTTTCTATATCTTCTAGTGAAAGTACGCTAACTAAAGACGGTGATGAAAATCAAGCAAAGCCTATTTTAGAAAAACCTAAATTAAAAGTTAAAAAAATTAAGGTTGCTCACGCTGACGCTGAAAGATTTTCACCTACAATTGAACAAGGGTTAAACGATAGTCAAGTGGAATCTCGTATAATTGACGGTCTTACAAATGAAGTTAATACCAAATATTCTAAGTCAATTTTATCTATTATTCTTTCAAACACTTGCACTTTTTTTAATTTACTCTACCTTATAGTATTTATCGCTTATACGTTTACAGGTGTTTCGATAGGTAACTACCTTTTTGTTTTAGTAGTTACACCTAATATTTTATTTAGTATTATTTTAGAAATAAACGCTAAGCGTTCGGTTGAAAAGTTATCAATACTTCAATCCCCTACCACAAAAGTTATTCGTAACGGCGAAGAAGTTGAAATTCCTTCTTCAATGGTAGTTCTTGACGATATTTTTAAAGTTACTACCGGCAATCAAATTCCGGTTGACGGTATTATAATGTCTGGCTACGTTGAAATTAACGAATCTCTACTCACGGGTGAATCTGTTGCCGTTAAGAAAACGGTTGGCGATTTTATAATGGCTGGTAGTTTTATCACGAGTGGTACTTGCGTTGCTATCGCTGATAAAGTTGGCGAAGAGTGTTACGTTCAAAAATTAACTGCTAAGGCTAAAAAATATAAAAAACCTCACAGCGAACTTATGAGTTCTATTATGTGGGTTGTTAAAATCGTTGGTATTTTAATAATTCCTATGGCTTTTGGTATCGGTCTTGTAAACTTCAACCAAGCACCAAGCGACCAGCCTATAATGAAGTTTGTTGTTGAAAGTACGGGTCCTGTTATTTTAGGTATGATACCTGCTGGTTTAATACTTTTAACTACTATTGCTTTTGCTCTTGGCGTTATTAGACTTGCGTGGAATAAAACGTTAGTTCAAGATATGTATTCTCTTGAAATGCTTGCAAGGGTTGACGTTTTATGTTTAGATAAAACGGGTACTATTACAGACGGCAGAATGAAGGTTGTTGAAACTATACAACTTTGCGAACACCCATATAGTTTAACTGACGTTATAGGCTCTATGGAAAAGGTGTTAGAAGATACCAACCAAACTGCTTGCGCTTTAAGAGATGAATTTATTACTGAAAATTACTTAACGTCTATTAAGGCTTTGCCTTTCTCTTCAAAAAGAAAACTTAGCGCCGTTACTTTTAAAAATATAGGAACTTATGCAATAGGTGCTCCTGAATTCGTTTTAAACGAAATTCCCGAGAAACTTAAACATCAAATTGATGAGTTTGCTTTAAGGGGCAATAGAGTTTTATTACTTGCTCACTCTCCTAGCCAAATTACTTCAAAAGATACTATTCCTTTGAGTATGAAACCTATTGCTTTAATCGTTATTACTGATAATATTAGACCTGAAGCCATTGATACTATTAAATGGTTTAAAGATAACAACGTTCAAGTTAAAGTAATTTCTGGCGATAACCCTGTTACCGTTAGTGAAATTGCAAGCAGGGCTGGAATTGAAAACGCTTCTAACTGGGTTAGTTTAGAAGGTTTAAGCGATAAAGAAGTTGAAATTGTTGCTAATAATTATACTGTTTTCGGCCGTGTTACGCCTGACCAAAAAGCCGTTCTCGTTAGGGCTATGAAAAGGGCTGGACACACCGTTGCTATGACGGGTGACGGCGTTAACGATATTTTAGCAATGAAAGATTCCGACTGCGCTATTACCGTTGCAAGCGGTGCAGACTCTGCTAAAAACGTTGCTCACATAGTTTTAACTGATAATAACTTTAATTCACTTCCTAAGGTTGTTGCGCAAGGTAGAAGGGTTGTTAATAATATTCAACAATCGGCATCTTTATACGTTATGAAAAACATATTTATTTGCCTACTTGCTATGATTTCTATTGCATCACTTTCGCCATTTCCATTTAAAACGACACACTTAACTATGCTTGAACTCGTTGTTCTTGGTATTGCTACTACTCTATTAGCAATTCAACCTAACAACAAAAAAATTGAAGGCGATTTCTTGCTTACCATTATTAGTAATGCAATCCCTGGCGCGTTAATATTGTTGTTTAACGTATATATTATGGAATTCTTTAATATATACGGCTGGTTTGGTGGCGATGAATTACTACTTCGTACCGTACAAGTTGTTTCCTTCTCGTTTGGTAGTATAGTTTACTTAATTAAAATTTGTAGACCTCTTAACGCTTGGCGTACGGCGGTTGTTTTATTCGTTTTAATAGTAATGGTTTTCTGGGCGTTAGTGTTACTTGATACGAGAAAATATTTAGGTACTCCTGATAACTTCTTCCAACTTAAAGCCCTTGGTTTAAAGGGAGATAGTTGGAAATACCCTGTTTTAATATTATGCTTAATTCAGTTAAACTTCCCTCTCGTAGACTTGCTTATTAAACTTAACTCTAAACTTATTAAAAACAAAGATATTAAGTCAATTACCGTAACTAAATAAAAGTTAAAATATATTGAAAGATGCGTGTGTAACTTACACACGCATCTTTGTTATTTTTATTATTTTTTAATTTTCAGTTGGTGTTTCTTCAGTTTCTACAACTTCGCTCGCTACAACTTGACCTTCTTCGCCATTTTCTTCACTTACTATTTCTTCATCTTCGTGAGGAACAACCGCTACCGTTGCAACCTTTCCATTTTTAAGTCTCATTACTATTACGCCTTGCGTATCTCTACCTAAAAGCGAAATATCTTGTGACCTAACTCTTAAAACGATACCGTTATCTGAAATAAGTAAAATATCTTGGTCACTAGAAACGAAACCGATATAGCAAGGTAAACCCGTTTTATCATTGTAATTACCTGATTTTATACCTTTACCTGCCCTACCTTGTAACCTATAATCTTCAATACTACTACGCTTACCATATCCGTTTTCAGTTATAGTTATAAGTTCAAGTTCTTTGTTTACAACTGCCATTGAAATAAGTACGTCATCATCATCTAAGTCCATAGCCTTAACGCCTTGCGTATCTCTACCGATAGGTTTAAGACCATACGTGCCTTTATCTTCATTAAGACCTTCGTAAAATCTTATTGACTTACCCTTTCTTGTTGCTAAGAATATTTCGTCTTCACCAGTTGTGAATTGTACTGAAACAAGTTCGTCACCCTCATTTAAATTGATGGCAATTTTACCCGTTTTTCTTATACTTTCAAACTCTTTTAAATCAGTCTTTTTAATAAGACCGTTTCTTGTTGCCATAGCAATATATCCCGTTGTATTTTCTTTTAATGGAATTATTGCATTTACTTTTTCGCCTTCAGAAATTTGTATAAGATTTATTACCGCTCTACCTCTTGCAGTACGTTGCGCTTCTGGAATTTCATAGCCCTTAATTCTATAAACTTTACCAAAGTTTGTAAAGAATAATAAGTCGTCGTGAGTAGAAGAAACGAACATTTTTTCAACGAAATCTTCTTCTTTTGGTTTATGACCCGTTACTCCTACGCCACCCCTACGTTGAGAGTGATATTCTTTTACAGGTAAACGTTTTACGTAACCTAAATGAGTCATCGAAATAACTACGTCTTCTTTAGGAATAAGCGCTGCGTCTTCTATATCGCCGTCACTTATTGAAATTTCAGTTTTTCTTTCTTGACCAAATTTCTCTTTGATTTCTAATAAATCTTCTTTGATAATTGCATTTATTCTTGCTGGCGAAGATATAATATCTTTTAAGTCGGCAATTAAACGCATAAGTTCATCGAGTTCTTGTTGTAACTTAGATACTGCAAGATTTGTTAAAGTTTGCAATCTCATATCTAAGATTGCGCCCGCTTGTCTTCCTTCTGCATCAAGGTCAAACGCCTCAGTAAGCCTTATAGACGCTTCATTTCTATCTTTTGAAGTCTTTATTATAGCAACGACTTTATCAATGTCAGAAAGCGCTTTAACAAGCCCTGAAACTATCAAGCATCTTTCTTCCGCTTTTTCTAAGTCGTATTTTGCACGCCTTAAAATTACACTTCTTTGATGTTCTAAATAATGTTCTAAAATTTCTTTTAAATTTAACACCTTAGGGTCAGTACCAACAAGTGCCAACAAAATTATACCATCAGAACTTTGTAATTTCGTTTGTTTGTATAGCGAGTTTAACACTACTTGTGGATTTGCATCTTTTTTAACGTCAATTACAATACGCATACCGTGTCTATCAGACTCGTCGTTTACGTTTGCAATGCCTTCAAGACGCTTATCTTTAACGTAGTCGGCAATAGTTTCTATAAGTTTTTGTTTGTTTACTTGATATGGAATTTCAGTTACTATAATTCTTGAACGAGTTCCGTTATTATATTCTTCAATTTCACATTTTGAACGAAGCACGTAATTTCCTCTACCCGTTCTATAAGCATTTCTTATTCCACTTCTTCCCATTAAAACGCCACCCGTTGGAAAATCAGGGGCTGGAACGAATTCCATAAGTTCATCAATGGTAATTTCAGGATTATCTATAACCGCAATTGCTCCATCAATAACTTCGCTTAAATTGTGTGGCGGAATATTTGTAGCCATACCAACCGCTATACCATCAGAACCATTAACTAAAAGGTTTGGATATCTTGCTGGTAATACGACAGGCTCTTTACGAGTATCGTCAAAGTTTGATTTCATATCAACGGTATTTTTGTCAATATCTTTTAACATTTCAAGGGCTAACTTGCTCATTTTAGCCTCGGTATATCTGTACGCAGCGGCTGGGTCGCCATCTACCGAACCAAAGTTACCGTGACCGTCAACAAGTGGCAAGTTAATAGAGAAATCTTGCGCTAACCTTACGAGTGCATCGTAAACTGAACTATCGCCGTGTGGGTGATATTTACCAAGCACGTCACCTACGATTGCAGCACACTTTTTATACGCTTTATCAGGCGTTAAACCCATTTCACTCATTGAATATAATATTCTTCTATGAACGGGTTTTAAACCGTCTCTTACGTCAGGAATTGCTCTTGAACGGTTTACCGCCATTGCATAATCAATAAAACTTTGGCGAAGTTCCGCTTCAACTTCAATATTAACAAGTTTTGTCATTGACAAGGTTTTCTCAAATTCCGCTGTTAATTCTTCGCTTATTTTTTGCTTAGCCATTTCAATTCCCTCCTTTTAAGTATCAAGTTCAGTATTTGCGAACTTAGCATTTTCTTCAATAAACTTACGGCGAAGTTCTGGTTGGTCGCCCATTAAAAGTGAGAAATGAGCATCAGCCTCTACCGCATCTTGTATAGTTACACGCCTTAAAGTTCTCGTTTCAGGATTCATAGTAGTTTCCCATAATTGAACTTTATCCATTTCACCTAAACCTTTGTATCGTTGTATATCGCATCTTTCATTTTCTCTACAAAAAGCCTCTTTATCTTCTTCCGTGTAGAAGTAATATTCTTGTTTGCCTTTCGTGATTTTATATAATGGTGGTTGCGCTATATAAACGTGACCTTCTTCAACGAGTGGACGCATATATCTATAAAAGAAAGTTAAAAGTAAAATTCTTATATGCGAGCCGTCAACGTCGGCATCGGTCATACAAATAATTCTATCGTAACGAAGTTTAGTAACGTCAAAATCATCAAGCATACCACCGCCAAACGCAGTTATCATTGCTTTTATTTCTTCGTTTTCTAAAACTCTGTTTATTCTCGTTTTTTCAACGTTTAATATTTTACCACGAAGTGGAAGTATTGCTTGGAAACGCCTATCTCTACCTTGCTTTGCCGTACCGCCTGCACTATCACCCTCTACTAAGTATATTTCGCAAAGTTTAGGGTCTTTACTTGAACAATCGGCAAGTTTGCCTGGTAATGAAGTAGATTCAAACACGCCCTTTCTCGTTGCTTCACGAGCCTTTCTTGCCGCTTCACGAGCCTTTTTAGCCGTTAAACACTTAAATATCAAGTCTTTACTAAATGCCGGCGTTTCTTCTAAAAACGAGCCGAATTCATCAGTCATAGCCTTTATAACTAACGTTCTTATATCGGCGTTACCGAGTTTTGTTTTCGTTTGACCTTCGAATTGTGGATTTACGAGTTTAACTGATATTACCGCAGTTACACCCTCCCTAACGTCTTCACCTGAAAGTTTATCATCATCAGTTTTTAATAAATTTAACTTTCTACCAGCGTCATTTATAAGTTTCGTTAATGAAAATTTAAAACCGTCAAGATGCGTACCGCCTTCAACGTTGTTTACGTTGTTTGCAAACGCTAAAATTTGCTCGTTATAACCATCGTTGTATTGAAGGGCAATTTCAATAGTTTCTTTGCCATATTGCTTTTTGAAGTATACTGCCTCTGATAAAACTTCTTTATTTTTGTTTAATACTTCAACGTATTCTTTTATTCCGCCTTCCGAATATAAAACGTCACTCTTTTCAGCGCCTTCCCTTTCATCAGTTAAAATAAGTTTTACACCCGTGTTTAAAAAGGCAAAATCTCTAAGCATACTCCTAATGTTTTCATAAACGAAATCAGTTGTTGAGAAAATCGTTGCATCTGGCTTAAACGTAACGCAAGTTCCCGTTTCGTTTACGTCTTCTAAAACTAAAAGTTCAGTTTGAGGAACACCTATTTTATATTCTTGACGATAGTGCTTACCATTTTGATAAACGTCAACACTCGCCCACTCAGAAAGAGCGTTTACCGCTTTTAAACCTACGCCGTGTAAACCTGACGAAATTTCGTAACCGCCGTCACCAAACTTACCACCCGCATTAGGATGCGTCATAACAAGTTCTACTGTTGATATACCTTCTTCACGCATACCCGTTGGTATTCCACGACCATTATCACGAATTGAACACGAGCCGTCTTTATGAATTGTTACACGAATAGTATCGCAATAACCTGCTAAAGCCTCGTCAATAGAATTATCTACCGTTTCTTTTACAAGGTGATGTAAACCGTAACTATCGGTATTTCTAATATACATACCCGGTCTTAACCTAATATGCTCTAAACCCTTACATTCTCTTATTTGATTAGCACCATATTCATTTACAACTTTATTATCAGTTCCCATACTTCTCCTATAAAGTGATAAACACTTTTCAAAAGATTACATATATTATATATACTTATATA
>JAZONZ010000032.1:0-2289 GCA_045654765.1 Christensenellaceae bacterium
TTATCACAAAGATTTAAAATTTTTAAGCCCCGTGTTTGACATAGGGCTTTTATATTGAACAAAATTTAATTTAAAAAACATCTTTTTGCAATGCTAACTGCGCCGTCCACTGCCAGTATTATATACCTTTAAAACGGTCATATCTATAATGTTAAAAAGCGATTGCAAAACGTTCATAACTATAAAAAATTAACCGTTTATATAAATTTAGTTGCACAAAAGATAGATTTTTATTACAATATAAAAAAAGTTTTAATAAAAATTTACCATAATTCGCTGTCGCTTACAGAGATTGCGCAAATGTGCGGATACAACGATTATATATATTTTTCAAGAAAGTTTAAGTCCGTGAACGGCATTTCCCCGCAAAACTATAAACTTTCACTTAATATAGATTGAATAAATTAATCGTTTGCAGTATAAAGAATACAGGATTTTGTTGAAAATCTTATGCTATTTTGTTATAATTATTAAAAGGATAAAACTATGTATAATTTTTTTGTTAAAAGTGAAAATAGGTCAAAAAACAGGTTTTTAATTGTCGACAAAGATTTTAATCATATAAAAAACGTTTTAAGAATGAAAACAGGCGATAAAATTTTAGTAACCTGCGACGATAAAAGCGCACTTTGTAAGATTGTGGAAATTAATTGCGACACAGTTATAACCGAAATAATTGAAGAAAATTATCAAGACACTTCGTTGCCTGTGGAAATTTACCTATTTCAAGGACTACCTAAAAGCGATAAAATGGAACTTATTATCCAAAAAGCGGTGGAACTTGGCGTTCATGCGATAGTCCCTGTGGAAACAATGCGTTCAGTTGTTAAACTTGATGAAAAGAAAAAGGATGGAAAGCGCACTCGCTGGCAAGCCATAAGTGAAAGCGCCGCAAAACAGAGCAAGCGAAACTCTATCCCTGAAGTTAAAAATGTTATGTCCTTTGATAATGCGATTGAATTTGCAAAAACTATGGATGTGTTTTTAATCCCCTATGAAAATGCTTTCGGTATGATAGATACTAAAAACGCTTTAACCCAAATTAAATCGGGTATGAAAATCGGCGTTATGATCGGTGCAGAAGGCGGATTTGAACAAAGCGAAATTGAAAAAGCACTTTCAATAAACGGAAAAGTAATTTCTTTGGGTAAAAGAATACTTCGTGCAGAAACAGCATCAATCGCCACTTTAAGCATGCTTATGCTATATTGCGAAATGAACTTAGAATAAATAAAAAAACACGTTGCTTTTTACAACGTGTTTTTTATTATTAAAATTAAATTATATTCATTATAACGCAGTTAAAAATTCACGTAAACGCTCGGCAATTATGTGATGCCCTAAATCGTTAAAATGCAATCCGTCAAAAGTATACTTTTCATTTTGCTCAGGTACGTTGGGGTCGATACCCAAACTTTCATACATATCAAGTACGGGTATATCGTAAATTTTGGCCGTTTTTTTAATAATATCAATATATGCTAAAAGAGGCAATGCGTCCGCACGTTTTTCCGCACGATTTGACGGCGTTTCCCCTGTTAAGCCTTTATAAGAAAGGCGTGCAGGCGACATAAATACAATTACTTTGTCAGAATATTCTGTCTTTAAGAAATTCATTAAAAAATCCACAGCGCCATAAAACGTTTCTGGCGTATTATCCCCAAACTTGCCGATAGGTGCGTCACCGTGAATATAATCGTTAACACCCCCGTAAACTACTATTATATCGGCATCTTTATTTAGGTCGTAAACTCTTCCGCAAAAGCAAAGATCATAACGAGGTTTTTCACTTGGAACACTTTGATGAGCAATCCTTGTTCCGCTTATACCATAGTTATAAGTTGCCTTTAACTCACACTTTCTTTTTAAGACGTTGTCATATCTATTTTTTAAGTCCGAAACGCCTACACCTTCAGTAATGCTGTCCCCAAGAAAATCAATAGTTTTACCATTAAGTATCATAAATATACTCCGTAAGATTGATATTCTTATTATAGCATTTTTATTTTTTGTTGTCAATACATAATATCGCTTAAAAAACCCTACAACAAAACACTCCAATATAAAACTTTTTTTACGCCATAACAAACAAAAAAGACATCTTTTTAGGGAGTCACTCTTAGGGATTTAAATTAAAAAAAGAACAGCACATTTAGTTTTATGCTAAATGTGCTGTTTTGCTTACTTTTTATAATATTCTTCAAATAAATCGTTTGGAGTACATTCCAATATGTCGCAAATTGCTTTTAAATTTTCAAATTTAATGCTTGAAGTTTGATTGTTTACAAT
>JAZONZ010000033.1:0-2189 GCA_045654765.1 Christensenellaceae bacterium
TTAATACTTGCTTATCAAAAAGTTTTCCTTTTTCCGAAATATCTTCTACAAAAGGATAATATTATGAATAGCGAACAATTTATAAACTACCTTATCGATAATATTACTACTGCATTAGAAGAATTAAAATCCGAACGCATAAACGATTTTATTCACGGTGAAATGACAGCCTACGTAGATATTTTAGAACAAATACAATTACATCAAAAATACACCAGAACAAAATTAGATTTCGTTATATGTAAAAGGTATAAAATCTAAATTTTTTAATGCAAAAAATATCCTAAAACTATGAAAAGTTTTAGGATATTTGTCGTTATCTTTTTACACAAAAAAGTCAGTTAAAAATTCCATTAAGTTGTCTGTTACGCCTGAATATTCGATTAAATACTGAACTTTATTAAAAGTTGCATAAACACTGTATTCATAAAATCCACTACTATTTGTCTTAAACTTATAATACACGTTTGCAGAATTAACTTGACAGTTAGTATCGTATAAATTTTCAATGTCTAAATTCAGTTCTACGCTTTTATCATACAACTTCATCTTAGCAAAGAAAGTAGTTGGATTTTCATTATAAAATTCAAAATATCCACCTTTAACTTCCATTTTGTCAGTATAATATAAACAAGTGTCTGTAAAGCCAAAACGACTTAAATCAACGTGTGGAATATTTGCGTTTGAAAGTCCACTCAAAGATTCATTTAAGGTTGCACTATTTTTAATTAATCTCTCAGCAAAATAAATTTTATCTGAAGGTATAGTTGGTTTAAAAAAGAATAAAGAAGAAATAGCAATGCAAATAACTAAAAGAGTGGGAGCAAAGATAAGAAAAAACTTTTTTTTCCAAATACTCGTTTTCTCTTTTTCTTTAGGCGTTATTTCGTCCTTTATCTCATCCCACACTAGAGAAAAATCTCTCATTTCAGTTTTATCTGCTTTTTCTTGTAAAATTTTCTCCAACTCTTTATCTTGCATTTTATCCTCAACTTACTTGTATTGATATTGCCCTATCTATAGTTGTTACTCCGTTTATATTTAAGTACCCGATTCCATAATCTATTAATCCACTTGCAACTTTTAAGTATTTGCGAGTTTGAATAACGTTGTCGTTAGCATCATAATAAGTGTCAATTTTATAACCACAGCCAGCGGTAACGTGTGATACAGGGCAATAACCGTTACCTATCGTGTCTTGCCCATCACCCTCTGTTATGCCATTAAGCATATTAAAATCGGTTAAGAACAACGCAACGGGGATATTATTTTCAACAGCATTTTTATAATTATTAAAATTAAAACTTCCGTTAGAAAAAAGATTCGTGGTCGTGTAAGTATAACCTTGTCTTTCAACTAAAGTTTTCATACCAAGTTGAAATTCACTATAAGTCACCCCTGCATGTGGCTCTCCGATAAGCATTAACTCTATAAGGTCTTGCCCTAAAACATCAACTTCTTCTGAGGCTACTCTGTAATTGATAAACGGTCCAACAACTGACATTGGCTCATAATTAGGGATTATATTTACACAAAATCTATCCCAATAAATTAGTATAATTGCACCGGCAGTATGCGCACAACAGCCGTTTATAAAAGATGCGTCTATATTTGGCAAATCATACTGAATACTATATTCGGTAGTAGTTTTTCTTGCATATTCTATAGTAAACGTCGTATTAGTAAAAGTTGCCGTAGAACTACCAAAATAATTAAAACCGTTATAAGCATACTCGGCAATTTGCTCTTCGCTAACCTTTGCCCCGTTAACTAAGTTATAAAAAGTTTGGTCTTTATATTCCAAATAGGTGCTATGTGCTATGTAAATAGGTAAACCCTCACAAGCGCTAAAAGGCGAAGTTCTATTAAAAAACAACTCCTCTATTTCATAAAAAGTTTGGTTTTCGCCACTAAACTCTACCATTAAGGCGTAACCGCTTTGACCGTTTGCCGTAAAGATATATTCTCTACCGTTAACTTCTAATTCAGCGTTATAAAGTGGATTGTAGAAAAAATCAATATCCCCTTCCCCTAAGTCAGATGCAATAAATTCTAAAAAACTTATATCCCCTGCATCGTAAGAGTCTGCTTTAACTTCGGCGCCAGAATAGACGGCTACTGAAGAAAAACTTAGCATAACAGCTAAAAGCAACATAACAATTTTTTTCATAAATTTTCTCCTTTTAATT
>JAZONZ010000034.1:0-17079 GCA_045654765.1 Christensenellaceae bacterium
AATTAAAATAAGTATCAAACGCTAATATTAAACTTGCAAAAACAAAAAATTTTGCTATTAGTAAAATTAAAAAATTATTATCGCTTGAATTGTATAATTTAGTTGTAAGATATATAAATAATACGATTATAAACGACCTAAATACTCTCGTTTGCAAATAAGATATTTTAAATAAGGATAAAATCAATACTAAAACTATTTGAATTAAGCCAAAAACCAAAAATTTGTCAACGTATATTTTACCTTTTTTATAAAATACCCCTAAAACAAACGCCATAACCCAAATAGGTATTGATATGGTATTTGCAATATCTCGCTCAACGAAAATACTCGTTTGTGAAATAACGGAAATAAAAACAACAACTGCTAAAAAATAGTAGTAAAACCTTGAATTATTGTTCTCTTTATTATTTAGTTGTGAATTAGTATTTAAAATTTCCATATTTCTCATTTAAATTATATTATTTTTCTTCGATTTCTTTTAGTAAAACGTTGTATATGCAATTTGCCATATCAACGTAATTATGTTTTTGTATTGCCTCTAAAGATTTTTTTGCCATAAAGTCTAATTTGGCATCATCAAATAACACTTCATCTATTCTACTTCTTAAAGTTTCATAATCTTCAATAGGCACGATAAATCCATTTTCGCCATCAACAATCAACTTTTTACCAGAATTACATCTATTAGTTGTGATAACGGCGATACCTTGAGTCATAGCCTCGTTAATAACTAATCCCCAAATATCCTCTCGTGTTGCTAATACGAATAAATCGGCACACGATATATATTTTAAAACTTTATCACTATCCATAAAAGGTAAAAAATCAATATTTTGAACGTTACATTTTTGAACTAAATCTAAATACTCGCTAGTAGGCGTACCGCCGATGATTATTATTTTTACGTTCTTTCCGTAATTAGAGCACGCTTTTATTAAAACGTCCATACCTTTTCTTGGTATGAATTGACCAACGGATACGATAACCCTTTCGCCGTCAATATTTAATTCTTTTCTTATTTTTATTTTTTCTTCTTTGGTTAATGGTCGTGATTTAATTTGCTCTTTTTTTGTTGATGCAAACGGATAATCGTATATAGGTTTTCCTTTTCCCCCGTACATAGCAAAATAATTATCTTCTAAACCACCCATACCACTAAGATAAAAATCTGCACTGCCTACTATATACTTCTTAAATTTTTCTTTAATCCCTTTACCCGAACCTTGAAAGCCTCCCTCACTTTGTATGCAAAAAGGTATTTTCTTTCTTTTTAATTTTAAAATACTTATTATACCCGTAGGAGTTAAAGGATTTGCAACAATAACGATATCATACTTATTCTTTTTTAAGTATTTTAAAACGCCAAAACATAAAGCACTTTCATTTCCAAAAGCAATTCCTTTTAATATCTTGCCTTCAAAATTCTCAAATTTAAAACTATCCCATTTTTTATCTCTGTCGCTTGCTTTTGCCCTTTCAAACAAAACCGTTAGTTCACATTTTTTGCCTAACTCTTTTAAATATTCAAGCATATATGGGGCAGGTATATTCGTTAACAATAAAACTTTCATATAAAAACCTTAATTTATCTACTTGAGTAAAGTTTATAATACTCATTACACATAGTTTCGTTACTATAAATTTTAACGGATATCTCACTAAATTCATTTTTATCATATCCGCTATTTATTACTTTATTTGCTAATTGTTTTAATTTTTCAATATCGCCGTATTGACATAAATTACAATCTTCAACTATTGTTTCTTTAACGCCACCAACGTCAAAGCCTATAACTTTAGTTCCCGAACATTGAGCCTCTAAACAAGTAGTTGGAAAATTTTCTCGGTGAGAACAAATTACAAAAGCATCTGCAATAGAATAATAATTAGCAAGTAATTTTCTATCGTAAATTCTACCTAAAATAATAACGTTATCATTTTTTTCAGTAATATTTTCATCTACACCTATTAGAATAAACTTGACCTTTTCTTCCTTCATTTGCTCGGCTAACTGTAAAACAAATTTTCCGCCCTTGTTTTCACTCATTAAATTAGGCGCAACGGCAAGAATAATTTTTTCATCTTCGCCAATACCATGTAAACTTTTTAAATTAGAATTGCAAGCGCTATTATAATTAAAAATAGAAGTTTCTATTCCATTGTTAATTACTTTAAGAGTTTTATCTTTTAAAAACGACTTTTCAACTCTTTCTTTTAACCAATTAGACGGCGTAACGATTGTTAAATTATTAAAATCACTAAATAATTTTTTCTTTGCGTTAAACATCTTTTTGGTATGGTCGAACAATAAAGAACTTGGAAAACTTTCTATATGCGGACATTTATTACACTCTATTTGCCATTTTTCACAATCTCTAGCAATTCCACATTTGCCTGTATACATAAATTCGCAGTGCATTGTTAAAATCGTTTTTACGTTATGCTTTTTTAAATATTTTATTACGGGTTTTATATTGACGTAATAACCGTGCAACTCGTGAATATGAACAACGTCCGGCTTAAATTTTTTAATAAATTTCAATAATCTACGTGTAGATAATGGAGAAAAGCACCCCGTAAAGCCCGTCAGCCTTGTTAATAGTGCGTGAAAATAAGTTTCTAAGTTAATTCCAAACTTAAAAACGTTTTTTTCTTTAATTTTTTCGCCACGTCCATAACATACGGCGCACTCGTCCCCTCTTTTATTTATATCGTTATATAAATCGTAAACTATTTTTCCAGTGCTACCATATTTGCAAACAACGTTTAATAATAAAACTTTCATAAATTTATTTTCTTATCCTTTAACTAACCCTAAAAGCGTATATATTTTAATGCCTAAATTAAACATTCAATTGACATTTTTGTATTTAATATACTTTTTAGGCAAATTGTAAAAACCTAATAGTCCTTCTTTAGAAATTTATAATTTATTAGCAACTTCTAAAAACAACTCTTCACTTTCTTCCTTTGTTAATGGTGGCTCTTTTAAAATATTTAAAGCATCTTCACTATCCATTTAAAATATCGTTTAATTTACTTAACTTATTTTGAATTTGCTAAATATTCCATAATATCGTAGTATTTTTTAGTTTGAACTTTTCTTGAAAAATTGTTAACCGCAAATTCACGTGCGTTTTTGCCCCACTTTTCAAGTTCTTCTTTATTTTCGTAACAAGTGGCAATAGCTTTTGCAAGTCTTATAGCGTCACCATGCTCAATGGCCACGCCTAATTTATTTTCATTTATTACTTTTTCCAACTCACTATTCTCATCAACCAAAGCAAGTACTGGTTTTGAACAAGACATTATAACCCCTGTTTTTGAAGGAAGGGCTATTTTTGTAATTCCCTTTTCAATAGGCACTAATTCAATATCACCTATGCAATATATTTCAGAAAGCCTACTTGCTGATTGCAATGGGAATACTTGAATATTTTTAAGTTGCTTTTTCTCAATGGTCTTTAACAATTGTTCTTTGTAAGACCCGCTACCTATAATAGCAAATAAAACGTTAGGATTTTCTTTTTGTAATATTTCAGCCGCTTCCAAAATAATGTCCCAGCCTTGAAATAAACCTATATCACCAGCATATGAAATAATAAATTTTTGCTTATCAATTCCTAATTCATCTATAAGTTTATTGTCTTTTTTTGCAACATAATGCAAAGAGTCGACGTCTGCCCAATTGTAAATAACGTCTATCTTGTCTTCACTAACTCCTACGCCTGCTATCGTTTTTTTCATATCGTGAGAAATTGTTATAATACGAGAGTTTTTTTGATAAACTTTTCTTTCTTTATTCCTAAACCATTTAATTGCCAAATTATTATTACTAACGTGCTTAATATACACTAAGGTTTCTGGAAATAAATCTTGAGCGTTATACACCGTTGGTGCTTTTTTATTTAATTTACAACCAATATAACCTAAAAATGGAGGGGAACTGTATAAATAATAAACGTCAGTAGGGGTTTTTAAAGCTTCCTTATACAGCCTACGGGTAAGTAATAAATATTTAATCATTCTTATAAATAATCCTTTGCCCTCGCCCTTCTTAGAACCTATTCTTCTAACAACAACGTTTTTAGCGATTTGCTCAACAGGGTTATTCAAATAATAATCTCTAACTTCTTTAGATATTCTTCTTGAAGGGTAACCAGTTAACACGGTTACGTCAGCACCATACTCACCTAAATCACACGCTAATTCATTTAATAAAGCATGTCTTTCTTTGCATAAATGACCTGTTATAAACGTAATTTTCATTACTTTTCATCTCCATAAATAGGACTACACCAATGTTTGAAATCTTCTTCTTTACCTATAACTGTGTTTAAATATTTTTCACTTATTATAGAAGTTAGCCTTCCCTTATCGCCGTTACCGATAACATACTTGTCTATCGAAACGATAGGTGTAATACCCATAGCAGAACCACATAAAAACGCTTCGTTACATGTATATAATTCCGTTCTATCAATAGACCTTTCCACAACAGATACGTTTAACTTTTTAGCCAACTCTATAATACTATCTCTCGTAATACTCGCCAGTACGCCATCAGTCAATGCAGGGGTTATCAATTTATCTTCAACTACGATAAATAAGCAAGAACCTGGGGCTTCAGCCACCTTGCCTACGTCATTTAAAAAAATACAAGTATCGTAACCGTTGCGAAGAGCTTCTCTTTGACCTACACGGCTGTTAATATAATTAGCACCACATTTTATTCTTGGCGATAATGCATTTTCAGATATTCTTACCCACGAAGTCACACAACAATTTAATCCACTTTTATTGTATTCTGCACTCGTATTTTTTCTTGGAATAGGCGCAACAAACATTTCAACGGGACCTTCTGCTCCCCACGAACCAAATCCGTCCACGAATAGAGTTTGGCGAACAGAAATGTTTTCACGATAATCGTTGGCTTTCACCGCATCAACCAACGCCTTTTTTAATTCCTTTTTAGTGTAAGGACAATCTATTTGAAGTAATTTTGCTGAACGTTGTAAACGATTGTAGTGGTCGTCAAGGCGAAACGCATATAATTGTTTTTCATCTTCATTCCAGTAGCAAGGTATTCCTTCAAAAACGTTTAAACCAAATTGTGTCGAAGGCGAAAGTATATTTACCTTTGCTTCGTTAACTTTAATTAACTCACCTTTATACCAAATAAATCTTTCGTTTACATTTGATTTCATTTTGTACATCTCCCGTTTTGTAAATTTAATCACCTTTAATTTCACTATCACAGTCACTACTAGTATTGTTTTTTTTCATTTCTTCGTTTTTTAACATATTTTCTTGAGTTTCCTCAGTACTCTTCATACTGAAAATTCTAACAACCGTTAAAAATAATATCTTAATATCGTAAAAAAGACCGTATTTTTTGACCTTATCTATGTATTCGTTATCATATTTCACTTTTTCATCCCACAATAATTCATTACGACCTTTTACTTGAGCTAAACCAGTTATGCCTGGCAAAACACTAAACCTTCTTTTATACTGCTCGTTTAAAGTTTCATATTCTGGAAAATGACCAACGACCGGAGAACGTGGACCTATCAAAGCCATATCACCTTTTATAACGTTCCAAAGTTGCAATAACTCATCTAAACTTGTTTTTCTAAGAAATCTGCCAACCTTTGTAACCCTACTATCTCCCTTAAAAGTATAAACTCCCGAACCTGTGTTTTGAGAGTTCGGTAGCATAGTCCTAAATTTATACATGTAATAATGTTTGCCGTTTTTGCCTATTCTTAATTGTTTGAAAACTACTCCGCCTTTTGAATCTATCACAATTGCTAGCGATATTATCAAAAGGATAGGAAATAATATTAAAAGTAAGATTATAGATATTAGTGCATCTATCCATCTTCGTATTGCTAAATACATAGCTTCTTTTTCTCCTTGATAATTTCAACCACTTGATTTACCCTATATTTAAGGTATTTTTTGTTTTCTAAAAATTCTTTCTCATCCTTTTTAGACAACAATTCTTCATACGCTCGAATTTTCTTAATATTTTCGCTAAATATTTTTTCTACGTCAGCAAGATTTCCTATTTCTTTTAAATTACAAAAAGTTCTCGATAATATAGTCCTAGTAGAACATAATCTATGATGTTCCATAATTATATGTTCAGCTGGCAATAACCCTTCGTTAATTCTTGCTATTCCACCAAAACCATAAACAATTCCTTTTTGCTTGAATTTGTTACATAAGTCTTCAACCACACCATTAGATAGCAATTCAAACATAAAAGTTAAGCCGTAACTTAAGTGCAAGTCGTTTAACCCGATATGAATTTCATCAATCAAATCGTTATTCAAAACTTCGTCAATACATTCAACCGCCTCTTTGGTTTCAAGCAATAGCACTGTACTCGTCCTTTTGTTAACGGCCTTTAAAAATAAATCAACTTCTCTTGGATTTTTCCACATAGGAAGCATAATGCTATCTGCTCCAGCCTCGATAACTTTTTCAATTTCGTCATAAGAACCTTCATACCAAGGATTTATTCTTACAAGTGTTTTAGATTTTGTTAATACTTTAGATATTTTTTCAACGTCAGAAATAGAATGATTAGATATAACAGTATCTCTACCTTTTTGACGGTCTTCTTTACCTATTCTTTCTAAATCAACCATTATGAATTTTACTCCGTTTTGCTGTGCTATTAAAGCAGTCTCTGCGCTATTTGTAATGTAAATTAAATCAATGAACATATTATAATTACCTTCCACGTCATTTATTTTACAAATTTGTTAGCCGCTTATTATATCTCGCCAAAAATACTCCAAATTGTAACACTTAAATTTGAAGAAATTTATATATATATCAAAATATATATAATCCCGCTAACACATTATATATCATTTTTTCATTTCTGTCAATACATAATATTTATATTATAATTATCTATATTTAAGGGGTTTGTCTAATTTTGGCTTTTTTTAGACGAAAAAGAGCGTCAATTTTCAAAATTGACGCTCTTTTATGATGCTTTTAAATGCTGTTTTTAAATTATTAAATTAGATATCAACCATTAAAAATAGTCGTTAAATTTCGACTCATACATGTCGGTAAATGGTAACGCTCTTTTAACTATCATAAGAATTATAATTGCACCGTTTGATATAAGTGGAATTAACCACATAGCAACGTTTTCAAGCCCTGGAATAATAGTATATATTATCGCAACTGCTAAACCTATAATTCCACCAAACATTAACGATGCGGGCACTGAATACCATAAGTTTGAATCTTCAGGAAATTCACTTAAACTCACGGCGTAATTAAAGTACATTATAACGTGCGGAGCAAATGCGCCTATTAAAATAAACGCATCGGCTATAACGCTATTTCCTGAAAAAAGTTTAAGATTGCTTGCAAATCCGTTACCCTCAATACTCGATAATACCCCTATTTGTAAAAACGCTGCAACAATCCACGCTATAAAATAAAAAGACCTTCTAAAAAATCTACCGAGCACGTTTTTCATAAAACTAAAATTCAAAAAGTCAACGGCTATCCAATTGATTATGGCAACTGCTAACGACAAAAACACTGCTACACCTATTGTTGGCGTTAAAAAACCATCAAAAAAACCATCAAAAAATACGATAAAGATAAATATAGGAATTACCACCGCAACCATTTTTAATAGACGCCAAATTTTTGCAAAAAAATCAATCATAACGCTCCTTAAAACACAACCTTTTCTTTTTAGTATACAACTAAAACACTTTATAGTCAACAATAAAAAATTAAAAAATTTTTAAACAAAAAAAACGACTTATAGTTAGATTATTTAATATAAATTTTTGTCTTAATTTAAAGGTTTTAAATTTAATTTTGAAAAATTATTGATATTATTTTTAAAAGTGCTATAATAAAAATATACTCATATTTTATGGTGATATAATGCTAATATTTCTTTACGTAATTTTATCTTTAATAATTATATATTTTGTAACTTGCTTTTTCATTTTTAGATATATTTTTGCAAGAAGAAAGCCGTTAAACTGGTTAGATAAACAGGCATTAAAAGGCACTTACTGGGAAGATTTTGCCGACAATATGCCTATAATGTTTAAATGGGTAGAAGATAATAATGCTACTGAAATAAGTTTTAAAACTTTTGATAATTTAACCTTATACGGCAAATTTATAAAGACTGAAAACGCTAAAGGAACTATAATTTTAGTTCATGGTTATAGGGGAAATTTTGTAAGTGATTTTGGCGTTGCTTTAAAATTGTATAAAGCCCTTGGTTTTAATATTTTAATGTATCACGCAAGGGCAACTGAAAAATCACAAGGCAAGTATATAACTTTTGGAATAAACGAACATAAAGACTTATTAAGCGCAATATCGTACCACAATTCAATATATGGCGAAATTCCCGTTTTCGTTAGCGGAATATCAATGGGAGCAAGCACGGTAATGTACGCTATTGATAAAAATTTACCTAATAACGTTAAGGGTATGACTGCTGATAGTGGCTACACTTCGCCTTATGATATAATTAAAAAAGTTATAAAAGATAGACTTGGTTTTGACGGAAGTTTTTTACTTTTTGGTATTGATTTTTGGTGTAGGTTACTTGGAAAATTTCATTTAAAAGAGTGCAATATTTTACAAACTTTAAAAAATGCAAAAGTACCTATAATATTCGTTCATGGCAAAAGTGATGACTTTGTGCCGTGTACTATGACGGAAAGCGGATATATGGTATGTTCAAGCGAAAAGCAATTATTTTTAGTAGATAACGCTGGTCACGGCACAAGTTTTATAGAAGAACAAGAAATGCTAACAAACGCATTAGAAAGTTTTTTTACAAAACATTTAAACTAATAAACCCTTAATATTTAAAAGCCAAGTGCTTTTATTACGTTTTCTTTAACTCAAAACACTAAAACTAAATTGTCGTAGTTAAATTATCTATGGAAAATGCTATTGACTATTGATTTTTAGTGCGATATAATAACTATGTAAATAGGAGGTATACAAAGTGAAAGCATATAAGCAAATGATATTGAGTACACAAGACCCTATTTTTAAAATTGATGATAAGGCGTTTTACGAGGTGGAACTATCCGCCACGGAGGAAGCGTTACTTAAAAAAGAAGCGCTTTATGATAAATACTATATTCTATACGAGTGGGATTTTGAAAGCCACGCCGATAATGACGGTGGTATTGATGCATGGAACTTTGGAGATGAAAATATTGCCATCACTCCAGAGAATAGCATTTTGCTAAACGGAAAGGTCATTGGCTTTTATTCTCATAGCCGTGTATTCTTGATTGAAAACGGCACTAGTTATGCTGGTGGTCGAGGTGTTGAGAGTATTGGAGGCTGGGGAGACGTTTCGTCTTCATCAAGTTACACCCTTAAAAAGAAAGACGAATAATATTCTTACATTATTGACATCAATAACTTAACTAATATAAAAAGAGAGAACATAGCAGTTTGCTAAGTTCTCTCTTTTTTATTGTTGTAAGTTGCTTATAAATTTATTTTGCACTTGGATTTTCTATTTATTTTCGTAATATTGTTTATACGCTTCAAAATATCTACTACCTAATACTCTTAACGACTTTGAACAAAAATGTATTCCGTCACTTTGAAGCGGTAAATCACTTGCTTCAACTAAATATACGTTTGGTATTTTTTGCGTTATTTCTTTTAACTTACTATTAAACAACTCGGCATTTTCTTTTGGAATATTCCACTTTGGAGTAATATTTGTAGAAATTTCACCTATAAAAAATGGTAAATCGACATTTCCAACTTGTTTTCTAAACGCAGTAACCATTTTTTCAAATTTAGTAAAGTAAGCGTTAATATCATCTACTTTTACGCTATCGCTCTCGCCTTGATGCCACAGCACTCCCTTTAGCGTTGAAGTTCTGCTTGCAAGTTTAGTTTGCATTACGGCGTGGTCGAAAAGAGTTTCGCCTTCCGCCCACATATCAATACAAGTATCTCCGTTAGCGCAAGGAATAACGCCAACGTCAATTTTATAAAACTTATTATAATCATCTAAAAATGACGCGCCTAAACTAATCCCACTATGGAAGGTTTTTTTAAAGACGTCTCTATCAACGTTTATAGGCTCACTCATAAATTGCCAAGACGCCATTCTAAACGTATAGCAAGACGGATTTGCTATTCTTTTAACTTCATCAAACTCGCCCCTGCCTGCCATATTCGACTGCCCCATCATTACGAAAGAGTGAAAATTTTCTTTATTTAAAACGTCATTTATCACTATATCACCTTTCAAAATAACCGTGAACACCCATTACGTCACTATAATACACGAAACTATTAGGATAATTTTTCAATATGTTAAGCAAATCTTTAAGTTGGCGTACGTTTATAACCACAAATACAAATTGTTTTTCGTTTTGAGAATATAAGCCTTCACTTTTAACCACGGTTGCTGTGTGATTTAATTTTATTAAAATATCTTCTTTAAGTTTATCTATTTCATCACAAACGATTTTAACTTCTATTGCGTTTCTCGTATCTTTCAAAAGCATTCTTGAAGTAACTTCAAAAGCAAAAACTTGAATTATTGATAAAAGTACGCAGTTTAAATCTTTAAAAACAAAAATAGACGATGCTACAATTACGTAGCAAATTATACTTATAATTCTTTCTATGTTTATATGTTTATTTTTCTTTTGAATCATTGTTGCTATTATATCAACACCACCACTCGAAGCAGATATTTTAAGCATCATAGAAGTACAAACACCGGCTAAAATACCAGCAAATAACGTTGCTACAACGCTTTCTCCACTATATTGATAAAAACGTAATACTTCGAATAAAATACACAAAAGTGATGAAGAAGTGGTAAATATAAAAGTGTAAACCACAAACCTTTTTTTAATACAAAACCAAGCAACAACTAATAGTATTGCGTTTATAACAAGATTAAAATAACCTGCGTTTAACCCTGTAATTTCTTGCAAGATAACGGTAACTCCATCGATGCCACTTGGTGCAAAATCAAACGGAAAAACAAACACCCATAACCCTATTGCTGAAACTACTGCGGCAACGAGAGTTATGCCTACCATTTTCAATTCCTTAATAATAGCATTTTTCATAAAATTCTCCTATAAAAAAGTGGCAAACAAAACATTAGTTTACCACTTTTTAAAGTTTAAACGTTAAAATAATTTATTGCGTTGTTATATGAAATATCTTCAACAACTTTGCCTACGAGTTCCATATTTTGCGTCATTTCACCATTTTCAATCATTTCACCAAAGTATGAACATAAAATTCTTCTAAAATAATGGTGGCGTGGATATGATAAAAGTGAACGACTATCAGTAAGCATACCGATAAATGCACCTATATGTCCCGTTGCAGTTAAGTCTTTAAGGTGTTTTTCCATACCAACCTTATTATCTAAAAACCACCATGCAGGACCATATTGAATTTTACCTTTTGCACTATCGTCTTGGAAACAACCAAGTAAAGTCATCATTTCCGTATTCATTTTAGGGTTTAAGTTGAATAAAATTGTTTTAGGAAGTGATTTTTCATTATTAAGTCTATCAAATAAACGAGATAATTCCGTAATAGAATTCGTTGCACTAATACTATCAAAACCGGTATCTAAGCCTAACTTTTCTAACATTACAGAGTTGTTATTTCTCATAGCGCCTACGTGAACTTCCGTTCTAATATCGTACTTAGCGTAAAGTTTCATTAAAAAGTAAGTTAAATAGCCTTTAAATACTTCGCTTTCACATTGCGTTACACCATTACCTAAAATAGCCTTTTTAAATACTTCGTCCGCTTGCTCTTTCGTTGTAACTATATAGGCTTTTTCAAGGGCTATATCACTTGCTTTCGTACCAACTTTAATAAATTCTTGCAATCTTATTTCAATTGCCTTTTCTAAGTCTTCAATATTGTTAATTTTATGAGTTAAATCTTCTAACTTTTCAATAAATCCCTTGTAGCCTTTTGCTTCTAAGTTCATTATTTTATCTGCTCTAAATGCAGGAATTACCCTAAACTTATAGTCTTTTTTAGCAATTTCTTCAAAAGTAGATAAATCATCAAAAATTTCGTTAGTTGTGAAAAGTATTGAAACGTTAGATTTTTCTATTAAACTTTGTGGCGTAATTTTGTTAAGAGCAATATAATCGTTACACCAGTTCCAAATAGTTTCAGCGTTTTCTCCGTTTATTTCAAGTTCGCAATTAAAAAACTCTTTAAGTTCAACTTGTGACCAGTGATAAAGCGGATTGCCAAATGCCGTTGCAAGCGTTTCACAATATTTAATAAACTTTTCTTTATTTGATTTAGTGCCCGTGATATATTCTTCATTAACACCATAGTTTCTCATTAAACGCCATTTGTAATGGTCGCCGGCAAGCCAAATTTCAAAAACGTCGTTAAATTGTTTATTTTCTAATATTTGTTTTTCTGGTAAATGACAGTGATAATCAAATATAGGCATTTTGCTTGCATGTTCAAAATATAGTTTTTCAGCAGTTTTATTTTTAAGTAAAAAATTATCTTTAATATAACTCATAATAACTCTCCATTTATACTATTTATCAATTTCGTTAAGCGATTTAAATCCTAACCCACGAACTTCAGCCGATTCGTTAATAATAACGAAAGAAGTTGGGTCTACTGAGTTTACTATTTTTTTGACTTTTGTTAATTCACTATTTTTAACACAAGTCATTAAAACGTCGTGATTTTGGTGCGAGTACATACCTTCGCCATTAAGTTTAGTTACACCACGAGGACCTTTTTCAATCAAGGCTTTTGCTATTTCTTCACCCTTATTAGTTATAATAATACAAAGTTTAGATTTTTCTAAACCCATCAATATTATTTCTGATAATTTTGTGCTAACGAACACAACTATAAGTGCGTGAAGCATATTTTCAATATTCGTTGCGAAAGTACCTAAAATAACGATTATTCCATCAATTAAGCCAAGCAATACTGGAATACTAATGCCTTTCGTTGCCTTTGAAACTAACCTTGCAAGTAATTCCGTTCCTCCGCTTGAAAATTGATATTTAACGAACAAACCTATTCCTATACCTTGAAATATTCCACCATAAAGTGAAGCGAGCACTTTATCGTTAGTAAGAGGCATATTAAAGCCTGTTTCATAACCGTTAAATTTAATATTTAAAATTTCAATAACGTCAGTTATAATACCCAACGTAACGATAGTAATTAAGCAACGCAATACAAATTTAATACCTTGCGACTTAACTGCAAAAAGTAATATGGGTAAATTTAAAATTATAATTAAACTACCGATAGTTATAGGCGTATTAAACACTAAGTTTATTAAAATAGACAAACCAGTAATACCGCCTGTAACTATTCCGTTAGGCTCTAAAAATAACGAAGTACTTGCACCATAGGCTACACATGCTAAAACCATGAAAAAGTAGCCTTTAATTTCATCAAGAATTTCTTTTTTAGTTAATTTTACCTTTTTTACGTTTATCATAAAGTAACGCCGGTTTTATAGAAGGCAATCTCTCTTACGTCTTCGCTCTTGCATTTGTATTCGCCGTTTACGGTTTTAATAAGCAAATCAAATAAACCGTCTTCATCCATAGTGTAAGCGTTAAAGTCTATCCAATTATTTTTAAACTCAGCAAGACGAGTATTCGTAGAAATTTTCATAGTTGGAACGAAAGTTGAAAACGGAGTTCCCCTACCTGTTGTAAATAATACGATTTGACAACCAGCACCAGCAAGTGCGGTAGATGCAATAAGGTCGTTACCTGGAGCGTTAAGCGCAGTAACACCCGTTTTATTTAAAGTTTCGCCATAGCCTAAAACGTCAACAATCTTAGTTGAACCTGCTTTTTCAACGCAACCAAGAGATTTTTCTTCCAAAGTAGTAATACCACCTTTCTTATTGCCTGGGCTTGGATTTTCATATACAGGGAATCCTTGTGAAGTGTAGAAATATTTAAACGCTTCAATCATATCTTTATATCTTTCAAAAATTTCTTTACTTTCACACTTATTCATTAAAAGTTGTTCAGCGCCAAACATTTCAGGAACTTCAGTTAAAATTGCCGAGCCACCGTAAGATACGATTCTATCGCTAATTCTACCAACGAGTGGGTTAGCAGTAAGACCAGAATAACCGTCACTACCACCGCATTTAAGACCGATACAAAGTTCACTCATATCAATATCTTCTCTAACTAAATCTTTAGCCTTATCAGCAAATTTTTCTATAATATCAAGACCGTATTGAATATCATCTTCAACGTCTTGACAGTTATAATATTCGATATTATCTCTCTTAAATGGTGCTAAATATTCTTTAATGCCGTCCATACCGTTGTTTTCGCAACCAAGACCAACGAACAATACGTAAGTAGCGTTAGGATTAAGTGCGATTGAACATAATAATTTTTTAATGTTTTCATTATCTTCGCCAAGTTGTGAACAGCCGAATTGATGCGATAAAGTAAAAATACCGTCAATTGAACCTTTAACAAATTTTTGTGCTAATTTTTCAATACGAATACAAGTATTATTTACACAACCTACCGTTGGAATTATGTAAATCTCATTTCTAATACCTGCTCTACCTTGTTTACGTTTAAAGCCTTTGAAAGTGCCTTTTTTCTTTTCAACTTCAACTATTTCAGGCTCGTAATAATATTCAAACTTTTCATCTAAGTGAGATTTTACGTTATGAGTATGAACCCAGTCGCCTTTTTTAATATCTTCACTTGCTCTACCTATTATTTGTCCGTACTTGATAACAAATTCACCCTTTTTGATGTCTTTAAGCGCAAACTTGTGTCCCGCTGGTATGTTGCCGTTTTCTACAAGGCTAATACCTACATTGTCTTTTTCATTGATAATTACTGTATTTTTCATAATATTCCTCACAAATATTTATTTTTTTAATCGTGCATTCTAAAATCAAGTTCGTATGGAACAGGATTTTCTTTTAAGGCTATTTTTTAGCCTCTTCGTAACTTAAATTAGTCTTTTTCATAACTAATAAAGTATAAGTGTCTTCCCATAATTTAGATAGTGAAAGTTCGCCCTCTTTAACGTCTGGTAAAACGAAATCTGGTGTGATAATTTCTTTTGCTTTTTCAGGACAATTTAGGTGAACTAAACTATATCCGTATATCAATTTTATTCTTGCCCTATCTTTTATTTCATTACTTAGTTCGTGATAAATTTCATAGCACCTTTTATCTTGGTCGTTATTTATTAACACTTGCATATACTCTTTTATAAAAGAATACGTTGTTTTACCTATATCGGTTTTATAAGCATTATCAAAACATTTAAGTGCGTTATCAACGTCATTTAACTCGTTAAGATAAATAAAGCCTAAATTTCTATAAGCCCATAGCGAAGGCTGTTTCTCAATAGACTTTTCAAAATACTCTTTTGCTTTTTCTTTATTACTTAGAGCGTATTCCGTAATTGCAAGTTGAAGATACGTAAACCAGTGGTCGCCTTCTTTACTTTCAAGAGATTTAACCATTAAATCTCTATAAAACTCGCTATTAATATATGCTTTTGGAACTTCGTTTACGTTGTGGTACGGCAAATAACCTTTTTGTAATAAATGTAAAAAGTCACTACTTTCATCATCAACTTGTAATGGATAATTTACTAAACTATCCACGGCGTTTTGACCTTGCATTTCACGTGCTAAATTTTCAATAGCGCCCCAGTTACTGCCGTTAAATACAAGTTTTCTTTCCCCTTCAACTTTTAAACTATCAAAGTTTTCAGGCGCAATAGTTTCACCACTATTTATTTTATCATTAAAATATTCATCAACTTCACGAATAGCATCATTAAAGTCGCCGTGTAGTTTTTGATTACTTCCATCAATGTAAGTGTATCCTTCCGTCCACTCCCAAACGGTGTTAGGAGGCATAGGAATATGTTCAAGTTGAGTATTCATTATACCCGCTTGTATTTCAACGTACGCTTCGCCTTTAACCGATAAAAATTCGTTCCAGTGTCTTCCACCCTTTCTCTTGCCCCAAAGGAATAATTTACGAGTTTTTAAGAAATTATTTGAATAATGGAATAAACCATCGCCATTTTTATCACAAGCAACTATCCATTTGCGTGACTCGTCTGGAATTCTATAAAAATAATCGGTAGAATTTTCAACGTTCAAAGAATAACTTGTATCAACTCCGTCTACGTAAGGGATATCTATTTTATCAATAGTGTAATGATTTTCCCTATAAAGAGCGTGTATTGCTTTATTTGCTGGAACGATAACACGAGTATCTTTTGTTTCAGGAAAAGCAATATTACTCCACCAGTACGTTAGGCGTGATACGTTTGACGTATTTTCAATTCGAGGGCGAACGTATAAGGTTTTACTACCTTTTGGCAAAATTGCCGTAAAACTATACGATAACCCCCTTATTCTTTCAAACTCATAAAATCTAACGGCATTATCTCCTATAAGTTCAGTAAACATATTTGAACAAGTAAAAGGGTTATGCCCTTTAATACCCATATTAAATTCAACACCGCCAGATAGCCAAGCGTTTCTTAAAGCAAAATTGCAAGGTTGAATTACTGAATTAACGTAAAGTAATTCTCTTTTATGTTCTTTATCATACAAAGAGTTTAATTTTCCACCAAATTCAGGTAAGAAAGTAGCCCTTAAATACTCGTTTTCTAAAATAATTACTTTATATTTAGTAGGTTTAATATTTCTATCGTACTCGTCTTGAACTTTATACGGAATTAAAGTATCTATCATACCAAACCCCAAATATTTAGTTTCATCTTTAGATAAATTTTTAGTAAATTCAAAACCAGAGTGTATATACTTAGAGTTTTTAATATCCGGCATAGGATTTAAAGGCCCAAATGATGCTGAATTAAAAATCATTTCATCAAACTTTACCATAATAAAACCTCTACGACTTTTTAGAATTTTAAATTTTGCTAATTTAGATTATTTTAACATATTAAAACTATTAAGTCAATTAAGTTTATATTTATAAAAATATAATTTTTAATAAAAAA
>JAZONZ010000035.1:0-4527 GCA_045654765.1 Christensenellaceae bacterium
GTTTAAATTAAATAATTCTTCAGCCTTTTTACTGCCAAATTTATGCTTAACTATCTTATAAGCCTTTTTAATGGTGTTTATTCTTCCGTAATGCATATCGCTTGAAATAAAATCAACAAGCCCAAGTTTAATAAGTTTTAATGCGTATTTTTTGGCACTTAAACCTCTAATGCCTATTAGAGTTTCTGCGTTAACTTGAATAAGTCCTCCATCATTTTTTATGTTGGCAATTTTATCTTCGTTAAGATATTTATATCTTTCTATATGCGCTACTATAGGAATATAGCCCATTGCTCTAATGTTATATACAAAATCAGCAATATCATAATCATCAACGGTGCTAAATTCTATTAAAATCGCCTTAGAATTATTTAAAGTAACAATTTTATTAGACTCTATTTTATTATAAATATCGCTTTCGCAAAATATTTCCTGTCCTAAATACAACGATGGGATTTCACTAATATCTTTTACTTGTGAAACAAAGTTATTAAATTTATCTATTATATTTTGTTTAGTATAGTCAAATTCGTTTTTTCTATAATGAGGTGTTAAAATTACTTTTTTTACTCCGTATTTATATTCCTCTTTTAATAGTTCCACGGCTTCTTCTAAACTTTCACAACCATCATCAATATTAGGTAGAATATGAGTGTGAATATCTATCATTAGTTATCTCTCCACGTCATAATTTCCATATCTTTTTCCGTAGTAATACTTATTGTAGTATGGAATATTTTTACCCTTTTCAAAAGTCATAACAGTTCCAAAAATATTTGCTCCACTAACTTTTAACAACTCAACGGCATCTTTAAGTTGAGATTTTTTAACCATATCTATGGCAACAACCATAATTACGGCGTCAGCGTGTTTTATAATGTGCATATATTCAGAAACTTGTAAAATAGGAGCGCAGTCAAATAAAATTATATCGTACATTGAACGCAATTTTTCAATAAGTTCTTTAAACTTTTTAGAAGTGAAAATTATTGATGGGTTTTGTGTTGTTTTACCCCTATTTACAACGTCTACGCCAAATTCAGAGTGTTTAATAAGTTTATCAATATCGCATTCGTTAATCATATACTCTGCAATACCGTTTGTGTTTAAAACTTTAAAACTCTTGTGCATTTTAGGATTTCTAAAATCAAGGTCAACAACTAAAACTTTTTTATTATTCCTTGCTAATGACGCCGCCAAATTTACAACTACAGTTGATTTTCCTTCGCCTGCTATTGACGACTCAATTTGAAAGACTTTATTTTCGCCGTTATCGTTAAAATAGATAATATTATCTTTTAACCTATTATACATAGACGCTTGTTGCCCCGTTACGATAGTAGGAACGTCATTAACTCTATATTTTGGACTTTTATCTTTTTTACGAGAAAACAAATTACTAAACATTTTCTTGTTCCCCCTTTTTTTCAAAGTTTGCACTAAGAGACACAGATGCAATTACAAATGAACCTGTAATTTCTTCAACGTCTTCTTTCGTTTTAACAGAATCGTTTGTAATATAAGCAAGTAAAACGAACAACACTGATAACACTAAACCTATTATGATAGAAATTAGTATTGTAGTTGTTTTGCCTGTATTTGTTGAAACGTTTTGAGCCATAGCATCTTCAACGTAAATTCTACCTGCTAAAGTTTTCCAAATATTGTTTTCATTATCCACGTTGTTAACGTACGCTACACAATAGTCTAAATAGTCGTTTAAAGAGTCAACTAATTGCTTTTTAGGTTCTTCGCCTTTACCAGATATTTGGTAAGTTATTTCAATATTAAAATGCTCGTCTTCATATTCAACGTTAAGAGCGCCTACGTTAATTTTAATACCTTCGAGTTGAGCCCTTTTTGCCATATTTTTATTTTTTAAAATGGCTTTACATTGTTTTGCTAAATATACTGAATACGAATATTTTGTTTGTTCAGTAGGATTTGTAACGCCTTCAATTGCATCAACTTGAACAACCGCCGTTGTTGAAACGGTATAAGTAGTTCTTTTAAAAACTAACGCATAGGTAAAACCTATTGCACTGCAAACAAACATTATTAGAATAAGAAAAATAATATTCTTTTTTACAGCATCCCATAATTCTATGAAAGATATTCCTTTCGTTTCTTTTTCTTGCATAATAACTCCTTAATAACGTAATTATTATTTATACTTTATTTTAACACATTACTATTTTTAAGTCAATACTTAAACATAATATGTTTATTTTTTCCCTTTTTTCACTCTAATTGCTTTTATTTCCTTTTCAAATCCATTGTCCGTAGGCGTGTAATAAACTCTATCTTTTAAAGAATTAGGCAAATATTGTTGTTCACAATATCCGCCGTAATCGTGCGGATATTTATATTTTGCACTTTGCTTTTTACCTTCTGCATCACGATATGCGGGGTTTATTAAATATGGTGGAATACTATCGTCTTTATTATTTAACACGTCTTCTTTCGCTTTATCTAATGCAACTATTACTGAATTAGATTTCGTTGTTTCGCAAACGTAAATAATTGCTTCACTTAAAGGAATTAAGCCTTCCGGCACACCTAATTCTTTTAACGCCGTTAAACTTGAAGTTGCTATAACTAACGCATTAGGGTCTGACAAACCAACGTCTTCAGCCGAGTGAACCACTAATCTACGAGCAATTAACAAAGGGTCGCAACCCGCTTGTATTAACCTTTGGCTATAATAAAGCGCCGCATTACTATCGCTACCCCTTAAACTTTTACAAAAGGCGCTAAGCAAGTGATAATAAGCGTCTTCATCAATAGATAAAGCCTTTTTTTGTATAGATTGTTCGGCATCATTTAAAGTAACTAAAACTTTGCCGTCTTCATTACAAGGCGTTGTTAAAACTGCAAGTTCTAAAGCGTTATAAGCAGTTCTTAAATCGCCGTCACTAACTATTGCAATGTGTTCTAACGCTTCGTCTAAAACTTCACAATTTATCTTTCCAAGCCCTCTTTTTTCATCTTTTAACGCTATTATAAGTGCATTTTTAATTATTGCTTTTGATAACTTTTTAAACTCAAAAATCCTGCACCTTGAAACTATTGCGGGTGTCATACTAACAAACGGATTTTCCGTTGTTGAGCCTATAAAAATAATAGTTCCCTTTTCTATTGCGGGAAGTAAAGAGTCTTGTTGAGTTTTGTTAAAACGGTGGCACTCATCAAGCAATAAATAAGTTTTTTTGCCGTAGAGTTTTAAATCGTCTTCGGCTTTTTCTATTGCTTTTTTAACGTCACTAACGCCACTTGTAACAGCGTTTAGTTTTGCAAAATTTCCACTTGTAGAATTTGCTATTATATTAGCAAGCGTTGTCTTACCCGTGCCTGGTGGTCCGTAAAAAATGCAACTTCCTAATCTATCTAAGTTAATTGCTCTTCTTAGCAAACTACCGTCACCCGCAATTTCTGCCTGCCCTAAAAACTCCCTTATAGATATAGGACGCATTCTTTCGGCTAGCGGAGCATTGTTTTCTTGTTTAGTTTTGTTAATCGTATCAAAAAGTGTATACATAATTTTCTCTTTTAAAAATATAATTTAATATGATAAGTTTTTTAAAACCTAATTTTAATAAAATAAAATATCTTTTAATAATAATTTTTTTATTGTTTTTTATGATTGTTTTTATAAGTTTTCCCGAAAAATATTTAAAAAGTTCTTATAAAGGTATTATACTTTGGGCTGTTAACGTATTACCTTCGTTACTTCCCTTTTTCTTTTTAACGGCGTTACTTACAAAAACGGCAAGCCTATCTAAACTTTCAAAAGTTTTTAATCCTTTAACTAAACGACTTTTCAATCTTAACGGAATTTGCTTTTATCCTTTTATTATGAGTGTTTTATCAGGCTATCCCGTAGGTAGTACGATAGTTTACGAACTATATAAAAACAACTTAATAAATAAAGATGAAGCCACTAAAATGAGTATACTTTCTTCAACTTCCGGTCCACTTTTTATGGTTGGAACGGTTGGTATTTGTATGTTTGAAAATAAAACTTTTGGTTTTATAATATTAACTTCACATATATTATCGGCAATACTAAGTTGTTTAACTTTTAGATTTTACAAAAAATCAAGCACGAAAGAAATACGAGATATACCTAAAATTAAGGTTGATAATCCACTTTATGAGAGTATGTATTCTTCAATAATATCCGTTTTAATCGTAGGTGGGTTTATTTCAATTAGTTACGTTTTAGTAGATATTTTAATTGATTTTAATATACTTTATCCGTTAGAAAAACTATTTTTCCTTATATTTAAACCTTTAAACGTAGATATAAATCAAGTAAAAGGTTTTTTATACGGACTTGTTGAATGCACGAGAGGAAGTCAACTTTTAGCACTTTCGCCAAACAAACAACTATCAGTTTCGCTTGCAACGAGTATAATTTCTTTTGGCGGACTATCTATATTTTTACAATCAATAATTTATTTAAAAAAAGCAAACGTAAATATTTTAATTTTTTTATTTGGTAAATTATTGCATTTGACTTACTCT
>JAZONZ010000036.1:0-9080 GCA_045654765.1 Christensenellaceae bacterium
TATTTTAATATATTTAAGCACATAAATCAAGTAAAAAAATAATATAGGGTGTAATATGTCGTTTTGTTCATTTTCAAAAGAATATTTAGCAAGTGGTAAAACTCAAATTGATAACGTGTTTATTACTAACATTTTACCTGAACTTGATGCAAATGCCTTAAAGGTTTACCTTTACGGCTTATACTTATGTCAAAATCCGTATGATATAAATTTAAAAACGTTTGCAAATTCTTTAAATATGAGTGAAAACGAAGTTGTAAATTATTTTACATATTTAGAAGAATTTTCTTTGTGTTCAATTTTATCTAAAGACCCTTTCTCTATTACTTACTACCCTACTACAACTACAACAATTTCTAAAGTTGCTCCTTCAAATAGTGAAAAATATGCAGATTTCAATAAATCATTACAACTTTTAGTTCCCGAGCGTATGATCCCTACTTCTGAATATAGAGTATACATGCAACTTTTAGAAGAAAGTAATATGCAAAAGGAAGCATTACTTATCATAGTTAAATTTTGCGTTGATATTAAAGGGCCAAAAATTTCATATAAATACATATTAAAAGTAGCAAACGATTTCATTAGTAGAAACGTTTTAACGGAAGAAAGCGTTGAAAAGGAATTAGATTACTACTTTACTATTTTAAATTTAGTTAAAAAAGTGTTTGAAATTGCTAAATTTACTAAAAAACCTGATTTTGAAGACTTGAATTTGTACATTAAATGGATACAAAAGTTTGGTTTTACCGATAAATTTATTTTAGAAGTGTGTGAGAATAGAAAACCTGCTTCAGTTAAAAGTTTAGATAAACTTTTAGAAGAAATATATTTTAACGATAGCGGTTCAACAGGTAAAAAGAAAAAAGACACTAAAGATAAATCATTTGATTTTAAAGGGCAAAGAAATATTGACAATGACACGTTAAAAAGTTTAGTTGATAATCCTGATAACGTTGAGGTGTGATATGGTTGAAGAAATTAAAAAACAACTTGATGAATATTACTTAACTTTAAAAAGCCAAACTACAACAAGTTTGGCTTATTACGATAGCCTATTAAATAATGATGAAGAATACGTTCAATTATCTAATAAACTTGGAACTTTAAAACTTCAAATTGCAAAAAATAAGTTTAATAACATTAACAGCAATGAACTAATTAAAGAAGTCGGTGAATTGAATAGAAAAATTGATAAAATTAAAGATAAATTCGAAAAATATGCGAAAATTTCTTATTTGTGCAACAAGTGTAAAGACAGTGGTTATGACGGCGAAAATAGATGTATTTGTTACAAGAAAAACCTAACGAAATTCACTTTAAAAAGTTTGGGCATTACCGAAGATAAACCTATCAATTTAAGCAAACTACAACCACCAAAAGGATTAGAAAGTTTTTATAAAAAAACCGAACAATATATTGAAAAGTTCCCTCAAACTAAGTTAAGCAATATTATTATAGGTGGTAAAACCGGTACAGGAAAAACGTATTTATCTAAAGTTATTTCTCAAAAAATCACTCAAAAAGGCTATAATTCAATATTTTTAACTTCAACTGAATTAAATAACATTTTTATAAAAATGCACGTAAATGATAAAGATAAAGGTTTATTTTTTGAAATTTTATCTACTTCTGATTTACTTGTTATTGACGACCTTGGTACTGAGCCTATATACAATAACATAACTTGCGAGTATTTAAACTCTTTAATATCTGAAAGGTTAAAGAAAAACAAACACTTTATAATTACTACTAACCTATTACCTGATGAAATAAAAAGTAGATACACTGAAAGATTTTTTTCAAGAGTATACGATAAATCAAAATCAATTTACTTTGAATTTAACACAAGCGATTTAAGATTTATATAGATTATAACTAAACTACAAAAAAAATGCTAACGGAATTATCCGTTAGCATTTTTAAATTAAACTTAGTAAGGTTTTGCCATCATCAATATAATAATCTGCTATTTTTTTAATTTCGTTTTGTGAAAAGTTATATTTATCGTAAATACCAACAACTTTAAAGCCTACGCTTTTTGCACTTTGTATAGCCAAATATGAATCTTCAAACACAATTACGTCTTTTATGTCTAAATTCATTTGTTTTAAAGTGTGTAAAAATATTTTAGGGCTTTCTTTACCTATTCCAACCTCGTCACAAGTATAGATATTGCTTATAAATTTATCAATTTTAAGTTTATTTACAATAATTTCTACTAATGGTCTTGACGTTGCCGTTGCAATAACCATTTTTACGTTATTATTATACAAATATTCTAAAAATTCGTATGCTCCACTTTTTAAGTCAACTTCATTTATATAATAATCTTTTAAAGAATTTGTTAAATATAAAATTATCTCGTTGTCGTCTTTACCAACTTTATACACTTTATGAATATATTTTGCTGAATCTTCTAAACGAAAAGTCCTACACTTTTTATCAACTTCTTCGGCTGGTCTAAAATTTTCATTATTAAAAAAATCTTTACCAAGGTTACGCCAAAAATAGTTCCAAAAAGTTAAAGAATCTATTAAAGTTCCGTCCATATCAAAAATTGCGCCCTTAATTTTATCCATTTTCTCTCCATGTTACAAAAATTTTAATATATTAGTTTAATTTAGCAAAAAAAGTTTATCTTGATTATTATACTAATAAGTATAACTCTCTCATTTAGCAATTATACAATATTTTTTATATAATTTCAAGCCATATTTAATTGTTTAATAGAAACTACGTTTTTATAAAGTAAATCTTGCCTAACTTTATAAAATACTTGCAACTTTTTGCTTTTTAAATTATAATTAAAAAATAGGAGATATTATGAACGTTTTAATTACGGGTGCGCTTGGCGGTATAGGTCGAGCGGTTACAAATTATTATATTTCTAAAGGTGTTAACGTTTACGCTTTAGACGTTTTAAAATCTTGCGATATTGAAGGTGTAAATTATTATAAAGCAGATATTACGGATAAAGATTCACTTAACGCTATTTACGAAAGTCTTGCTAAAAATAACGTGGTTTTGGACGCTATAGTAAATATTGCAGGTATATTTTTTATAGATTCTTTTATTGAAATAGATGACGATAAGTTAAAAAATATTTTTGATATAAACCTTATGGGCGCAATTTTAGTTAACAAAACTTTCTATAATCTACTTAATAGTAAAGGTAAAATTATTATAACAACTAGTGAAGTTGCACCTTTATCACCTATGCCGTTTAACGCTATATACAACGTTACTAAAACAGCGTTAGACGCCTATGCACAAGGTCTACGCCAAGAACTTAACCTTATAGGTCAAAAAGTTATAACTATACGACCTGGAGCATTTAACACTTCGCTCTCTCAAGGCGCTCTTGTAAAAACTAAGGAATTAGCAAACAATACTACCCTTTATAAAGAACAAAGTTATAAATTTTATAAAATTGTTAAAACGTTTATGGGCAACCCTAAAACGCCGGAAAAAATCGCTAAACTCTATTATAAAGCGCTTATAAGTAAGAACAACAAAATCGTTTACAAAAAGAACGTTAATCCATTACTTAAACTATTAAACGTATTGCCTGATAGATTACAATGTTTTATTATTAAACTTATGCTTAAACCAAAAAAATCTAAATAAAGAAAGGTTTTTAAAACAACCTAATAACAAAAAATAGACCGTTTTTGACGGTCTATTTTCTTGGCGGAAAAGGTGGGATTTGCTCCGTAAACTATGTTTACTATCACGCCGGGGCAACAAACAGTGGGTGTCCACTGTTTGCCCACAAGCAAATAATAAAAACGAACTTTGTGCTTGTGGTTCTTGCCCGTTCAAATCCCTTTATATACTTAACAACAAAAAAATGGGTATACCAAAAGGTATAACCATTTTTTGTGGCGGGCAAGTGGTGATTGCATTCTAATTTTTTAGACTTAAATATGTTTTAATTATTTTATAATTCAAATAATATAATTTAACTAAATATATGAAGTGAATATGACTTGCTTGTACTATCATGCAATCCAACAACTTCATATTTTGAATTAAATATAGGAATACCTAATAAAGTGTTTTTTTTAAATGATGGGTCTTCAGATGCTTGTAAGAGGAAATTAATATTATGTCCAAATCTTTCACTATCAACATATATTAATTTTGAGTATTTATTAATATATCCTTCTGGAGATACTAAATTATCATTTTCAAATAATGGAGTTTCACTAATTTTTGCATTGTAATATTTTCTTGAAGAATTAAACTTCAACCTTATTATTTTTGTGCCAGTATATTTTGTGTAATAATCAAATGTATATGTATAACCAGATGAGTCTGTAACTGTCCATTCTCCCTCGTATGATGTGTCAAAAATATCCAAATGAGAATATACCGTATGGACATTATCTTCAGAATTTACAATTACACCGTATCCCATTTTATATGCAACTAATTTTTGTCCACCCCACCAAGTTGTTGAATAATGTGATTTTTGCACTTTTACAATACAACTTTCCATATTTGATTCATAATAAGAAATAAATTCATTATAATCAAAAGGTTTATTTACTTTAATGCTAAGTTTAGTTTCTTTTAAACCTTTAGAATCTGTTATTGGTTTTATGATAATATTAGTTACCCCTTCTTTTAATCCCGTTATTTTATTGTTTTCTAAACTAATTATATCGCTATTTTCTACTATTATTTCTAAATCTTCATTGAAATTTACTGGCGAGACACTATAATCAAGAATTATTTCTTGCCCCAAATCAATAGCGCAATTTCTATTGTTTAATGTAATTTTATCTATTAATATTAATTCTTTACCAATATCTTCGTTTACATTATTATTCATAACTGTTTCAGGTTTTTTATTTGAAACCCCTAATTGACTTGCTTTAATATGGTCTATATTCTCATATATATATTGAGACACCTCAAAAGATAGTGTAATTTCCTTACCTATTTCGTCTTTACTACAAGAATCTGAGCCTAAAATAATTTCTTCTTTAGAATGAAACTCAATTTCACATTCATATTCAACTAAATCAACTGAACAATTTGTTTTAATTCTTATATAATATTTATATCCTTCACTAGGATGTCCATTTACCCCTACACTATAGGTAGAATATTTATCAAATACGGGGCTTGAAAAATACTCATTTGTCACCTCAAAGGATTTTAAGGGTTCTACTAAAGATGAACAAGATATATTGCTAAAGATTAAAAACATTACAAAAACTAAGCATACCAAATTAATAAATTTTTTCATATCCTTTTCTCCAAAAAACAAAAAAGTTTGTTTCAATTATTTAGTTAGTTGAGCTTTATTATTATATCACTAACCAAAGAAAAAGTCAAATTATTTGCGTTTTGCAATTTGAGTAGGGACAACAATCCCAGCGACGCCTTTATAACAAAAATAAAAGAGATTGTATCCGTTATTAGAATACAATCTCTCTTGGCGGAAAAGGTGGGATTTGAACCCACGCATCAAATTAATGACCTACGAGATTTCGAGTCACGCCTCTTGAACCACTTGAGTACTTTTCCATTTCAAGCAAATAGTCAAAAGACTATTTGCTTATTTTTTAACCTAAAATTTCTTTTATTTCGTTTTCTTTTAAGTTGTTTTTTTCAAGTAGAGTTTTTACAAGTTTGTCTACTTTTGCCTTATTGTCTTCAATAATTTTAATTGCTACTTGTAATTGCTCGTTTAATATTTTGTTTACTTCTAACCTAAGTTCAGGGTAAACTGCCGTATTTTCATCTCCATACAACGTACTTAAACCAAATTCTTCACTCATACCGTAAGTGCATATAATATTTTTAGCATAGTACGTTGCTGAACGAAGGTCACCTGACGCACCCGTAGTTAAGCCATCATCTTTACCATAGTAAACGAGTTCGGCGGCTCTTCCGCCAAGTGCAGTTGCTATTTTACCTAACAATTCTTTTTTTGTATAACCAAATTTATCTTCTTCGTTAGCGTGTTGCATATAGCCACCAAAGTCGCCACGAGATACGATTGTTATATATGAAGGCATTTCGCCACAAGCCGCACATACAACGGCGTGACCAGCCTCGTGCCTTGCCGTTCTTTCTAACGTTTTTAAATCCCATTTTTTAACTTCGCCGTTATTATAAGATTCAAACGCCTCTTCAAAATCAGCATCGTCAATGAAATCTTTTTCAAGTCTAATTGCGTTTCTTAAAGACATTTCAATAATCGCTTCAAGTTCAGCCAAACTCATACCGATTGCTCTTTGAGAAATGTTTTCAATTTGCGTTTTAGATACTTTAAAGAGTTTCTTGCCTTTAATTTTCATTGTAATATACTGCTCTCTTTCAGCCTTTGTAGGTAAGTCAACGTTTATACTTCTATCAAAACGCCTTACTATTGCAGGGTCTAAGCACTTAGTTGTTGAATTTATACTATAATTTGTAGCAGCAAGTAAGAATATAGGTTTTTTATTTTCTTTAAAACCATCTAACTCGGTTAAAAGCGCGGTTAAAACGTCACTTGAAACACTTTCAGCACCATCTCTTGATTTAGCAATAACGTCAATTTCATCAATAAATAATATTGCAGGAGCGTATTTTCTTGCTAAACGGAAGATTTCGTGAATTTTTTCAGGACCTTCACCAGAATATCTTTTAATAAATTCATTACCCTCAGCGGCTATAAACGTAACGCCTGCCTCTTTAGCCATTGCCTTAGCAAGCATTGTTTTACCTGTTCCCGGAGGTCCGTATAATAATACGCCTTTTGGCTGTTTTACACCTTTACTAATAAATAAAGATGGCTTTTTAAGATATTGTATAAAGTATTTTAATTCGTCTTTAGCATCATTTGCACCTATAATATCGTCAAACGTTACGTTTGGCATTTCAGTTGAGCATAAAAGTGCATTAGAGTCTTTTGCGTCAACGGCAATTTTAGCATTGAAATTAAATAAGTTAATCGTTGCAACTTCGCCGTTTTGAGATATTTGTTGTGACGTTGAATAAGTTATTACTTTATTCTCTTTAGATAAGTTTTGTAAAGATTTTTGCCTATAACACTCTTTACATTCATCTAAAATATCTTTAATTGGTTGTTTATGTTCAGATTTTTCATCAGAGAACACACCATATATTCCATATTTAGTAAACGAGAAGATTTCTTCATCAGTAAGTTTTCTTTTACTATTATCTAAGATATATAATGGAATATCGTATTCTTCATTAACAAGAGTTATAAGTTTTCTACCTTGTGATGAACTATCTTCTAAGTTTAACACTTCTTCAAATTCGCCACCGTACATTATATCACTTAATACCATTGTAATTCTATGCGTATCAAGAATTTTTTCAGCGTCTTTTACATTATCAACCCTTATAAAGTTAATGCCTTTAACAACGCTTAATGAATTGAAGGTTTCTTCACTTGCACATACTAAAACTTCAGGCTTTTCGCTATCAACGAATAATTCCGTAATTTCTTTATCATTTTTAGGTAATTGAACTTGAATTTTTACCTTTTTGAGTGCATTTATTGAAGTTTCTTCATCATCTCGTGTAATTAAACGAAGTAATTCGTATAACTCATCGTTAAAGAAAGCACCTGCCCTGCTTTTTATTGTTCTTGCATCGGTTTTTCCACCTTCGGCAAATAATAGTATAGATGCAACGTCTTCCTCGATTATTATATCAGTTTTAAATTGCTTTTTAAATGCTATTGCATTTTTGTAAAGTTCGCCTTTAATTATTTTAATTAAATCTATCGTATTTAAATTATTAAATACTACGATATTACCCGAAGCAAACCTTGAACAAATTGCTCTTGGGAATAACGGCGCTTGCGTTACAGGGTTAATATCTTCACTTAACGCTTGTAAAATAACTTTTCTTGAAACGTCAGCAAGTACGGGAATATCATTATTTTCGTAAAGTTGTTTGCCGGCATTTGTAGTAAATATAATTATAGCATCAGTAAACGATACTTCATTATCGGTAAAGTTATCTCTAAGTCTACCAGCATCAAGCATTTGTAAGAATAAATAAGTAACCGTTTGGTGACATTTTTCAACTTCGTCAAACAATAATACACATTTAGGATTTTTTTCAACGAATTCAGTAACGTTACCCGCTTTACCATTTTTATAAACTTTATCACTACCACAAAATTCGATATTTGCTTCTTTATCGGCATATTCGCTCATATCAAATCTTTTATATGGTAAATTTAAAATTTTAGCAACGCTTTCGGCTAAGAACGTTTTACCAACGCCTGGCGCACCCGCAAATAAGAAAGTTGCTCTTGGTTTATTTCTATTTTTATGTATTTGAGCAAAAATTTCCGAACGGAAATAACCTGTTATAAATGATTTTATAGCATAGTCTTGACCAAAAATTTCACTTCTTAATTGTTGTTGCATTTGTTTAGTTTGCTTTAACAATTTACTTAAAAAATGTTCGTTAACTTTTGGTGATTGTGAAACTTTTTTAGTTGACGTAGTTGTATCAACCGCTGGAGTTTCAGACACTTTTCTAAATGAAGAAAAAATATCCGTATCAAAAGATTGTGCAGTTGAAGTAGATGCCGTCTCTTCTTCAGCATCATCAGTACTTACTTTTGTAGACGCATTTAAAGGAGGAATATCAAATGGTTTTAATTCAATAACGTCATCAGCACTTTCGTTTATAAAATCAATCAATTTTTTTGTATCGGCAACAGTAATTTTTTGATATTGAGAAACTTTTTTAAATTCGTTTGGTGAATTTTTAGTATCTAAAATATAATGGTTAACAAGTGGCGCTGGCGATGCAATAAAACGATTTATAAGTTCACTAAACGTAACTACTTTATTATTTTCTTCACAGTATTTTTGATAAGAAAATATAGTCTTTTTCATAGTTAAATAGGCTATTATTTGCCTTTCTTCACTATTATTCATTTTAAAATATAAACTTGACAAAGCAAAATCTAAATCAAATTTATATTTTGATAAAGCGTTAGTTAATTCATCTAATTCCTTAGTATACTCTTTATCATTAAGGATTTTTTGTGAGAAACTTTTATTCTTATACTCTTTAATTAAAAATAAGGC
>JAZONZ010000037.1:0-28344 GCA_045654765.1 Christensenellaceae bacterium
ATTGATTTGATTGTTTTTTAATGATATAATTTTATATGAAAAAGTATGATATGTATTTGCAAGATCATTCTTATGAATAAAATCTTAAAAATTACTGACGTGTAATGAAGGAGAAATAATGATTAAAGGCTATTTTGACGATGCGAAAAGAGAGTTTATAATTACCGATATGTATCCTGCTAAACCTCAAAGCAACTATTTGTGGACCGAAGATACCGTTTGTGTTGTTAATCAATTCGGCAACGGATATAGTATTTGTTTAAGAGATGGAAAGTGGCGTGATATTGAACTTGGGGAGAGAAACGTTTACATAAAGGATAGAAAAACGGGATATAGTTTTTCGTCTAATAGAAATTTTAATAAGGAAAATTTTGATCTTTTTGAATGCCACGTTGGGCTAGGATATCAAACCATTATCTCGGAAAACAAAGGTATTAGAACGGAATTTACTATTCTTGTTCCTAACGACTATAAGGCGACAATGTGCAAGGTTAAAATTACTAATATTTCTAAGGAGAAAAAGGAACTTGATTCTTTCATTAATACTGTTCCAAAGGCTAATTTAACCGTTCACTCTGCGCAAGGCGAAGCGTATTATGATGAAAAAAATAATTATATTTGTTTTTGTCATAACGCATACGAGTACGACGCTCCTTATAAATATGTTTATTATAAAGCAGAAAAGCAAGCTTTTGCTTATGATACGACAAAATCAGGCTTTATAGGAACTTATAATGATTCTTCTAATCCAATAGCGTTAGAGAATGACAAACTTTCTTGCAGTGATATAGACTTTGTAAGTGATTACATGGGAGTGTTCCAATTTAGATTTGATTTAGAACCAGGTCAAACTTGGGAAAACGTGTTTATGTGTGGCGTTGCCGAATCAACAGAAGATTGCGTAAAATTATCGCAATATTGCACTAATGAAAATTTTGAAAAAGAACTTATTTTCCAAGAACAATACAATAACTCTTACTTAGAAACTTTCAAAGTTGATTCTCCTGACAAAATTTATAATTCACAAGTTAATATTTGGTTAAAACGTCAATTATCATTTGGTAAAACTTGGGGTAGAATGTGGGGTAAAGGTTTTAGAGACGTTATGCAAGATATAACTTCTTTTGCCTCTTTTGATCCACCACTTGCTAAAAAGAGAATATTGTATGCTCTTAAGCACGTTTACGAAAACGGAAATCCTATTAGAATGTTTGAGCCGACCTATTTGTATCCATATAATGACGGAGCGATTTGGATTCCTTCTGCAATTCTAGCCTACCTTTATGAATCGGGTGACCTATCTATTTTGGATGAGCAATTACAATTCTTGCCGGGAAATAGTTTGGAAAAGAGTGTTTATGACGACGGATCGTTCTCATATCCTACTTATAAGGGAACTGATTACACTACGAGTGTATTTGATCACGTTAAGAGATCAATTGACTATATTCTTTCAGCAAGAGGTGAAAGAGGGCTAGTTTTATTCTATGGTGGAGACTGGAACGATAGTATTAATGCTGCCGGAAAAGAAGGAAAGGGCGAAAGCGTTTGGCTTTCTATCGCTGCATATAAAGCAATTAAAGAATTTGAAGAAATTTTATCTCTCTATGGAAAGGAAGATTTAATTCCTTCTTATATCGAAAAGAGAGAAGAATTAAGAAATTGCATTATTAAAAACGGCTTTGAGGGTGACCACTTCTTATACGGAATTAACGACGTGGGTGAAAAGATTGGCTCTGACGAGAGTGAAGAGGCAAAAATATTCTTAAATCCTCAATCTTGGGCTGTTCTTGCTGGTATTTTTGACCAAGATAAACTAAACGAGTTAATGGAAGTAGTTGAAAAGAGATTGGTTTGTGATTTTGGATACGTTCAATGCACTCCGTCTTATACCAAGGGCAACAAGCACATTGGTAGAATAACTCACATGATGCCAGGTACTTATGAAAATGGCTCTGTATATAACCACGGCGTTGCTTTTAAGATAGTTGCAGATTGCTTGCTTGGAAAAGGTGATACGGCTTATCAAACCTATCTAAAAATTAGATATGATAATCCATTAAATAAGAATTCGGTGGTTGAACCGTACGCAATTACTAATATGTATTTTGGCCCTGAAAATAGATATCGTCCTGGATATTCTCCTGCTTCTTGGATTACGGGAACAGCAGGGTGGCTATATCGTGGATTGACTGAATTTTTGTGTGGTGTTATACCTACCTTTAACGGACTTAAGATTAAGCCTTGTTTTCCAAGCGAGTGGAACAACGTATCAGTAAAAAGAAAATATAGAAACTCTATATATAACATCAAATACGTTAAATCTAACGAATTTAAGATTGTTGTAGATGGAAAAGAATTTAAGGATTCAGTATTGCCTTTCGGTAATAGTGAGTATGATGTTATAGTTTATTTTAATTAGTGATTTTAGGGGTGATTATATGTGGAATAATAAGAAAAAAGCAGTCACTTTCAGTTTTGATGATGGTATTGTGCAAGACAAAAAATGCATTGAAATTTTAGATAAGTATAATCTTAAAGGAACGTTTAATTTAAATTCTGCTTATTTAGGTCTTACCTGCGAAAGAACATCTTTTGCTAAGGATGGTGATGGTGAGATTATTGAAACGTTTGGCAAAACTTGTTATAAAAAAACGGTTAAAAAGCCACACGTTTTACCTAGTGAAATAAAAGAAATTTATAAAAATCACGAAGTTGCGGGGCATACGATAACACACTTCAATTTGACAACCTTAGATAAAGAAACGATAATTTTTCAAGTAAATCAAGATAAAGAGATTTTAGAAGAATTAACGGGACAAAAGATTGTCGGAATGGCGTATCCATGTGGTGGAACTAATAGCAACGAAGAAGTGGCTGAGATAATTAAAAACAATACTGAAATAAAATATGCTAGAACGAATAAGCAATCTTTTAACTTTGAATTGCCTAAAAATCCATTATTGCTCGATATGACTATGCATTATGCCGACCATAAAAAACTTATGGAATTAGCGAGAGAATTTGTTGAAATTGAAACTGACAAACCAATTTGTTTTTCAATTTGGGGGCACACCTACGAAATGGATGATTATTACGGCCCGTGGGAAGAATTTGAAGAATTTTGCAAGTTTATTTCCAATAGAGATGATATTTTTTACGGAACAAACAAGCAAGTTTATTTAGATAAATAAAAAAGAGGTGAAAAAAATGAAAATTTTATTTGGATCTGACGTTTCTGGACACGTTGGTAGTGAGAACTATGAACTTTTTGCACAAAAGAAAACTAAAGAAATTTTTAACGGATTCATAGATTTATTTAAGGAAGCAGACGCTACGATAGTAAACTTAGAGTGTGCTGTGACCGATTCGGAGCATTTAATTAAAAAATTTGGCCCAAATCTTAAAATGCCAATAACTACTGCCGAAGTTCTTAAAGAAGCGGGCATTGATTATGTTGGAATAAGTAATAACCACTTGTACGACTATGGTAGACCAGGTTATTATGACACTTTAAAATATCTAGATGCTGCTGGAATTAAGTATACGGGCGTTGGTGAGAACGTTGTAGACGCTAGAAAGGACTTGATTTTAACCGATGGAAAAGTTAAAGTTGCGGTTATTGCTGTTTGTGAACACGAATACACTTACGCTTTAGAAAATAGAGAAGGTTGTAGAGAGTACGACCCATACGATACGAACGACGATATTGTCGAAGCAAAGAAAAACGCTGATTTTGTTGTTGTTATGTATCATGGAGGAAAAGAACATAGCAGATATCCGTCACCAAGACTAATTAAGGCGTGCCGTTCAATGATTAAACACGGCGCTGATTTAGTTTTATGTCAACATACACACTGTATAGGTTGCTACGAAGAGTTCCAAGGTGGACATATTTTATATGGTCAAGGAAACTTTGTATTCTGTGAAAGTGATAAAACGGATATGTGGAACACATTCCTTTTGGTAAAAGCAGAATTTACTGACAAGTTGAAAGTTGAGTTTATTCCTGGAAACGTTGTTGAAGATAAGGCGATTGACGTTGCTAATGACGCTGAAAAAGAAAGAATACTTAAAGAATTAGAAGAGAGAAGTAAATCATTACAAGATGGAACTTGGAAAGACGGATGGGACGCTTTCTGTAAATCGGTTGGATGGTATAAATTTATTCCTGAAAACATGGTTGACTTATTCTCGCATTACCTTGATTGTGAAGCACATAGCGACGTTTGGAGACACGTTTATAAAACTTGGAACTGGACAAACGAATTAATTGAAGAAGAATACGTTAAGCCTGATTTGAGTAAAGTTTGGGAAAAGAAATAATTAGAGGAAAATTATGAAAGTATTATTTGGATCTGATATATCTGGTGAATTTGGTAAGGGCGATAAATGCATGCAATTGTTTGCAGAAAAGAAAACGAAAGAGATTTTTAATGATTTTCTCGACGTTATCAAAGATGCAGATGCAACAGTTGTTAACCTAGAGTGCGCAATTACCGATTCTGATCACAAAATTGCAAAGTATGGTCCTAATCTTAAAATGCCGATTACTACTGCTGAAGTATTAAAAGATGCAGGTATTGATTACGTTGGACTAAGTAATAATCACTTATACGATTTTGGTAGACCTGGTTATTATGACACCTTAAAATATTTAGACGCTGCAGGAATTAAGTATACGGGCGTAGGCGAAAACCTTGAAGACGCTAGAAAAGATATGATTATCACTGACGGAAAGATTAAAATTGCAGTAATTGCAGTTTGTGAACACGAATTTACATTTGCGCTTGATAATAGAGAAGGTTGTAGAGAGTATGATCCATACGACACTAATGACGATATTGTTGAAGCAAAGAAAAATGCAGACTTTGTAGTGGTTATGTATCATGGTGGCAAGGAATATAGTAGATATCCTTCGCCAAGACTAGTTAAGGCGTGTCGATCAATGATTAAGCACGGAGCTGACCTAGTTATGTGCCAACATACTCATTGTATAGGTTGCTACGAAGAGTTCCAAGGTGGACATATTCTATATGGACAAGGAAACTTTGTATTCTGTGAAGAAGATGCCGACGAAATGTGGAACACCTTTCTTTTGGTTAAGGCTGAATTTACTGATAAAGTTAAAGTTGAGTTTATTCCAGGAAACGTTGTTGATGGAAAAGCAATTGAAGTTTCTAAAGGTCAAATGAAAGAAAAACTCTTAAGAGAACTCTTTGAAAGAAGTGAAGCGATGAAAGACGGCTCTTGGAAACAAAGATGGGAAGAGTTTTGCGAGAGTATGACGAGTTATAAATTTATTCCGGAAAATTTACGTTGGAGATTTGCGCATAATTTAACTTGTGAAGCGCATACCGACGTTTTGCGTTATCACTATAAAACCTGGAACTGGACAAACGAACTTAGCGAAGAGCAAACCAAGGAAAATATTGAAATTAGAGAAAGTCTTAGAAGATAGGAGAATAAAATGTTTAATATAAGGGGTGACGATTGTCACGACTATTTAATAGATAATATTAAGCCCGAACACACCTTTGATAAAAATAAAGATTTTGAGTCGCAAAAAAAAGCAATAAAGGAAAAATTTATAGAAACCTTTTGCCTAGACGAAATAGAAAGAAACGATAGAGAAGAGATGCTCATTGAAGTTCTTAATACTAAAGTTTTTAAGGAATTTACTCAATACAAAGTGATTTTCTCTAGTGAAAAGGACGTTTCAATTTTAGGTTGTATGCTTATTCCAAACGGAATAACCGAAAAAGCGCCATTGTGTATCGTGTTGCAAGGACATAAAAACACTTATCTAAACTCTTTTGGTGAAGGCTTTAAGTATCAAGATTTTATTGTCGATAAGCAACTTCTAGAAGATTCAACGCTTGCAATACAAGCCGTGAAAAAAGGGTATTGTGCGCTTGCTATCGAGCAAAGGTCAATTGGTCAAGCATATAGTAATGATGGTGATAGAAGATATTTCTCGGAGAAATGCGCAGTACAAGTTTATCACGCAAACGCTATTGGTAGAACAGTTTTAGGCGAACGTGTGTTTGACGTGAAAAAATCTATCGATTTTGCAGGAGAATTTGCCAGACGTTATGATAAATTATGCGACGCAAATAAAGTGATAATCACCGGAAACGGCGCTGGTGGAACTACTGCTTATTATTCTGCCATATACGACGAAAGAATTAGCGTTTGTGTTCCAAGTTGTGCTTTTTCTACTTATAAAGATAGTATTTACGCTAGCGCGCATTGTGAGTGCGAGTATATTCCACGCTCTTACTTATATTACGATATGCAAGATTTATCTATAGCAATAGCACCTAGAAAACTTATTGTTGTTAGTGGAAAGGACGACGAGGCGTATCCATTAAAGGGCGCAAAAAAGGCTTTTGACGTAGTTAAGGAGATTTACGATAAAGCGGGTGCAAAAGATAACTGCAAGCACGTAATAACGGATAGAGGTCACAGATGGTGCCCAGACGTCGTTTGGGCAGAAATTGAAACTGCCGTTAAAGAACTTGGTTGGTAAGGAGATATAATTATGTTATTTAATCCAGATGCTTGTCATGATAATATAACCAAAAATTTAACGCCTGCTCTCGCATTTAACGAAAGTGTAGATTTTAATACGTGGAAAAAAGAAGTTAGAGAAAAACTTATAGATTTAGCAGGTATTCATGAAATAGAAAAGAACGATTGTCCTTTAGCTTTAAATATAATTGCTGAAGAACAAAAGGATGGCTACAAGCAAATTCAATTTAGTTTTACTAGTGAAACGGCTTGCGAAGTTCCTGCTTATATTTTAATTCCAGACGGAGATAAGAAAAAATATCCAGTTGCAATTACTATGCAAGGGCACTCTTCGGGTTTTCATAATTCAGTAGGTGAAATTCACCCTGGCGACGAGAGTTATCATCCAAGAGGTGCGTTTGCCGTACAAGCCGTTAAAAACGGATTTATCGGTTTGTGTATTGAGAATAGAAGTATGGGTTGCCGTGGGCCAAAAGAATTAGAGAGAAAAAGACTTGGTGGTGGATGTAATTACCCAGGCAGAGTTGCTTTAACCTTAGGTAGAACGCTTTTAGGCGAAAGAATGTGGGATTTAAGTAAACTTATCGACTTAATTTCCAGCTTTAAAAAATTTGAAAAGTGTGATACTGATAAAATTTTAATTACGGGAAATTCGGGTGGTGGAACTATTTCATATTACGCTGCTTGCTACGACGAAAGAATTAAACTTTCAGCTCCAAGTTGCGCTTTTTGTTCTTACGATACGAGTATCTATCCAAAAGAGCATTGCGTGTGCAACCATATACCAAATATTAGAAGGTATTTTGAAATGGCTGATATTTCTTGCCTTTTAGCGCCTAGAAACGTAATCGTCTTTGCTGGTTCTCAAGATTTTATATTCCCATTGTACGGCGTTGAAGAGGCGTTTGAACATATGGGTAAAATTTATGATAAAGCAGGTGCTTCTAGAGATAAATTAAAGTTAGTTGTCACGCCAAAAGGACATTGGTGGTGTCACGATTTAATTTGGCCAATTTTGAAAGAGGAAACGACTAAACTCGGTTGGTGGGAATAATTCTTTATGAAGATTGATAAAATCGACCCTAATTTTAAGGTTGAAACGGCAGAACTAAATAAAAGCAATAAAACTTTTACTCTTCCTTGTGAAGAAATTTCTCTATACGGAACAACGTATGATTATAATATTGGTTGTTTTCAACGTATGGATCACGAAGTTGCTAAAAGTATAGACTACAACAAGGAAGTTTTGAGTTCTACTACTGCTGGTGCAAGAGCAAAATTTTGTACAAATGCAAGAGAAATTACTTTAAATGTTAAGTATAGATATTTAGTTGAGATGTCAACTATGCCTAAAATGGGTGCAAGTGGTTTTACCTTGTTTGAAAATAATGGAACTTATAATAAGTACGTTGCGTATTTTATGCCCGTTCTTAATGATAAAGAAGGATTTATACAAACCAAGAAATTGCCGGGCAATGAAATGCGAGAGTATATTTTGTATTTCCCACTTTACAACGATTATATTACCGAAGTTAGTATTTCTTTTAATGAAGAGGCTATAGTAAAACCGGGTAGAAAGTATAGGGGGGATTTGCCAATATTATACTACGGCTCGTCTATTACTCAAGGTGGATGCGCTAGTAGACCTGATAACTGCTATCAAGCGTATATTTCTATTTGGAACGATTACGATTATCTAAATTTAGGCTTTTCTGGTGGCGCTAAAGGTGAACATGAAATGATAGAGTATTTATCTAACATAAAATCTAAGGTTTTCGTTTGCGGTTACGACCATAATGCGCCTACAACAGAACACCTCAAGAATACGCATTATAAATTATATAAAGCGTACAGAGATAAAAATCAAGATACTCCTATAATTTTTATGACAATGCCTAATATTGAAAGACCTGAAGCAACGCCAAATAGAAGAGTTATAAGGGCAACGTTTTTAAAAGCAAAGAAAAACGGAGATCAAAACGTTTACTTTATTGACGGACGAAAATTATTCGGCAAAGAGGATAGAGAACATTGTACAACCGATTTGACGCATCCAAACGATTTAGGTTTTTATCGTATGGCAAAAGTGCTAAACAAGGTGATTGCTCCACTACTTAAAGACTAAACATTATATATAAGGGATAATTAAATGGCTTTAACTTTTAACCAAAAAAGAATAAGTTTATGCAACTCAGAAAACTTTTTCAAAAGACTTCATTGCATAGATATAGGATATTTAGGCTACGATAAAGGAGATTCTGTAAACGAGTCAACAATATATAGCCAAGTTAAATCTTATACGTCGATACTTATCGTGCTTGAAGGACAGGGTATAGTGTCTCTTGATGATAAAAAAATTAACGTTAAAACGGGGAACGTTTTATATTTACCGCCATGCAATAACTTTGAAGTTAAGCCACAGGAGAAATATTCATTTAAATATTGTTGGCTAAATTTAGACGGGGAAGATTTTAAGCAATATTTTCAAGAAAAAACCATTTATTCAAATTATTATATAGAAACGGTCAATTTTGATAAGATTAGTTTTATAATGACCAAGTTTATTATGGAAAATAAGCAAGAGGACGTGACTGAAAAGAGTTTACTTTCGTTATCATTTTCTATTTTGCATTTACTTGAGCACGTGCAACAAGAGAAAAACACTATTGACGACTATATAGAAAAGATTGTTTCGCTAATTAACGAAAATTATGAAAACCCTGCGTTTAACATTAAAAAGCTTTCTCAAATGATGCACTTGTCGCATCCGTGGCTTTGTTCAATATTTAAAAAGCGTATGAATATGACCATGCAACAAATGCTTATTGATTTAAGGTTATCTAAGGCAAAGGACATGCTTATAAATACTGACTATTCGGTAAACAATATAGCCTTCGTGTGTGGATTTAACAATGCGCTTTATTTTTCAAATACATTTAAAAAGGCCTACGGACTTTCGCCAATAAACTTTAGAAAAACAAATAAGATGTGATAAATTGTCAAAATTTAACATTTTACTTTGTGGTAAATGTTGATCAAATCGTCTTTGTTTTTCAAAAAAATATTAAAAATCAATTTTATGCTCGTATAGGATAAAAAAACATATACTTTAATTAAATTTTTATATTTACAACTAAATATTTTTTTGATATAATTTGAAAAAATGTTTTAATATGACAAAAAATGTTAAAGGAGAAAACAATGAAAAAGCTACTTAGTATTTTGATGTGCGCAATTCTTTGCGCAACTGCTTGCTCTTCATTTGTTGCTTGTGATCCCGAGAAAGAGGACTATGGTGATAAAACCGTTGTTGAACTCGTTATAGGTGCCGGTGGTTTAGGCCGTGCCTACGCGGACAATGCTGTTGCAAGATTTGAAGAGAAAGTTAAAGGTGTTTCTTATGAAGAAGGTAAAACAGGTGTAAAAATTAAAGTTACTACCGATGGTTATGGTGGACAACTAGATTCTCAAGAATCAAATGGTTATCATATCTACGTTACTCAATCAGAAGAAATGAATATTCAATCTCGTGCTCTTAAAAAGCAAATTACTGATATTAACGACGTTGTGACTGAAAAGTTTGAAAACGTTAATGGTGAACTCGTTTCTATCGAAGATAAGATGAGCAAGGTTTTACAAGAGCAATTAAAGGGTGGTGTAGAACTTGATGGTACTAGAAAGTACTATGCAGTTCCACTTCATACATATTCACCTGGTATAACTTTGGATGAAAACTCTGCTAACCGCAACGGATTCTTCTTCCACATTGATCAAACTGAAAATGCGTTGGATAATGGTGGTGTTAAATTTACTTCTGAACTTTTAAACAAAGACTTCTATTTTGTAGAAGGTACTGGTGGAGAAGGTGGTGAGGCTCCTGATAACAAGTCTTTAGGACCTGACTTAGAGGCTGATACTCAAGACGATGGTCTTCCAAGAAGTATGAACGAATTAGTTGCTTACTGTGAATATATTAAATCAACTGATAGATTCCCATTCCTTTGTTCTGGAATGTACTCAAACATGCACTTCTTTATGATTCAAGGTTTGGTTAATAGTTTGTTAGGTTTTAATCATGCAAGAGCATTCTTTGATTTTAAGGCAGAAGACTTTGAAGTTGTCACTGGTTTTAGTAATGAACAATTATGGCCTGGTCTAAAGACTATAGAAGATGGTAGATATAAAGACTATTCAATCTTAAAGCCTATCACTACTAAAATTGATATCACTCCAGAAACCGGTTATTACACCACTTGGTCATCTGCAATGTATTATGCAGAAGCGTTTACCGATTTAGCATATAAGTTGGATTGGTTTGCTCCAGCATCAAAACTTAATACTCACGACCAAAGACAAGCAATGTCTGACTTCTATTTAAGTGGTTTTGACGCTAACGTTACTGAATCATTAATGCTTATTGAAATGGACTTCTGGCCAAACGAATCTAAGTTATCTTATATTCCAGAAGATTATAATGATTTATATAATCACGACAACCATATTCCAAGACAACACTTGTGGATGAGTTTACCAACCGTATTCTATAGCGATGGTGAGCCTGGTGCTGAAGAAGGTCAAGAAGAAAAGACTCGTCAAACTGTTCAAGAAGCAACTACTTCTGTTTACGTTATTTCAAAGATGACCGAAAGATTCCCTGGTGTTCTTCAAGCATGTAAAGATTTCTTGAAATTTGTTTCTACTAATGAAGAAGGTGACTACCATACTCTAGAAGTTGGTTTAAAGAAACCTTATGAGTATAACGTTTCAGATGAAACTTTCAAGAGTATTCCTTATTTCTTTGGTAAACTTGCAGAACTAAAAGAAACTAATCAAGATTTAGTTTATGAATATTCTACTTCAGAAATATATTCAAAGGCTCCTGAATTAAACTCAGCAGGTTATTGGGGTGACAGATGGACTACTAGTGTTAAGATTGATGGTAAGCTCAATCGTATGGACGTGACTGCTTACTTAAGAGATTATTCTTCTACGGCAGACGTAATGGAAGCATTTACTAACGGTGTTTATTACGAAGGTGCTCCATATTCAAACGCATACTTTAGATTAAAAGAACAATGGTCTGGATTTATTGACAACCCAGGTGTTGCTTACTACGAAGGAACTAACACTCCTGTAGTGTTCCAATCGTTGAAAACTAAATAAGTTTTAATCCAAATGGATTTTCACTAAATCTCGTAAGTTAATTACGAGATTTAGTGGTGTAAAAAAAACAAAAGGTCGAGGAAATTATGAACGAAGAAATTATAAAGCAAGAAGTTTCCGAAGAACAAGATTTGTTTCAAGCTGAACCAGTTGCTGAAGAAGGTGCTCCTGATGCACAATCAGTTGTGCCACCTAAAAAGATTATGAATCGTGAAAAGAAAAGGCTATTATTCTATATTATAATGATAACTTTTCCTATTTTACAATTCTGTGTATTCTATTTATACTTAAACTTTTCAGTAATTTTAATGGCGTTTGAAGAGTATACCGTTGTTGGTAATGGTTATGCTGTTTCTTATTCTTTGAACAACTTTAAATTTGTTATAGATTATTTGTTTAGTATAGAAAACATTGCCATGATTAGAAACTCTCTAATTTGGTTCGTTTTACATACTTTAATTGGTACTTTTTTGGCGCTAGCATTCTCGTATTATATTTATAAAAAATATTTCTTTGCAGAAGTGTTTAGAGTAATACTATTTTTACCATCAATTATTTCTAGTATGGTATTAGTTTTATTGTTTAAGTATATTGCAGAAGACGTCTATGTTGCTTTAGCAAAAACAGATTTTGGTTTGATAGGTAATCCCGAAACGCGTTTTGGCGTATTGATATTCTATAACTTATGGATAGGATTTGGTACTAATATTCTACTTTATTGTGGCGCAATGAGTGGTATTAATGAATCAATCGTTGAGTCGGCAGAACTTGATGGAACTAACTCGATTCAAGAGTTTTGGTACATTACTCTCCCGATGATTTTCTCTACGTTTACGACCTTTATGGTTGTTGCGGTTTCAACGATATTCACCCAAGGATTGAACTTGTATACCTTCTATTCAAATAGTGCTCCAGAAGATATTAGAACCATCGGATACTTTATTACCGTTTGTACTTTACAATCTGGTTTGACAAGTTCACAAGGTGGTAGAACCTACTTTACTTATTCGCAAGTATCTGCGTTAGGTTTAATGATTACGCTTATAACCGTTCCATTCTCATTCGGTACTAGAAAGTTAATGGAAAAATATGGTCCAAGTGCTAAATAGGGGGAGGTGAAAATATGTCTAAAGTTGATACAGTTAACGGTGTTCAAATTAAAAAAGAAAAAAAATATAAATGGAACGTATTTTCAATTATAACTCTCACTGTTTTGTTAATATATACCATTTCGTTTTTGACTCCATTACTTTGGGGTTTTATGACCAGTTTGAAGAGTAATTATCAATTTGCTACTTTACACGAAGTTTTAGAACTTCCTAAAGTTGAGTATTTTATGAGAGACCGTGACTTGAAAAATTTTGTTACGCCAAATTTATTTGCCAACTATGTTGTAGCATTTAAGTATATGGAAATCACGGTTAATAAAGTTTATTATATTGGCTTATCTTTAATGGACAAACAAGACCTTAAAGTTCACGCTGGATTATTTAACTTTATATTAAACACGTTATTATATGCTGGTGGTGTTGCATTCTTCAGTACTTTCTGGACTATGGTAATGGGTTATATGTGCTCTAAGTATAAATTCAAATTTAGTGGATTTATTTATGCTTTGGTTCTCGTTGTTATGGTTTTGCCAATTTCTGGTACAGAAGCAGCGAGGGTGACCATGCTTAGAAGATTACGTATTTATAATACTTGGCCAGGAATTTGGCTCATGGGCTCAGGTTGGGCAGGTATGTATTTCTTGATTTTCTATGGATTCTTTGATGGTTTGTCAAACACCTATAACGAGGCTGCTGAAATTGACGGAGCATCTCAATTATCCGTTATGTTTAGAATTTGTGTTCCACTATCTTCAAAAATGATTTCTACTGTTATTTTAATCGTTTTCGTTGCTTATTGGAACGACTATATGACGCCACTTATGTATATTCCAACGCATCCAACGTTGTCATATGCAATCTATCACTTAATGTACTTTGAATCTTCTTCTATTAGAGAAGGTCCTGGCTTACAATATAGTGTACGTAAAATTGCTACCTTAATGATTTTATGTGTTCCTATGTTATTATTGTTCATCTTCTTAAAGAACAAACTTATGGGCAACATTTCAATAGGTGGTATTAAAGAATAATACTTTTGATGTTTTATATAAACATTAATAAAAATAAAGGAGAAAATTATGAAGTTGAAGAAAAGATTGATGCTCATCTTAACGGCTGCATTGATTGCGTGTCTTACTTTAGGTATGACCGTGTTTACTGCTGCTGCAAATGATGAGGTACCATTCACTTCAGATTTAATCAAGGAAGAGTATGCTTTTAATCAAGAAATACAATTCCCAGATTCAATCGAAGTTAGTTATAAAGACCAACTTTATACGGCTGAAAACGGCTTGATTGTATATCCATCAGGCAATACCTTTAACATTTCGTCTAATATTTTAAGCGAAATGGGTATTTATACCTTAAAGTATTTCTTTACAGCCGGTGATGTTAACGTGACTGCAATTACTACTTTCAACGTTGTTATTCCATATTATAATTACGTTAATGAAGATGGTTCTACTTTGGAATATTTCAAACACGGAAATGAAGATGTAAAACTTTGCGATGATAATTGTAGAGAACATTGTGCTACCAATCAACACAAGCAATATGGTGGTATTTTAGCATCTATTAAAGAAGGTAATGAATTAAAGTTTAACGTTCCTATTAATCTTAACGAAATTAATAACCTTGTTCTTGGCACTAGCGATTTAGTTAGAGTTTCGCCATTATCTGGTAGTGAAGTACCTGTTAAGGTTGCTGAATTACAACCAGCTGCTATTTCTAAGGCTTTTGAAATAGGTAATGTTGATCCTGCTAATGGTCAAGTTATTAATAAAGGAGAAGCTAGTGCAGTTGTTTCCTGTATTTTCGGTTGGAGTAGTACTACTTATTATAGATGGGGAACTGCTGAAGACGATGCAAGAATATATACTGGCAACGTTAAATTTAAAGCTTACGCATACGATTCGAAGTTGACATATCTTGGTCAATTTAAGTTCGGCGATGGCGAAGAATTGTTTACTCCAGCAGATTTTACCTACAATATCATTAAAACTTATCAAGACGCGCAACCTGCAGGTGAAAGATTCTATACTACCGCAAGTAGAGTTAGAATTGAAATCATTCCAGAAGATGGACATAAGATTTTAGAAAATGAAATTATTCCTATTGGATTAACTGTTTATCCATATAGATATCAATATACTGCTCCTGCAACTAAACTTATTGCTAAGTTTACTGATTGCTACGATCCAAGTATTTATGTAGAGTCCGTAATTGACTTTAGTGGATCTCAAAACTACGTTAGAGCAAGAACAAACGTTCAAGGTGAAGTTGCATTTACCGGTGGACATAGAGACGTTTCTACAACGCAAAGAACAAACGTTTTCGTTGATGGTGCCCCATCGACTGCTTGGTCAGGTGCTGCTTTTGGTAGAGTAGGTGCAGGCGTGTCATCTAATAAGGTTTACGCAGGTGCTGGTTTCTCTTACGATAACGTTAAGAATAGAATTTACTACGCAAAATATTATAAAAATGATCCAGCGGCGGCTGATATTAAGGATACAACCAATTATGGTTTACTTAACGACTTAGTAAACGATTACTATGGCGATGCAAAATTCTCTGGTTTTACTACTGGTGAAGTTTACGTTTCTATTTATTTTGAAAATTATAGTGATTCAACTGCTCAATGTTTAATTCACACCGTTGGTGGCTATTCTGTAGAAGAACTCATCTCTACTAAGGAAGAGGGAGAATCTCTTGCAGAACCTATCGTTGGTTGGAAAGACAACGTTTATGAAGATAAATTTGCTCCTACCATTATTAGCGACGTTGAGATGACTGATAAACTTGGCGTATACGCTGCTTTAGGCGATTATGTGACTATTCCAGAAGTTGTCGCTTACGACGTGAACGCTAAAGGTGCTTTAAATATTAACGTTTATCGTGATTATCACAATGGTGGAATGATTAAAATTCCTGTTGTAAATGGTAAATTCCTTGTAGAAACTACTAACGTTTATACTATCGAATATAAACAAGTTGACTACAATGGCAACGAAACAGTATTTACTATCGACGTTGTTGCTAAGTCAAATAATTCAGGTAAATCTATTAGGGTTGTCACTGATAAATTAGCTAATTTAGAAGCAGGTAAGCTTTATACTCTTCCAGAGTATTCATTTGAAACCGTTAACCTATTAGAAAGAGTTAACCTAAAGATTACTGCTACTAGCGATAAAGAAACTGTTGTTATTGATAACGAAACTAGAGAATTTAGACCTTTATATAGTGGCAAATACACTATTAAATACGAGTATTTTGACAACTTCAATGCTGATTCATATTCATACGAAGTTGAAGTAAGTGCTAACGATACTAATGTGTTCTTTAATGAAGTTCCAACACTTCCAAGATACTTTATTAAGGGTCATACTTATAGATTTGAACAAGCATTTGCATATAAATTCGAAACGGGTGCACCTGTAAGTGAAAAGGCTGAAATGTTTATTTCGTTTGACGGTGCAGAAAAAACTAAGATTGCTAATCCAAGCGCAGTAGTTATAAACGCTAATACTAAGGCTCAATTATCATATGCTTTAGATGGTACTGAATACGTGACTGCAGAAATTCCTGTAATTGACGTTGCTTACGACAATTCTGGTAAGATCGATATGTATAATTATTTTGTTGGTGATTTAGTTCCTACTAAAATTAACGAAGAAACCGGCAAACGTATTGGTAATTTGGCGTTCTATGGCGATCCTGCTAATAAAAATGAACAAGTATTACACTTTATTAATCCAGTTGACTACTATAACTTCTCATTTAAGTTTGTTGTAAACGACAAAATGGAGGATTTTAACGAATTAACTTTACGTTTAACTGGCGTTAAAAATCCTACTCAAAAACTTGAAATCAAGATTATTAGAGAATATAAAACTGAATCAGAATTAAACAAACTTTACATTAATGGTGAATTTGTAAATAACCTAGTTAAGTATGACTTCTCAAATAACTCAAACAAGACTATCTCTTACGCTAAGGTTTCAAATTCCGTTAACATCAATGGTGAAGTATTTGGTGAAAATGTTATATTTGACGGTGGTTTATGTAATCTAGATATTATTCTTGGTGGTGTACACGAAGATGCTGAAAATATTGGTATTCAAATCTTGAATATTGGAAACCAAAAGCTCAGTGGTACTACTTATGAAGATAAGCTTGCTCCTACTATTTCAGTTATTCCTTCACAAGGTGAATATAAGGTTGGCGAAAAGATTACCTTAAATCTTGCTACTTTCTCAGACGTTCTTTCACAAATTGATTACTCAACCTGCACTATGACCGTTAAGTCTAAAGATGGTGAGACTGTTAAGAGTGTTGATGGAATATCTATGGATGGTATTAAGAACGACGTATTTACTAACTATCAAATTCAATTTGATAAAATTGGTACTTACTTTGTAAGATATGCTTGTAAAGATATGGTTGGTAAAGAAGCAACTCTATCTTATATGATTGAAATCGTAGACACAACTGCTCCTACTATTAAGTTAAATGGAGTAAAAATTGGTGAAACTGTTAAAGTTAAGAATTGGTCTACCTTTAGTTTCACTTACGAAATACTAGACGACGTTTCTTCTGCAGCAAACTGTAGATCTGCAGTTGCTCTTATGAATCAAGCGACTGGACAATATGAAGTTGTTGGTCCTAACATTACTTTCCGTGATAAAGGCACCTACACCATTAGAGTTCTTGCGCAAGACGAACAAGGAAATTTCGACTACGTTGATTTCTACGCAATAGTTGAGTAAGAGGTGATTATATGAAAAAATATTTGAAATCAATCATTTGTTGCTCACTAGCACTTTGCTCAACCTTCAGCATTTTCGCTGCAGGTTGCGGTGAAGGTGGTGGCAACTTAGCAGACCCAAATGCGGGTAGACAATTAAGAATCAAAACCTTTACCGATGGTATTCACGATTTAACTGCTCCAGAAGTTGAAACGGAGGATTATATCGTTAAAAATGGTAAAACTGACTACGTTTTAGTTTTTCCAGATGGTGCAAACGAATTTGAAAAAATTGCAAAATCAGAATTTACCGTTTTATTTAAGGAAGCAACTAATATTAATATTTCTTCTAAAGTAGATACTGAAGTTGCTGAAGGAACAAAGTTTATTTCAATCGGTAAAACTGTTCAACAACAAGCATTAAACGTATCTAAAGAAGAAAAAGAAATGTTAACTTCTGATGGTGCGAGAATTGTGACCAAAGATAAAAACATTTATCTCTATACTGGTGAACAAGGTCAATATTATGAAAACGGCGTTATCTATGCAGTTTATGATTTTATGAAAATTTGTTTCAATTTTGAACAATATTTTAGAAACTGTTTAGAAATTGATAAAGATGTTTCAGAATTAAAATTAAGAAATTTTGACGTTAAAGACGTTCCAGATCTAGATCTTCGTGACTTCGACGTTCAAGACCATCAAATTTATTACGACGGTGTAAGAAACTACGAACAAGCGGCAGGTGTTCATGCTAACACTGTATATTATAGAACTTATCGTGCTGGTCAAGAGAAAAAGTATTCTAATAGTATTGGTATTTACTCAAAATTTGGTGATTATACTACTGGTGCGGGCTTCCACAACACTTCGGAATTTGCATCTCCAACACATCCTAACGTAAATCCAAAATGGTTCTCTAACCAAGGCGATCAACTTTGCTATACCACTCGTGGTGACGAACAAGCGTATAACGATTTAGTCGATCATATGGCAAGAAAAGTTGTTGACTCTATGATTAACATGTACCCAAATGAGAAATATCCACTTGCTAATTACTTTACCATTACTCAAGAAGATAATACAGCTTTCTGTACTTGTGAGTGGTGCTTAGAAGATAAAGAAGCAAATGGTGGTTCAATTTCTGGTGCGTTCGTTAAACTTGCTAATGCCGTGACTGATAAACTTTATGAATGGATGGCAGATCCAACTCAAGAAATTTCTAAAGATGCATATAGAAGAGACGATCTAAAGTGCGTTATCTTCGTTTATACTACTGCTGGTTTAACACCTCCAACTTATTGGGATGAAGAATCTCAAAGTTATAAAATGTATAACGAAGACCATAGACCAAATGAACACGTTGTTTGTTGGGTAGTTCCAGAATTTGAATGGCCATATGATATTTATGATCCTGTAAACGATGCAATGAGACAGAAATTGGATGCTTGGTCAGACGTATGTAAAGATAGAGAAACTTGGTATTGGTACAATACTTACTATTTCACTGCTGACGAACACTATCAAAATAATATTGGTTTTATAGATTCTAACTCATATCAATTTATGATGAGCATGAATTGTCACCAAAGATATAACTCAATGTCAGCTTATTCTTCAGATAACTATGCTTGGCGTCAACCAACTGCATACTTAATGAGAGAACTTGAATGGGATTGCACGCAAGACTCTAAAGTATTATTAGATAACTACTTTAATGCAATGTACGAAGAAGTTGCAGATGACATGTACGAAATTTTCTATATGTTTATTAATCAACGTACTTTACTTGAACAAGATCTATCTTGGATTGGTAATAAGAATGGTGGTACTGCAAACGAAGCTAAATACTATTCTTATTCAGGTTTCTTGAAACCACTTATTGAGAAGTTTAGAGCAGTTCTTGCAAAGGTTGACTTAATCTATGCAAGCGACAAGGCTCACGCTGAACTCATTAAGTCAAGAGTATGTATGGAAATGGTTAACCCATTAATCGTCACTTTACAACTTCACGGTCAACGTGCTCAAACGGCTCCGTTTAGCGCTGACGTTCGTGAAGGCTACAAGGCTGAACTTAGAAATATGTGTCAAAAATATTTCCCAGAAGTAAAATGTGGTTCTGGTAGAATTATTGATTACATTGATAGTTTGAACTAATTTGTGTTGATTAATACTTTAATAAGTATTAGATATAGGAGAAAAAACAATGAAAATGAAGAAACATTTAACATTAGTTTTATCGCTCATATTAATCGTGTGCATGGCTATGTTTTTTGTTGCTTGTGGTGATGACCCTGATGATGGTGGAAAAAATCCACCACCATCACCATCAAATCCTACGGTGACTTTAAATAGAAAAAACCTTACCATGATATTGGGTGATGAGACGCTTCTTTCAGCGGTTATAACCAATGGTCAAGACGATTATTCTTTGACTTGGGCAACCTCAGATGCTTCAGTAGTTTCTGTTGAAGACGGAAATCTAGAAGCATTAAAACAAGGTAATGCTCAAATTACCGCTACTTATAGTAATGGAACTAACACCTATACTGATTCAGCGCAAATTGCTGTCACTTTAGGTGATAATATCCCTGTTTTATTTATCGAAAATAAAACTTCAAACGATTGGAATTTTGTCACTGGTTCTGAATTTGAATTAGTACCTTTCGTGCAATTTAACAACAAAAAGTTCTACGACGTTTCGCTTGCTATTACTTCTAGTGATACCAACGTTATCGGGGTAGAGGGCAACAAATTGTTGGTGCTCGCTCAAGGTACTGCAAAACTTGAAATAGTTGCTACTTGGCGTGGTGTGACTTTTGATGGTAGAAACTCACTTAAACTTCCTGAAGTTGACGTTAGTGTTGTAAATGATATTCAAATGTCACTAAACGGCGATACTGTTAAAGACATTCAATTATATACTAGAGACGAATTCTATGGTGTAGAATACGCTACGTCAACTGCTTTTGAACTTGCAGTTAAAGAAAACGGAGTTCTTTCTAATCTACCTGTTGACATACAAATTGCCGACGAAAAAGTTGCTAAGTATGAAGATGGTGTATTAAGTAAAGTTGGTTTTGGTGAAACTATTGCTACTTTAACTTGGACTTCTTCAAATAATGTATATCAAAGAACTATTAAGATTTACGTTGATCGTCCTATAGTTAAATACGACCAAGTAATTGAAAACTTCTCTGCTGCAGATGGCGCTGCTATGGCAAACCTCAATGGTTCATTTAAGGAAACTACTCTTTCTTCCTTAGTTTACGGCACGAATTCAGCAGTTTTAGTAGATGCATCTCAAAGATATATTGATGTATTTAGTGGATTTGAAGTTGTTGCTCCTCTAGTAGTTGAAGATAACCTTGTTAAAGGTGTTTACACTCACCACGAAGGTTTCTACGACGTTGAGTTAACTATCGGTACTGCTACCGAACAATATATTGTTGACGTTAAGGCTGCAACCAAACTATTCGCTCAATCAAATATTAACGAGTGGAAAGATACCTTTGCTGTTGCTAATTCACTTAACTTTGCTGATAAATATCGCTACGGCTACTTCGCGTTATTAGAAGACGTTTCAGGTATTTCTATTGGTTCATCAAACTCTACTTGTTTCGCAGGTACTTTTGATGGTCGTGGACACGTATTTAGTGATATTGAAATAGTTGGTGCTTACGGATTATTCTCTAATATTAACGATAATAGAGAAACCACAAAATTACACAAATTAACTGGTACTACGTTTAAGAACGTTGCATTTACCGACGTCACTTTTGCAAGCAACTCAGGAAACTATTTGATTGCAGAGGCTATGGCATCTAACTCAGGAAACCCTGTGACCGTTGATAACGTTTACGTTCAAATCAACGAACAAGCAACTTTCGTTAGAAATACTGCATCTTTGACTAGATACTGCTATTACAACAAATTTAATAACGTAATCGTTGAATATCCACTTGCTGACACTTTCATTATTCCTGATATTCAAAACGATCTTACTAATTTTAAGACTAATTATGAAGGTCACGGTTCATTATTCTCACGTCACTTTACTGAGAAAGATGGAAGTACTTATAACGGAAAAAATGTTTACGTTATTTCTAAATTACAATTATCAATAAACAACTGTGTTGTTGATAACGATCCAAATACCGTCACTCCAAACTTCAATAGTATTGATGGTTCTAACGTAGAAAACACTACTGCTCACAGAGCATCAGGCTACTATCGTTATGAAACTATCGAAGATATGAAGGCTGCTAACAACGATTACACTTCATTTATGGAAGGTGGCAATGGTTGTTGGATTATGGTAGATGGAATTCCTGCTTTCCGTTCGTTAGTTCAAAGCGTATATCTAAAAGACGCTAACGATAATGCTTTATCTTCTGTGACTGTATATAGTGCACAAGATACGTTTACCGCAGGTATCGTTGACAAGGAAGGCGAAGAATTAGAAGACGTTGTAATTTCTGCTAACGACAGCAGAATTAAGATTAACGGCAACGTTATTACCGTTGAAGATGGTTTCTATTCTGCTATGTTAACCGTAAGCAGTGCAGACGGCATTATTTCTAGACAATTCCCAGTATTAGTAAATACTAACACTCCTGTTGACTTTAATGAAGAATTATTACTCAATAAGGCTGATGATAAGATTTACTTCAACGGAACTGAATTAGAAGACGCTCAAATCTACGCTGCATTCTATAATGGAACTTTAGTTTACAGCAACGATAAGATTTTATCTTCACTTATCGATAAACCTGTTAATACTGCATTTACCTTAAAGGTTTACACTCTAGATGGTTGCTACAACTTTACTAACGTTAAGATGTACGATCAAGTTTGGGAAAACACCAAGCAATCAAGAGAGGCAATGGTTAACTTCTTTAGAACTACCGGCGCTGCTAGAACTTTAGACGGCTACTACGTATTGGCAGAAAACTTAACTTTCTTCCATGGTGATGAAGTTGCTAAACTAAATGCTTCTTATAATGATTACGAAATGTTTGGTAAGAACACCGAACTTACTTCAACCTATGACTTTAACGTATTCAGTGGTACGTTAGACGGACGTGGTTATACCTTAAACGATATCGGTCTTTATGCAGGCGCATGGAGTGGTATGTTTGGTATCGCAGGTGATGGAGCGACGATTAAGAATATTGCATTCTCTCAAGCTTGTCAATACGCTTCAGGTTCTAACGTTAACTACGTTTCTAACATTCCTTCACTTATGTTCCATAGACCAGCATCTGTGAGTGCAAATATTTACTTCGAAAACGTTTACGTTGACTTAGATTTAAATGGTGCAACTAGAAAGAATGCTCCTGTAGGTGGTGGAGATGGTAGTGTCGTATTCTATAAGGTTGCTGACGGCAACTCTAACTATGGTGCAACTTGGCCAGATGATTGTGGACTTGGAAACTTAAAGTGGAATAACGTTATTATGGATATTAATTATATTCCTACTGCTGCTGAACTTGAATCAGGTTATGAAAAGAGTGATAAGTCAATTCTTTGTGGTTTAGGTACTATTTACGGTTTCAAAACGGACGACGTCGTTAAGAATACTTACTTCATTACTAACGGCTATGAAGGACGTTCAATTGAAGAAGTCACTGCTAGTGCAGACGCTGATATCGTTAAGTACGCTTCTATGACTGACATGATTAAGGCAAATAACAACTACGATTCATTTGATTCTAAATACTGGAATACTATTACAGGCGTTCCAATGTGGAAGACCACAAACGATATTCCATATTTACAAGATGCAGAAGGCAATTACGTTGAATCAATTATTTTTGACGAAGATGGAGCAACTGAAGGCTTAACCTTCACTGCAGGCGTGTTCTCAGCACTTGGAAATACTACTCCAGTTGTTTCTTGTGATAATCCTAACGTTGTTATTAATGGCAACATGATAGAAGTTAAACCTGGCAAGTACACCGCAACTATTACTGTTGCAAACGTTTCAGGTACTGAATCTTTAACCTTCAAAGTATCAGTTAACACTTCTCTTTCAGAAGTATTTACTGAAGAAGTTCTATTGGAAAGAGCCTCTGGTAAGTTGTTCTTCCAAGGCACTACCTTAGAAGGAACTACTGCTGCAATCGATATGGTTATAGTTGATAAAAGTCAAGCATGTGCTACATCATTTGTATTAAGTGGCGTTGTTATTGAAGATCAAAAATATAAACTAACCAACGTTAAGATGTACGATAAAGTTTGGGAAAATACCGAAGAATCTAGAAGAGATATGGCTGCGTTCTTCTCTACTTATACCGGAGCGGGTGCACAAGGTCCTAAGGAAGTTTCAACTCTAGAAGGATATTATACCTTAGCAGAAGATCTTGTTTTCGTTAACGTTGCAAGTGAAGAAGCACAAGCGTACACCTTTAAGGAAACTTTCTATAGCTCAAATGGCCACGCAAATACCTTCTCAGGTACGTTTGACGGACGTGGATTTGCAATGTATAATATTGGTGCTTATGGCAATGGTGGTATGTTTGGTTTAATTGGTAGCAACGCAACCATTAAGAACGTTGCAATCATCAATCCTGTCACTTATGCTGGTGCTGATAGTCCTAGTGGATTTGGAATTAAGGCTCATAAGTATGGTATTACCTCTACTATATTATTCTACGGCGCTGCAGCCGACACCGGTTTGAGCAATATCAATATTAGCGATGTTTACGTTGAATACACTACTGCTGCTACTAGCAATGAATCTGTTTTCGTTGCTGTTAATATGAGCAAACTCATTACAGGAACAAATCAAGTTTGTATCAACAACTTTATTATTAATAGGCTTTTCATTGAAAGCGATTACACTCCTGCTACTTGGGTTGATAATAATGCTGATGGTAGACACGACGTAATTTCTAACGCTATTTGGAACGAATGGGCTCCACCTAGAGCTTTAGGTGCTAACGTGACATTAACCAACTCATATCTACTAACCTTTGGTAGAACTTGTGGCGGTGGTGGATGGCACTTCGAAGGCTTTGTAAATTACAAAGATTATGCAACCTTTAGTACGTCAGCATCTACTTTAGACTTAACTTCATTTGCTAATAGCAACTGGACGGTAGTTGAAAATAGTGCTCCAACTTGGGCTAGCTTAGCAGACTAATTGTTAGTTTACTTAGGTTAAAAACTAAAATAATTTAAGCATCACGGAAATTTTTCCGTGATGCTTAATACTATAAAGGATATTTTAAGGAGTATATTATGGTATACGTTGCAAGAAGAGAAACTGTTCTTTGTCTTTGGTGGGATCCTAGATGTGAATATAGGGAAGGCTATAAATACAAAGTGACGGTGGACGATAAATACGTGGTTTACACTAAAGAAGTTTTTTATGACTTTCAACCACTAGAATCTGGGAAAGAATATAGTTTTACCGTTCAATTAGTTGATGAAAACAAAAACGTTGTTGGTAAAACTGAAAATTACACTTGTTCAACTCTTCCGTCAAGAGAAAAACTTGACGTGACTAAGCCTCCATATAACGCAATTGGTGATGGAGTGACTGATAATACTGAAATTTTCAAAAAAGCGCTTGAAGATTGTGGCGACACAAAATATCTCTACGTTCCTTTTGGTGTTTTTCTTTGCGAGAATATCACTCTTAACGGAAATTATAAAATTGAAATGGGTGCAGGCGCAACTATCGTTAATAAGGAAATGGTGAACAAACTATGATTAATCCTATAATTTTTGATAACCAAATTAAAATTTGGTGGGAATATAACAAACTATACGATGGTTATGAATACAACGTTTATTTTAACGGCGATAAACTTTCTACTAAAGCCTCGCACTATTGCTTTAAAAACCTAAAAGCAGAAACTGAATACACTTTTAAGGTTGATTTAGTTGATAAAAATGGTGATGTGGTTAAGGCTATTGGTGAGGGAGTTTATAAAACCCTTAAAACCAAAAACGTTATAGATGTGACTAAATCTCCATACAACGCTGTTGGCGACGGCAAGACAATGAATACCAAGAATATTCAAAAAGCACTTGACGATTGCACTGAAAACGATATGGTTTATTTCCCCGACGGAGAATATTTAACCGGTGCTCTTTGGCTACATTCTAACACCGAAATTAGATTAAGTGACGGAGCAACTATTCAAGGTTCTTTTGATGAAAAAGATTATTTGCCAAAAATTAAGAGTAGATTTGAGGGCTGGCACGAAGAGTGTTATCAATCTTTATTAAACACGGGTGATTTAGATCCTAAGGGCTCGTTTAACTGCGAAAATATCACTATTTATGGTGGTAAAATCATTGGTGGTGGCGATACCTTAAGAAAGAAACAAATTGCGGCTGAAAGGGCAGAGTGTCTAAAGAAATACGGCTATGAAAACGACCCTAATCCACCTGCAATGTATTACTCGTTTATTCCTGGTAGAAGACGTGGTAGATTGTTCCAATTTTCAAATACCAAAAATATTTTAATCGCAGACTGTTTCTTTGGGAACGGCGCTTCTTGGACTTGCCACCCAATTTATTGTGATAATTTTACTGCTTGCAACTGCACGGTATTTTCACACGGCATTTCTAACGGCGATGGTATAAATCCCGACTCAACTACAAATTCTATCATCTTTGGTATTCATTTTGATACGGGTGACGATTTCGTTGCAATTAAATCAGGTAGAAATAAAGAGGGCTACGACGTTGGTAGACCAACTAAGAACGTTAAGGTTTTCGACTGTACTTCAACCGACGGACACGGAATAGCAGTTGGTAGCGAAATGTCTGGTGGTGTTGAAGACGTGACTGTTTGGAACTGCAACTTTATTAAATGTTGCGTGGGTGTATCGTTAAAGACCAATCGTTGTCGTGGTGGTTATATGAAAAATATTAAATTCTATAACTACGTTTGTCCAAAAATTGCTCTCCAAGCATATCCTGGTGGTAGAGACGGAGAACCTGCTCCATATCCACCAGTGCTTGAAAATTTCCACTTTGAAGATATGACTTTAGGTGGTATTGGGCACGTGACGGGTACGGGTAGATTTACTGACTCTCCAGCCATAAATATTTCTTGTATTGAGGGATACACCGTTAAAAACGTCACCTTAAAAAACATTAAATTATTATTTAGAGCAGTATTGCCATATCAAACGATATTTGCAGACGGGGTAGAAAACCTAGTTATTGAAAACATCGAAAGTATTGGCGAATGTAGAGAAATTGATCCGTTCTAAAAATTAAATAAAAAAGAGACTTTTTTGCAAAAAGTCTCTTTTTTGATTGTTGAATCAAATAAATTATTTATCTTCTAAAATTTTTCTTGCTACAAATACGCCACTTGCTGAAGCGTGAGATAGAGAGTGGGTGACACCACTTCCGTCGCCGATAACGTAAAGTCCTTTTAATTTGGTTTCTAAATTTTCGTCAATCATAACTTCCATATTATAGAACTTAACTTCAACGCCGTATAAAAGAGTATCGTCGTTAGCCGTTCCAGGCGCAACCTTATCTAGCGCGTAAATCATTTCAATTATGCCGTCGAGAATTCTTTTTGGTAAAACGAGGCTTAAATCGCCCGGTGTGGCCGACAAAGTGGGTGTGGTGGTACATTCCTCAATTCTCTTTTCCGTGCTTCTTCTACCACGGATTAAGTCGCCAAAACGTTGAATTATAACTCCGCCCCCAATCATATTAGATAATCTTGCTACGCTTTCTGCATATCCGTTGCTATCCTTAAAGGGCTCACTAAAGTGTTTTGAAACAAGTAGGGCAAAGTTAGTGTTTTTGGTTTTTAAAGCGTTATCTTCATAACTATGTCCGTTAACGGTGACGATTCCGTTAGTGTTTTCATTAACTACGATGCCGTTAGGGTTCATGCAGAAGGTTCTAACTGCATCTTCAAATTTTTCCGTACGATAAACGATTTTACTTTCGTATAATTCGTCGGTTAATTCTGAAAATATTTCAGCAGGGAGTTCTACTCTTACGCCGATATCAACACGATTTGATTTTGTTGCAATTCTTAGTTTTTTGCAGAGTTTTTCCATCCAACTACTGCCACTTCTTCCAACAGAGATTATACACTTGTCGCAAATGTACTCATTTTCTTTAGTTAAAACTTTATACTTGCCGTTATCTGCTTGAATATCAGTGACCGACGTTTCAAAATTGAAATCAACTTTATCTTTAAGAAAATTATAGAAATTTTGTAAAACAACGTAGTTTTTATCCGTTCCTAAGTGGCGAACTTGCGCATCTAAAAGATTGAGTTTGTTTTGTAGACAAATCTTTTTTAGTCTTGTACCTGCAGTTGAATACATTTTAGTTCCTTCGCCACCGTATTGCATATTTAATTGGTCAACGTAGGTCATGAGTTCGATTGCTTTCTTTTTGCCGATATGCTCGTGTAAAGTGCCACCGAAATCATTGGTAATATTGTATTTGCCATCGGAAAATGCGCCTGCGCCACCAAAGCCAGACATAATAGAACAAGTTTTACAATTTATGCAACTTTTAATTTTCTCCCCATCTATAGGGCAAGAACGATTCTCTAACGAGTGTCCCGTTTCAAAAACGGCAACTTTTAGAGTGGGATTATTTTTGATTAACTCATAACAAGCAAAAATTCCACCAGGACCTGCGCCTACAATTATAACGTCGTATTTCATAATTTTCTCCTAAATACTTTTTAACCTATGATATTTTATCATAAAAGATATAATTTTGCAATGTTTTTATTTTTTTTATTAAATAAATTTTAATTTTTACTCCCAATATGGTATACTATTTGTG
>JAZONZ010000038.1:0-37917 GCA_045654765.1 Christensenellaceae bacterium
ATCGTATGAGAGATTGTTGGCTGAACGATAAAAAGCGCTTTTGACGCTTTCGTTGTACTCCCATGTTCGCACACCGCTACAAATATTTTTAAATGTTTTATAGTCATAGGTTACCTATATGAATTTTATATAAACTTTATTAAATTATACTATTTATAATATAGTGTGTCAAGCAATCAAATCGTTTTACATAGGGAAATAATGATGTTATAATAATTTTGTAGAAAGAAGAGAATTAAATTTAAGATACAATAGAAGGAGAGATTGTATGACAGGAGAACAAATTATAGAATTGATAGAAAGCCTAATATGGCTACTTGCAGGCGTTGCCGTATTTATCGTTGGTATGAATTTTATGAGTGGTGCGTTAGAAAAAACTTCAAGTAGCGGAATGAGAAAATTGCTTAGCAAAATAAGCGGTAATCGTTTGTCGGGCGTTGGTATAGGCGCAGGTGCAACGGCAATAATTCAAAGTTCATCAGCAACTTCGGTTATGGTTATAGGCTTAGTAAACGCAGGCGTTTTAACGCTTATTCAAGCAGTACCTATCATAATGGGTGCAAACGTTGGTACTACCATAACTGGTATCATAGTATCGCTTAAAAACGATTATATAGAAATGTTTATGTATATTCTTGCTTTTGCAGGCGTTATGATGGGATTTTTTAAGTCTGAAAAAGTAAAAATATTAGGTAGTTTGTTTTGCGGTTTAGGACTTGTTTTCGTAGGTCTTAACATAATGAGTAGCGAACAAGCTTTTAGAAACGATTTAGTTGAAGAACTTTTTATAAAAATATTCCAAGTAGTTGATTTTCCTTTATTGCTTATTCTAATAGGCGTGATATTTACTGCGTTAATACAAAGTTCATCTGCTTCAACGGGTGTAGTTATTACAATGGTAGGTTCTGGAGTTTTGCCATTAGAATATGCTTTATTTATCGTGCTTGGCGCAAACATAGGAACTTGCGTTACGGCTTTAATTGCTTCAATTGGTGCTAATGAAAATTCTAAGCGTGTAGCCTTTATTCACTTTATTTTCAACGTTATAGGAACGCTAATGTTTACCGTACTGATTTGGGTGTTTAAAAATGAGATTATAGATATACTCGTTAGCGTTTTCCATGGTGAAGACGTAATGTCGTTACAAATGAGAGTATCTTTCTTTCACGTAATATTCAACGTTACAACAACCTTTTTATTGTTGCCGTTTGTAAATCAACTCGTTAAATTATCGCAAATCGTTATTAAAGATAAAAAGGAAAAAGAAACGAGCCTTACTTTAAAGTACGTAGACGAAAGACTTTTAGGTATGCCATCAATTGCTCTTATGCAAGTTAAAAAAGAAATTATCTATATGTTAGAGCGAGCAAAAGAGAATATTGAAATTTGTTTCGTTGCTATGGAAACGGGGTCTACTGAGCATAATAAAAAACTTGTTGAAAACGAAAAAATTATTGACTATACAAATGGTTCGCTTACAAAATTTCTTATAAAACTATCCGCAACTAGCATAAAAGAAAGTAGTGAAGGTGTAATAGGTAGTTATTTTCACGTTCTTAACGATATCGAGCGTATAGGTGACCACGCTGAAAATTTCCACGAAATAGGCATTGAAATGAAAGAAAAGGGTTTAAAATTTTCATCTATTGCAATTGATGAAATAGGTCAAATGAAAAAGAACTTAAACGAAATGTTTAATATTGCGGAAAATGCTTTCAAGAGTTTAGATACCAGCGTGTTACCAACGCTTTCAAAACTTGAAAACGAGGTAGATGCTCAAAAGAGTACGCTTAAAGCAAATCACTTTAACCGTTTGGCAACGGGAAAATGCAACGTTGAATTAAGTCCGTATTTTTCTTCAGCGATATCGGGTATAGAAAGAGTTGCAGACCATTTAGTAAATATCGGTTACAGCATAGTAAACCCAGTTGGTTCGCAAAAACAATAATTTAAAATATATATATAAAAGTAGCACACTATACTTGATAGCGTTAAGTATAGTGTGCTACTTTTTTGAATTTCCACACAAAGATTAACAATTCAATAAATTTGTGTTTTTATTTCTTTTTGTATTCAAACAAGCGATACAATTTTTTTGAAAAACCACCTGCATAAAGTTTTGAAAAAATGAACTTTTCAATTCCTTTTAATTCGTTCACGTATTTTTTAGGTATCATTGTGTGTTCTTTTACAAAAACAAACTCTTTAGTTTGATAATCTTGCGGATTAACTATGCCGTAAACTTCGGTTACGCCCACGTCTTTTATAGGGTTTCTTAATTTAGACATTTTAACCGCAAAAGACGTATAACAATCAGTTAAAAGTATAAGGTTTTCAAAATGTGCGCATAAACTATTTGCCAAATTTTGCATTTCTTCAATAGTTAAGTACATGCTTACGCCTTCCATAACTACGATTGCATATTGTGTTTCTTTAATGTTTGATAACCACTTACTCTCTCTTACGTCGCCTGCAATCATTTTGTAGTTAGATGTTTCAGTATAGTAGCGTTTTCTTTCTTCAATAACTTCTAAAAAATCCATGTCGTACCACTTATGATTTTCAGTTCCAACTCTTATAATTCGGCTATCCATTCCACACCCAATATGAATTACCACTGCATCTGGCGAATCTACCATTTGTTGTCTTAGCCATTCATCAAATACGGCAGAGCGAATTCCCATATAGTAAGCAAGCCATTTTGATTTTGATTTTCCTTTAAGTGAAAAACCTTCGGTATTCCAAATTTCTTCGGCTTTTTTATCGTCAATGAACAATCCTTTTTTGCTCACGTAGGACTTGCCGTATAAAGGAATATATAAGGTTTTGTTTACGCTGTTCATATATTTACCTACAAATTCTTATTTAATAGTGATTTTATTATAACAAAACAACTTATATAATACAAGAGATTTTTAAATATACTAATTTAAATGCCTACACAGAAATTTAAAAAGATAACGAAATTTTTCGTTATCTTTTTTTATGCGTTTGAGTTGGCTTATTTTATACCTAATAAAATTAAACTATTTTTGCATATTTTGTCATTTATTTTTTTGATAACGTAAAAAAAGATAGTAGTATTTATTGCATAAGGTATTAACGTATAGTATAATAAAATAAAAAGGAGAAAAGTCCAATGGGTTAGATAGTATTATTTTTTAATCTAACAAATGAGGAGGGTATTATGAAAAAAATAATTTGTTTTTTATTGACGAGTATTTTCTGTCTTTGCGGGCTGGTGATGCTCAGTAGTTGTGGTGGATTTGGGGCGGACATACGTTTATGTGAAAATGAATATTTTATTTATTGGGCTGATTATGAGGATAATGAAATTAAGATATTAGGATTAACGGATAAAGGTCGAGAACAAGAATATTTAGTTATCCCCGAAACTATTGATGGTATGAATGTAATAGGTATTGGTTGTAATAGTGGAGGCGATGTGTCTTCCATAAAAGAAAAATATGGTGATGAAAAATACGCACAATTTAAAAGTGATAAATTAAGAAAAATATTCATTATTTCTGAAGTTGATATTGTTCAAGGTTGGATGGTTGATAAAATTGTCGAGAACCGAGAACCTTTTGAGGCTATATTTTATATATCGAACCAAAAAAGTTGGGTTTATACACCAGATGTTTTCTTTTTTTTCACAAGTATGAAAGGCGAAAAAGATTTGAAGTCTTGGAATAAACAATTACAAGACCCTTATAATTGCTATTATGCAGCCAACGTTTCATATTATTACAATTACGAAACTGCACCAAACGACGGATATTACTGGATAGATAATTACGCATACGGCGAAAAAATTGAATACATACCTGAAAACCCTACAAGAGACGGTTATACTTTTGACGGCTGGTATAAAGAAAGTGAGTGTATAAATGCATGGAATTTTGAGGTTGATACGTTGCCAGAAGAACAATTTAATGAAGAAGAAATAACAATTTACCAAGAAACAAAACTTTATGCTAAATGGATTTAAAACGTAAGGAGGGATACTATGAGAAAAATAACTATAGCAGTTACTTTATTTTTAGCGCTAATAACGTGTTTTTGTGGCCTTTTTGGGTGTGCAAAAACAGGACCTATTCCTAATGGCTATTATTGTTGGAGTAGCGCCGGGGAATATATTTACGAGTTTACAGAAAGCGATATCCGTGAGTCTTTCGGTTGGGAAATAAAAGGTGATTTGGCTCAAAGGTGGACAAGCAGTTCTGTTGACTACAAGGCCAAAATTGTTGAAAAAGATGGTAAAATTTATTTTGAGGGATATAAATGGAAAAAATTATTTTTGACAGTTGAAAGTGGAAGAGAGACAATTTATGAAGTTGTATATAATGAAACTGAAAAAAGCATAACATTAATTCTTAAATAAATGGATAAATTTTTACAAAAAGAAAATTGTTAAAAAGGAGATTGATATGAATATAGCGAGTTTTTTGTGTAAAACAAGCGTATAAGGCTTAAAAAAAGTGCAGATAATTTCAAAAAAAGATAACGAAAAATTTCGTTATCTTTTTTTATGCGTTTGAGTTGGCTTATTTTATACCTAATAAAATTAAACTATTTTTGCATATTTTGTATAAATTTAAAGTATTATGCAAAATTTTGTAATATTTTGTCATTTATTTTTTTGACAACGTAAAAAAAGATAGTAGTATTTATTGCATAAGGTATTAACGTATAGTATAATAAAATAAAAAGAGGTGAATTCCAATGGGTTATTGTCTTATTTTTTTAAATTTTAAATTTAGAGGTGGTTTATTATGAAAAGAATATTAAAAGCAATTATTTTAATTGTTTTGAGTGCCGTATGTTTCGTTTGTTTTTTCGGTTGTAATTCTCAAAAAAGTGAAGATGAAGTTGCAAGGGATAGAATAATCAGTCTTACGGCGATCGAGGTCCCTGTTGACTCAAAAATAGTTTATCATTCTCGTGATTCGGAAAAATTTTTAACTGGAAGAAGAGCAATGTATACTGTGTTTGAGTTTGAGAGAGAACCTACGGATTGGTTAAGTGAAAATTCGTTCAAGAAAGAGAAGAATAGCGAATTTGAACAGTTTTTCCCAAGTGTATTTAACTTTTTACCAGTTAAAAGTGAAGAAATTCCACAAGAATTTTTACCAAACTTTGAAGAAAGTTATTATTATTTAAGCACGATAAACAACGTCTATTTCGTTTATAACCCAAAAAGATTTATGTTAATAGTTGGGATACCTGGACATTAATTTAATGTACATAATCAAAGGAGTAAAATATGAAAATAAAAGTAAGAAAAATAACTATTGCAATTATATTTTTAGCGCTAATAACGTGTTTTTGTACCCTTTTTGGCTGTGTGCCGAAAAAGAGTGAAGACGAGATTGCCAGAAATTTAATAGAAATAAACTCAAAAGTAGAACTTCCTACGGATTCGACGATAATATATCATCTTCGCGATAAAGAAGAAAAAGGATTTGTGCATGGAGGGTCATTTCAATATACAGTCTTTCAGTTAGAAAGCGAACCTACGGATTGGTTAAATGTAAGTTCTTTTGAAAATTCTCTTGATGAAGACAAGTGCAAGCGATTTAAATTGTTTTTTTTAAGTGCATTGAGTGAGATGCCTGATAGGCTAGGAGAAATTCCACAAGAATTTTTGCCGAATTTTAATGAACGATTTTATTATTTAAAAACGGACGAAGTCTACTTTGTATATTTGCCACAAGACTTATTATTGATCACAATAATTCCCATGGATTAATTAAAGGAGTAAAATATGAAAATAAAAGTAAGAAAAATAACTATAGTTTTATTAATAATGTGTTTCTTGTTAGTTGTATTTGCAATGTTTCCTATGTTTAAAGGTAATAAGACAAATATTGTGTACGCCCAAGAAATTACAGAAAATATGCAAAATGCTAATAATGCTTTGTCGCCCAAAGAATTAGTTGTTGCGATTGAAAACGATTTAAATTCACAAGGGGAAAGTATTGTTTCCGTTTTACATAATCAAAGAGATTATTATGAAAATGAGTTTAATACGGCAAACAGTGAAGAGAAAGATGTTATTCTAAAAAAATTAAATGCGGTGGAAAAGGCCATAGAAGACGTTTCTCTTTATATGAGTTGTTTGTCAAGCGATAATGATATGGTAACGAGAATGTCAACTACGGCATCACAATATCCTTACCATGTCTCTCCTGATTGTACTTGCGGGTCTCTTGAATATATTGCAGGAACTCCTTGTGCTAATTGTATTATATATACAGATACAAATACAGCGGTTACTGCTATTGCGGCAGGCTTTGAAGTGCGAGGATGGGCGTTAGCGGCAGATTTGTTATGGTTCAATATGTCGAATACTACACCTAATATAGAGTACTGGCCAACGCTTGGAACAAGTATTGCGGGAGCTCCCCAAATAGCAAATAAATTGGCGCAAGAAAATGTATTGGCGTGGTTTTTTGATCAAGACGATCCAGAATTTCTTAATGGTGTTTTTGACAGCGAAATTGAGGGGGATGTTTTTAATTCATTAGGCAGTTTTTATTATAGTAAAACACCGGCTAGTGATGGAATGATCAATGTTTCTATTCAAGATCTATATGATTGGGATCATAAGGATAATGGTGGAAGTGGTAACGTACTTAATAATACTATGTACTCGGCACAAGAAATGGGTATTTTAATTCCGTTTTACACAAGAATTAATTTAACTATTCCTGGATATGCTCCGTTTGATTGGGTATATACTGATGAAGGTGTAATGATTACTGGGGTCGCTGATGATATAACGAACGTAAATATACCGACGGTAATTAAGGATATGAGAGTGCATCTTGAACAATTGCCCGATGTGAATATTTCTTCGATAGATACTAATGCTTTTGCGAATCAAACGCAACTTACAAGTATAACATTGCCAAGCACGATTACTTCAATAGGGGCAAACGCTTTTTCGGGTTGTACAAACTTAACGAGTATAAACATACCAGCAAACGTTACGTCAATAGGCATGGGGGCTTTTTCGGGTTGTTCTTCCTTAACGAATATCACAATTCCTGCGGGCGTGACATATATAGGAGAAGGAGCATTTGCGGGATGCAGTAACTTGAATATAAGCGTTAACACAAGCAATCCAAATTACAGTGCGCAAGGGAATATATTGTACAATAAAACTGAAACCAAGATAATCGGTTCCGGTGATATTGCAGCGAATATAACCGTTTCGAATACAGTTACGGAAATAGGAGCATCTGCATTTAGCGGTAATACTAATTTACAAAGATTAGATATTTATGGGACGCCGGTAATTGATGATTTGGCATTTTATAACTGCACAAATTTGAATGAAGTATATTTCTATTCTTACACGGTTCCAGAAATTGGTTCGGGAGCATTTACGGATAATGAATTTACATTATACGTTCCGCATAGTAAGCAAAGTGCTTATATGTCGGAATTTGTAGGATATACTAACAATATAACGTCATTAGCAATTAACGTAACATTAATGGTTGACGATGAGGTGTACGATACAGTAGACACTTATTACGGTGCAACTATTGCTGGTGTTACTGACCCGTTTAAAGTAGGCTATATTTTTAATTATTGGACTGACGACAATGGTAATATTTATCAAAATGAAGGGGTTTGGGACAGTACGGTAAATTTAACAGTAAATGCAAATTGGACTCCAAGACAAAGTTACATAAATTTTGTTGGTTTTGGGACAGATAGCATTGAAGACAAATTAGTAACCTACGACCAAGCGATAGGAGAGTTGCCTGTACCTGACACAACGGGACCTACTTTTATAGGTTGGAAAGATTCAAACGGCATATATTATAGTGAAAACGATATATGGAAACAAACAAATAATTTAACCTTAATAGCAGATTATGAAGGTGAAGAATCTGGTGACGTAATACTATATTACGTAGATTTAGACCAAGATGGTGGCGAAGGTGGCTCAGATAATGTTCACGCAGAATATTTAGCACCTATGCCAACAGCAACGGCACCAACAAGAATAGGTTATGATTTTAAAGGTTATTACACGGAAAAAAACGGTGAAGGCACAATGTATTATGACGAAAATATGAGTAGTGCAAAAAATTGGGATATCCCAAGAGATACTACACTATATGCTTATTGGATAGGATATACTTATACTGTGACTTTCAACCAAAATGGAGGTACTGGTGGAACAACTAGCGTAGAGGTAACTTATGGTTCTGATATGCCAACTAGTGGTGTTGTTGCCCCATCAAAAATAGGTTACACTTTTGACGGATATTATGATGAAAATAATAAACAATATTATATTGGCCCTAATTTGACCAGTGCTCAAGAGTGGGATAAATTAAGTTCAACTACTTTGATAGCAAAATGGATTGTAAACGAATATACTATAACTCTTTACTGGTGGGAAGGTAGAACTAGTGAAATTACAGTTACTTATGGAAATAAAATAAGTATTGATACATTATTTACAAAACAACATTATGAGTTTATAGGGTTTTACTCTTTACCTAATGGGCAAGGAACATGTTATATTGAGGGCAATGTAATAGAAAATTATGGATATTATATGGTAATGCCATTTAGTACAAATCAAACTTGGACACAGGATAGCAATGGTGTTTTATATGCACACTGGGAAAAATACGAAACTAGTTATTTTTTTGATGTATATTGTATTGGTGAAGGCGATATAGATACAAGGAGCATAGTATTAGAAAGCGGCATAAAAACAACGCTTACTGCAGGTCAAATATCGGGGTACACTTTTGACAGTTGGGAAATTAACGGTAATAACTATACATCCGAAAATATAGAATATACTTTTGAATTGCACAGAAGTTATATAACAGGTGAAGTGACTATATTTAACCCAAATTATACAAACTCAATTGCTTATAGCGATGGTTATATAAGTTTATATTTTGAAAAAATACCAGAACCTGAACCAGAACAATGCGTAGCCGAAGGAACCCTAATTACTCTTGCTGACGGAAGACAAGTTCCGGTAGAGACGTTGACAGGTAACGAAATGCTACTTGTTTGGAATATGCGAACAGGCACGTTTGACGTAGCGCCTATATTGTTTATAGACCACGACGCATTAGCAACGTACAAAATAATAAACTTACGCTTTAGTGATGGAACACACGTAAAAGTTATAAGCGAACACGCATTTTTCGATTGTAGTTTAAACAAGTACGTATATCTAAGGGAAGATGCAGGAAAGTTCATAGGTCATTGGTTTAATAAACAAACCACCGATGCAAACGGAAATTTAATTTGGATTAAAGTACAATTAACAAGTGTAACTATAACTCAAGAAGTAACAACGGCTTATAGCCCAGTAACGTACAACCATTTATGTTTGTATGCGAACGGTATGTTGTCAATGCCTGGAGGAATAGACGGGCTTATAAACATATTTGAAGTAGATGGAGAAACAATGCAAATAAACCAAGCAAAATATTTTGAAGATATAGCAACTTATGGTTTATTTACGTACGAAGAATTTTATGAACTTTATCAAGTTCCAGAAGAAATGTTTGAAGCTTGTGGTGGTCAATATCTTAAAGTAGCCATAGGCAAGGGATTGCTCGACTATGAAAGATTAGGACAATTAATAGAAAGTTATAGCGAGTTTTTTGTGTAAAACAAGCGTATAAGTCTTAAAAAAAGTGCAGATAATTTCAAAAAAAGATAACGAAAAAAGGGCGTATCTCATAGGGATTTTTTATCCATGATAAAAGTATAGCACACTATACTTCACTAAAAGTGAAATGTAGTGTGCTTTTCTTGTCCACAAAAGATTAAGTTAATATAGTGATATTTTTAGCATTGTGGCTAAAAGTGATATTGTTTGCGTTGCAAATAGTTATATTTCGGCAAAGCCAAAGTTATATTAAATAAATCCTAAACTCGCCATAGGCGAATATCACTGCGTTAGCAATATCACTTGACGATAGGAAAATCTCACAAATCCGTTTACGGATTTATTTAGTTGTCGCTAGTTCCCTACGGGAAGAGCGACAATTTCGTTATCTTTTTATTTTATATCAATTCATATTCTTTTGCTAAGTTTATAAAGGCTTGTTTACTATTTACAACCGTTTGTTTTGATACGCAAGTAGCAATTCTTACGTAGCCGTCAACACCGAACGAATTAGACGGAACTATAAGCAAGTTGTATTTTTTAGCCCTTTCGCTAAACTCAATAGCATCGCCGTTAGGGGCTTTAACAAACAAGTAGAACGCACCCTTAGGAATTATAACCTTAAAGTTTAATTCCGTTAAAAATTTAGTTAAAATATCGCCGTTTTCTTTATATGGAGTAATATCGCATACAACGCTAGGGCAAAGCCCTATAACTTTTTGAAAAAGTGACGGAGCGCAAACGTAACCAAGCGCTCTACCGCTACCCATAATAGCCTTGTATAAATCTTCTTTATTATCGGCTAATGGTGAAACGGCAACGTAGCCTATTCTTTCGCCAGGCATTGAAAGAGATTTAGAATATGAATAACAAACTATAGTATTATCGTAATATTTAGGAATAAACGGACAAAGCGTATTATCAAAAACAATTTCTCTATAAGGTTCGTCGGTAACTAAATAGATAGGTTGGTTAAATTCTTTTTGCTTTTTGTTTAAAATTTCGGCAAGTTTTTTTACGGTTTGCTCATCGTAAACAACGCCAGACGGATTGTTAGGGCTGTTTATAATAACGGCTTTTGTGTTTTTAGTAATTAAATTTTCAAAAGCAACAAAGTCAATTAAAAAGTCTTTTTCATCGCAAGGAACGTACTTAAAAGTTCCGTTTGACGCTTCAACAAAAACTCTATATTCAGGGAAAAAGGGAGCAATTGCTAAAACTTCATCGGTACTTTCGCAAATAATTGACTGAAATATTATGCGCAAGCCCGCGGCAGCGCCACAAGTTAAATACAACAAGTTTTCGTCAAGCGAAAAGCCGTAAGTGTTATAAATTGTTTGGGCAATTTTTTTACGAGTTAGTAAATCGCCTTGCGCTGACGTATATTGATGTACCGTTTTATCGTTTTTAATTAAGTCAATAAGCGTATCGTTTATAATTTTAGGACATTCAACACTTGGGTTACCTAACGTAAAATCATAAACGTTATCTTCGCCAAATTTATTTTTTAAAATTTTGCCATACTCAAAAAGTTCCCTAATAACTGAACGAGCATCGCCAAGAGCAAACATTTTTTTGTTAATCATAATTCACCTATATAATAAAATTATAAATATGGTAACACACGCAAAATAAAAAGTCAATTGTATAAAAATAATTTCAAAAATTTTAAAAAAATCGTTGACTTTAATAAAAAAAAGCAATATACTTATTACATAAGGAAATTTTATTATGAAAAAAATAGTTAACTTTTATTTTTACGCATATTACTTTATGAGACCATATTTTTAATATCGGTTATTTTTTGCGTACTTTTAAAAAAGTTTAGTATTATGATGACCGAATTTAGTTCGGTCATTTTTTAATAGGGAGGAGTTTTATGATTATTGTAGTAAAGCAACAACATGATGAAAGGCAATTAGAAACTTTAGTTAAATGGATTAAAGAACAAGGTTTAAGGGTAGACCGTAGTTTAGGCGAACATGCTACGATATTAGGGGTAGTTGGCGATACGAGTAAATTAGATATTGATTTAGTTCGTTCATTAGATATAGTAGAGGCGGTTAAGCGTATTCAAGAGCCTTTTAAATGTGCTAATAGAAAATTTCACCCAGAAGACACTATTGTTGAAGTTAACGGAGTAAAAATAGGCGGAGATAATTTTAATATTATAGCAGGGCCTTGTTCAGTTGAAACGGAAGAGCAAATAATTGAAGTTGCTAAAAGCGTTCAACAGGCAGGTGCTAAATTATTAAGGGGTGGTGCTTTCAAGCCAAGAACTTCGCCATACGCCTTTCAAGGTTTAAGAGAAACGGGCATAGATTTACTTTTAAAGGCTAAAAAAGAAACGGGTATGCCTATCGTTACTGAAATTATGAGTGTTAGACATATTGATTTATTTAAAGACGTTGACGTTGTTCAAATAGGCGCAAGAGATATGCAAAATTTTGAACTTTTAAAAGAAGTGGGACAAATGCGTAAAGCAGTTTTACTTAAAAGAGGTTTATGTAACACTATTGAAGAGTGGCTTATGAGTGCCGAATATCTTATGAGTGAGGGTTGTAAAGACATTATTTTATGTGAAAGGGGAATAAGAACGTTTGAACCTTACACAAGAAACACGTTAGACTTATCGGCAATTCCATTATTAAGAGAATTAACGCACTTACCTGTAATTGTAGACCCATCACACGCATCGGGACTATCAAGGCTTGTAAAACCTTTATCACTTGCTTCTGTTGGTGCTGGTGCTGACGGTCTTATGATAGAAGTACACAATAATCCGCAAAAAGCGCTTTGTGATGGTGCTCAATCACTTCGCCCTGAAGATTTTAGCGAACTTACTAAAAATATTAACGTAATGTTACCACTTAGTGGTAAAAAGCAAATATTATGAAAATAGGCGTTATAGGTTTAGGTTTAATGGGTGGCTCGTTTGCAAGGGCACTTGTAAAAAAAGAAATGGCCACCGTTTACGCTTACGATATAAGTAGTGTCGTTTTAAGCAAAGGCGAAGTTATGAACGCTTATAACGAGATATTAACTTGTGAAAACGCTAGTCAATTAGATATTTTAATAATTTCAGTATATCCAGATGCTTTTGAAGAAGTTACTGAAAAGTTTTTACCTTATTTAAAAAACGGCGCTATAATTTGTGATTTTTGTGGAATTAAAAGAAAAATCGTTAATAAAATGCAAGAATATTCTAAAAAATATCCAAATTTAGTTTTTATAGGCGGTCATCCTATGGCGGGTAGAGAGTTTTCGGGAATTGAAAGGTCTATGGTTAATTTATTTGATAAAGCCTCAATGATTTTAGTTCCTATAAACGCTGATATTTTTATTCTTCAAAAATTCAAGCAATTATTTTTAGATTTGGGGTTTAGTGAAGTGGTTATTACTGATAGCGAAAACCACGATAAAATGATTGCTTATACTTCTCAACTTTGTCACGTCGTATCTAATGCGTTTATTAAAAACCAAACGGCAAAAGAGCATTTTGGTTATTCTGCCGGAAGTTATAAAGACTTAACGAGAGTTGCAAGATTAAACGCTAAAATGTGGACGAGTTTAATGATGGCTAATAGCGATAAATTAGAAACTGAACTTAATGAACTTATTTTAAATTTACAAAAATATCAAGTTGCTTTAAAAAACAAAGATAGTAGCAGTTTAGAAAAACTTTTACAAGAAGGAAATGATTTAAAAGTTGTAATTGACTCAAAAGGTGGTAAAAATAGTGGAAATTAAGGTTAATGCGTCTAAAAATTATAGCGTAGTAGTTGAAAAATCATTATCAAAAATAAATAATTATTTATCTATAATAAAAGGCGATAAAGTTGCTATAATTACCGATAGCAACGTTGAAAAAATATACGGAAATATTTTAGACGAATATATCTCTACAAAAAAGATATTTCATTACACTTTACTTAGCGGTGAAGAAAATAAAAGTGAAAAAAAATATTTTGAAATACTAAACTTTTTAGCGGAAAACAATTTTAAAAGAAGTGATACCATTATTGCTTTTGGCGGTGGTGTTACGGGCGATTTAAGTGGATTTGTTGCTTCTACTTATATGAGGGGAATAACCTTTATAAATATTCCAACAACACTTTTATCAATGGTAGATTCTTCCGTTGGCGGAAAGACTGCAATAAACCTAAAAAGCGGAAAAAATTTAGTAGGAACTTTTTATCAACCAACGCTTGTGTATATTTGTTTAGACTTTTTAAAAACTTTAAATGAAAGAGAAGTTTTAAGCGGTATGGGTGAAGTATTTAAATACGTTTTTATTTTAGGTTTATTAAACAAGCAAGACGTTTTAGATGGTATCAATGAAAACCTAATATATAAATGTATTAAAATAAAACAGCAAATTGTAGAAAATGATGAAAAAGAAAGTGGCGAAAGAAAACTTTTAAATTTTGGGCACACGATAGGCCACGCAATTGAAAAGGCAAGTAATTACTCTTTATCACACGGCGAGTGCGTGCTAAAGGGCATAAATTTAGCAATAGAATTTTCGTATAAAAAAGGCTTTTTAAGTGCTGAAAAGTACAATGAGGCAAAAGAAATTATAAAGTTATCTAAGGCGGATTTATCTAATCCTTTTAAAAAAGAAGATTTAATTAAATATTTAAAAAACGATAAAAAGGGTGATGGCGAATACGTTGATTTTATTATTATAGACGATACTCTTTTATCAAAAATTAAAAAAGTAAAATTACAAGAATTATATAGTATTATTTAATATGGACGTTATAGTTAAAAAATCTAAAATAGGTGGAGAAGTGGAAAGTCCACCTTCAAAATCATATGCACATAGGCTAATTATAGGTGCGTTTTTGAGTAGGAAACCTAAAATTATAAAAAACGTAGGCAAATCAAAAGACGTGTTAGCAACTTTAAATTGTCTTAAAAGTTTAGGGCTTGACTATTCTTATAATGGTGACGATATTTCTTTAAAAGTAGGCGAATTAACACAAAATGCAATTTTAGATTGCAACGAAAGTGGTTCAACTTTAAGGTTTTTATTGCCTATCGTTTGCGCTTTAAAAGTAAACGCTACTTTTACGGGCAAAGAAAGGCTACTTAGTAGACCTATTGACGACTTAGTTAACACTCTAAATTGTAACGGTGGAAAAGTTAATAATTTTAAGGTAGAAGGCAATTTAAAAAGCGGGGAATATTTTATAAATGCAAACGTTAGTTCGCAATATATTACGGGGCTACTTTTTGCTTTACCACTACTTCAAGGCGATAGTAAAATAATTTTGCAAGGCAAATTAGTTAGTTACGATTACGTAAATATCACTTTAGACGTTTTAAAACTTTTTAACGTTAAAATTGATAAAACTGAATACGGCTATTACGTTTACGGCAATCAAAAGTACTCTTCTAATAGCGTTTTAACGTGTGAAGGCGATTATTCGGGTAGTGCTTTTATGCTTGTTGCGGGAGCGTTAGGTGATGGCGTATTAGTTAAAAATTTAAACAAGAATTCACGTCAAGGCGATAGACGAATAATTGATATTTTAAAAGAGTTTTCAGCAGTGGTTGAAGAAAAAGATAATGGTTATTTCGTTAAAAAAGGCAATTTAAAAGGCGTTACTATTGATTGTGAAAATATTCCTGATTTAGTTCAAATAATTAGCGTTTTAGCATCGTATTCAAGCGGAAAAACAATATTAAAAAACGTTTCAAGATTAGCCGTTAAAGAAAGCGATAGAATTGAAGGAATTTTAACTAATTTAAAAAGCGCCAACGTATTAGCAAGTTACGATAACGGAAATTTAACCATTTATGGTGGCGAAGTAAAAAGTGGAAAGTTTTTAGGTTTTAACGACCATAGAACGGTAATGTCGGCTACAATTTTATCGGCTTTTTGCGAGGGGGAAAGTGTAATAACCGATAGTGAAGCGGTAAGTAAATCATACACTAACTTCTTTAAAGATTTTATTAAAATAGGGGGACAAGTAAGTGGCGATTTTTAAAGGTAAAAATTTAACTATTGAAATTTATGGCGAGTCACACAGCGAAAAAATAGGTGCAAAAGTAAGTGGCGTTCCTTCGTTTACTTTTTCGCCCGATACACTTAGTGAGTTTTTAAAACGAAGAAAAGCAACTAACAGCGTGTACTCTACTTCAAGAATAGAAGACGATATTCCCGTATTTAAAAACGTTGAAAACAATACTATAAGTGGAGATTTTAGCGTTGATATCTTTAATAAAAACACTAAAAGTAAAGATTATAACAACTTATACGCTAAGCCAAGACCGTCACATGCAGACTATGCTACGTATTTAAAAGACGGTACGTTAGATTTTTCTGGTGGCGGAAGATTTTCTGGAAGACTAACCGCTCCGCTTTGCGTGGTAGGTGGAATACTTAAACAGTATTTAAGTGAAAAAGGTATTTTTGTTGAAGCGTACGTTTCTAAAATAGGAAACGTAGACGGATTGTCTTATTTAGATAAACAAATTGACTATGATTTTTTAATAGAAAATAGAGATAAAGGACAATTTAACTCGTTAACAAGCAAAGAGCAAATGCTTGAAGAAATAAAAAACGCCAAAGTAAACGGCGATAGCGTTGGCGGTGTTGTGGAATGTATCGTTTATTCAATGCCAAAAGGCATAGGCGATAATTTGTTTGAGGGGCTTGAAGGTAAAATTTCATCACTCGTATATTCCGTGCCTGCCGTTAAGGGCGTTGAGTTTGGTAGCGGATTTAAAATGTCTACAATGCTTGGAAGTAAAGCAAACGATAATTTAAGATATAAGGGCGATAAAGTTGTATTCACTTCTAATAACAATGGTGGAATAAACGGTGGAATATCTAACGGCGAACAAATCACTTTAAGAGTTGCTGTAAAACCAACGCCGTCAATAAGTGTAAAACAGCAAACGGTTGACCTTGTAAATAAAGAAAATTGTGATATAGTAATTGAAGGAAGACACGATGCGTGTATAGTTCCAAGGGCTGTTCCTTGTATAGAAAGTGCGGTAATAATTGCTATTTGCGATGAAATTATAGGTACGTTATGAAAGATTTAATTGATTTAAGAAATGAAATTGACAAAATTGATGATGAAATCCAACGTCTTTTTGTTGAAAGAATGGATTTGTGTACTGACGTTGCTAAATATAAGCAACAAAACTCAAAGAGCGTTAACGATTCTTCAAGAGAAGATAATATTATATATCGCTTGGCTCAAAAAACTAAAAGCGAATATCAATATTATTTAAAAGAAGTGTATTCTACTATTTTTTCAGTAAGTAAAAGTCATCAAAGTAAACTTTTAAACACTACTACTAAAACGATAGAAGATATAAACAATGCTATTAGTGAAAATTTAGTATTCCCTACAACTTCTACCGTTGCGTGTCAAGGTATTAACGGCGCAAATAGTGGTCTTGCAGCAAAAAGTATATTTCCTATTTGTAACATTAGTTATTTTAAAAATTTTGAAGGGGTATTTTCAGCGGTCGATAAAGGTTTTTGCGAATACGGTGTTTTACCTATTGAAAATAGTACGGCAGGCTCGGTTTTAGAAGTGTATGATTTAATGAATAAGTATAGTTTCTACATAGTTCGTTCAATAAGAGTTAAAATAAATCACTGTTTAGCAGTTTTACCTAATGCTGATATTAGCGATATTAAAAAAGTTGTATCGCATAGTCAAGCGTTAACTCAATGCGCTTCGTTTATTAAAAACTTAAACGTAGAAAGTCAAGCGGTAGAAAATACGGCGGTTTCAGCAAAAATGGTTGCTGATAACAATGATAAAACTATTGCCTCAATTTGTTCAAAAGAAAGCGCTGAAATTTACGGTTTAAAAATATTACAAGAAAACGTTCAAGATAATATGGCTAATTTTACAAGATTTATAGTAATTAGTAAAAACCTTAAAGTTTTCGAGGGTAGTGATAGAATTAGCGTAATCACAAGCGCCCCACACGAAACGGGTAGTTTAAGTAAAATTTTAGCAAGATTTTCAGCGTTAGGTTTAAGTTTAACTAAAATAGAAAGTAGACCTATAGTTGGCTCAGACTTTGAATTTTTATTCTATTTTGATTTTGAGGGCAGTGTAAAAGATAAAGGTGTAGCAGGTTTAATTACTGAACTTGAAAAAACCTCTCAACGTTTTGAATTTTTAGGTTGCTATAAGGAAATTATATGAAATATTGTTTAATAGGCGAAAAGTTAGGGCATAGTTATTCAAAAATTATTCACGAAAAATGTGGGCTTGATTATTCGCTAGTTGAATTAAAAAAAGACGAGTTAAAAGACTTTTTTGAAAATTGTACGTTTGATGGATTTAACGTAACGATTCCTTATAAAAAGGAAGTTATGAAATATTTGTCGTACGTATCTATTGACGCTCAAAAAATAGGCGCAGTTAACACGGTGATTAAAAAAGGCGGAAAGTTTTACGGATATAATACGGACGTTGGCGGACTTAAAAGTATGATTGAAAGTACGGGTGTTTCGTTAGAAAATAAAAACGTTTTAGTTTTAGGTAGCGGTGGAGCATCTAATACGGCGTGTACGTACGCTTTAAATTGTAAGGCTAAAAGTGTGAACGTAGTAAGTAGAACGGGCGAAATAAATTACAATAACTGCTACGACTTAAAAGATACTGAAATTATTATCAATGCAACTCCTTTAGGAATGAGTCCAAACGTTGACGCAAGTCCTATTGACTTAAGTAAGTTTAAAAACTTAAAAGGCGTATACGATTGTATTTATAATCCGCAAAATACAAACTTAATTTTGCAGGCTAAAAAGTTAAATATTCCTTGCGCAAGTGGACTTAAAATGCTTGTAGTTCAAGCCCTTTTAGCGCAAGACTTATGGCTTGATAAAACGCATAGCAAAGATGAAGAACAAAAAATTTTTAACTTTGTAAAAAATCAAACGACTAATATCGTGCTTTGCGGTATGCCGTCTTGTGGAAAAACAAGTATTGCTAAAAAGATAAGTCAAAGTCTTAATATAGAGTGGTATGATAGCGATGATTATATTACTAAAACGTATAATAAAACGCCAAGTGAAATTATTTCAAACGATGGCGAAAAAGCGTTTAGAGATATTGAAAGTGAAGTTATAGAACTATTATCACAAAAAAAAGGCGTAATAATATCACTTGGTGGCGGTGGAGTTATAAGAGAGCAAAACGTTATCAACTTAAAACGTAACGGCGTTGTTTTTTATATAGATAGACCACTTGAACTTTTAGTCGATACTGATAGGCCTTTGTCTAAAACTAAAGGTATAGAGACGCTGTATAATGAGAGAAAAGATATTTATAACGAGTGTTGTGACTTTAAAGTTAAAAACGATAAAGATATTGAAAGCGTAGTAAAGGAGATTATTTTAACCTATGAAAATATTAGTTATTAACGGTGTAAACCTAAATATGTTAGGAATAAGAGAGCCTAATTTATACGGCAAGCAAGATTATAATTATTTAGTTAAAACGGTGAAGAATTACGCCAAAGAGAAAGGGGTAAAAATTAGCGTATATCAATCTAATTACGAAGGAGATATTTGCACTAAAATACAAAAGTCTTTAAACAAAGTTGATGCGTTTATTTTAAATGCGGGTGCATTTACTCATACTAGCGTAGCAATATTAGATGCTTTAAAAAGTGTAAATATTCCAACCGTAGAAGTTCATATTACCGATATAAATAATAGAGAAGAATTTAGAAAATTAAGTTACGTTTCTATGTTTGCTGAAAAGGTTATAGCAGGCTATGGAATTGACGGTTACAAAATGGCAATAGATTATTTAGTAGAAAAATATAATAAATAAATTAAAAAAGTCGCTAAAATTGTAAAATAGCGACTTTTTAGTTTGTTATAAAAAATAGTTGTAAAAAGTGTATAAATTTGGTATAATTTTAAGGTTATGAAAGTTGTAGAGTTTAATGACGTTTCTTTTAAATACAGCGAAAACGCAAATGCTGTTATAAAAAATATAAACTTAACTATAAATAAAGGGGAATTTGTTTGTATTTTAGGTAAAAACGGTAGTGGTAAGTCTACGCTAAGTAAACTTATCAACGGTCTTTTACTTCCAAGTAGCGGAAGCGTAAACGTTTTAGGTTTAAACACTGCGTCTAAAAATACTTTAAACGATATTAGAAAAAAAGTGGGTATGGTTTTTCAAAATCCCGACAATCAAATGGTTGCAACAATCGTAGAAGACGATATTGCTTTTGCACCCGAAAATTTAGGTTTATCAAGTGATGAAATAGGCGAGCGTATTGACTTTGCTTTAAATGCTACCGATATGCAAAAATTCCGTTTTTCTTCTTCTCAAAAATTATCGGGTGGACAAAAACAAAGAATTGCTATTGCTGGCGTGCTTGCCGTTAAGCCTGAAATTTTAATTTTAGACGAGTCTACCGCTATGCTTGACCCTAAGGGGCGTAAAGAAGTTATGAACGTTGTGAAAAAACTTAATGACGAGGGTATGACGGTTATTTGTATTACTCACTATATGGAAGAGGCGTTAAACGCTGATAAAGTTATAGTTATGTATGACGGCGAAATAGTAAAAAGGGGAACGCCAAGCGAAGTGTTTTTAGCAAACGAAGGCGTTGAACATTTTGGTTTAGCACTTCCAAGGGCGTGTTATATAGCAAATAAATTAAGAGAGAACGGCTTGCCACTTAGTGATACGTTATTTAATGAAGAGAATTTAGCGGAGGAATTATGCAAATTATTTGTGAAAAACTAAATTACGTATATAACGCTAAATCTGAATTTAGTCGCCAAGCCTTAACGGGCGTTTCTCTAACTATAAACGAAGGGGACTTCTTTGGAATTATAGGTCATACCGGTAGTGGAAAATCTACTTTTATTCAACATTTAAACGGTTTAATTCCCGTACAAAACGGCTTTTTAAAAGTGGGCGATTACGATTTATCTAACGGAAAAAAGACGGATAAAAAACTTCTTAAAGAATTGAGAAGCAAGGTTGGTATGGTGTTTCAATATCCAGAATATCAACTCTTTGCCGAAACGGTGTATGAAGACGTTGCTTTTGGTTTTAGAAATTTTAATAAAAACGCAACTAAGGAAGAAGAAATTTTGGCGGTAAAAACCGCTTTAAATAGTGTTGGGCTTGATTATGATGCGGTTAAAAATTCTTCACCTTTTGATTTGTCTGGGGGACAAAAGCGTAGAGTTGCAATAGCGGGCGTAATAGTTACGCAACCCGAAGTTTTAATTTTAGACGAGCCCGTTGCGGGGCTTGACCCGGTAGGCAAAAAAGAACTAATGCAATTACTTCACAAAATGCACCAAACAAGCGTAAAAACAATAATAATCGTTTCGCACGATATGGATGAAGTTTGTGAAAATTGTAATAAAATAGCGGTATTTAGCGAAGGTGAGTGCATTAGAGTTGATAATCCAAAGCAATTATTTAATGCTGATAGCAATATTAAATCTCTAAGGTTAGATTTGCCTATCACTTCAAAACTTGCAAGCAAGTTAAAAGAAGTGGGTGTTGATATTGATACCGATTATAAAATGCAAGACTTTATAGAAAAAGTAGTAGAAAAATACAAGAAAAAATAAGGAATTAAAAATGTTAAGTGACGTAACTTTTGGGCAATATTATCCAGCAAAGAGTTTTGTTCATAAAATGGATTCAAGGATAAAATTGTTACTTTTAATTACATATATTACTTTAATTTTCGTAGTAAATAATTTCTACGGATTTTTAGTGATGGGCTTATTTTTAACGGTTAGTATTATATGTTCAAAAGTTCCGTTTTTATCAATATTAAAAAGTATGAAAGCGATAATATTTTTAATTCTTTTCACGGTAATTTTAAATTTATTCTTTTATAAAACAAGCGAGCCTCATTATTTATTTTGGATAATCACTAAAGAGGCGTTAATATTTTCAGCCTTTATGGCGTTAAGACTAATATTTTTAGTAATAGGTAGTTCACTTTTAACTTTAACTACAACGCCCGTTGCGTTAACTGACGGAATTGAAAGTTTATTAAAACCTTTAAAATTTATAAAATTTCCCGTACACGAACTTGCGTTAGTAATGAGTATAGCGTTAAGATTTATTCCTATTTTAATGAACGAAACGGATAGAATTATAATGGCGCAAAAAGCAAGGGGTGCTGACTTTGATAGCGGAAATATTTTTAAAAGGGCTAAGGCTTTAATTCCCGTGTTAATTCCTTTACTAATTAGTGCGTTTAGAAAGGCGGAAGAACTTGGCGATGCTATGGATAGTAGATGTTATAGTAGTTCAAAAAATAGAACGAAATACCGAAAATTAAAACTTTCGTGGCGTGACGGCGTAGGGTTTTTATTTGCTTTAATTATTATAGCGGGGGCTATACTAACTAAAATATTTTTAGGTGGTGTTATATGAGAAGAATTGTTTTAACTATATCGTATGACGGCACTTCATTTTTTGGTTATCAAGTGCAAAATAATTTAAGAACGGTACAAAAAGTTTTAGAAGACGCTCTTTTTACTATAACGGGCGAAAAAATAAAAACTATTGCAAGCGGAAGAACGGATAGCGGTGTGCATGCAAAAGGGCAAGTAGTCCATTTTGACACTAATAGCCGAATTCCAGCAAACAAATTTTATTTAGCGCTTAACGGAGTGTTGGATAAAGACGTTAGGGTGTTATCTTCAAAATGCGTAAAAGACTCTTTTCACGCAAGGTATAGCGCAAAGGCAAAAACTTATAAATATAGTCTTTATACTGATGAAATTGAAAATCCTTTAAAAGATAGATACTCAACTCACTATCCTTTTGAAATAAATGACGATTTAGTAAAAAAAGCAATAGATATAATAGTTGGCACGCACGATTTTAAATGCTTTTTATCAAGTGGAAGTAGCGTAAAAGATACCGTTAGAACTATATATAAAATAGACTATTCTAAAAAGGGTAAAGATATAATTTTTACCGTAAAGGGTAACGGCTTTTTGTATAATATGGTAAGAATTTTAGTTGGAACTATTTTACAAATTAGCGAAGGTAAAATAAGTTTAGAAAATTTAAAAAAGGCATTAGAAGTAGGGGATAGAAAACTTGTTGGTAAAACGTTACCTGCTAACGCACTATGCTTATACAAAGTTTATTATTAACGATACAAAACGCACGCTTATTTTGCTGGTCGCAAAATAAGCGTGCGTTTTGTAAGATATTTCTCAGTATTTCTTCGAAAAATAATTTATAATTGACTCTGCAATGCGTTTACTTGCTTTTCCGTCGCCGTAAGGGTTTTTGGCTTCACTCATTTTCCTATACAAGTTTTCATTATGTAACAACTCGATGATAGATTGATAAATATTTTCTTCGTCTGTACCACAAACTTTTAACGTGCCTGCTTCTACGCCTTCAGGGCGCTCTGTTGTGTCACGAAGTACTAATACTGGTTTTCCTAAACTTGGCGCTTCTTCTTGAATACCACCACTATCGGTTAAAATTATATAACTTTTAGCCATAACGTTATGAAAATCAACTACGTTTAATGGGGTAATTAAGCGAATTCTATCATCGTTGCCAAGCATTTCGTTTGCGGTTTGTTGTACGATAGGATTTAAGTGTACGGGATAAATTACTTTTACGTTTTTTTCAGTTTTTATTACACGTTTTAGTGCACGGAAGAAGCGACGCATTGGTTCGCCTAAGTTTTCACGCCTATGGGCAGTAAGCAATATTAAACGACTATCTTTTGCCCAATCTAAAACTTCGTTAGTATAATCGTTGCGAATTGTATATTTTAACGCGTCGATAGCCGTATTTCCAGTTACTATTATTTTATTTTCTTTTACGTTTTCTTTTAATAAATTGTTTTTAGTTAAATTTGTAGGTGCAAAATATAAATCAACAATATTGTCTACGAACACGCGATTAGCTTCTTCTGGAAACGGAGATTGTAAATTATAAGTTCTTAAACCTGCTTCTACGTGACCTATCTTTACGTGATTATAAAAGGCTGCTAACGCGCTTGCAAAACTTGTAGTTGTATCGCCATGAACTAATACGAGGTCGGGTTTTTCTTGTTGTATAACTTTTTCTACCCCAAGCATAGCACTAGATGTAATCATTGACAAAGTTTGTTTGTCGTGCATAATATTCAAGTCAAATTCCGGCTTAATTTGGAAAATTTCTAACACTTGGTCTAGCATTTGTCTATGTTGAGCCGTTACACAAACAATCGTTTCAAATTCTTTTCTACTTTGCAATTCTTTTACAAGTGGAGCCATTTTTATTGCTTCTGGTCGTGTACCAAAAACTAGCATAACTTTAATTTTAACCATAAATTCAAGTACTTCCTTTTTTATTCTTCTGTTACAGCTACTTCATTTAATAGCGTATTGTTTTTGTTATCAACTTTTGCTTTTTCTATCAATTCTGCCTTCATCGTCGTTACTTTATGCACCGTTTTTTTCCAAACTTTTTGATTACCACATTTAAATAAACCTACAATGCTAGCATAAAAATATATAAAAGTATGTATATACGTTGCTAGTAAATTAGGAATAAAATCAATTAGCACCCGCTTTTTTTCTGTTTTTGTTCCATCAAGAAGCGAAGAAATTGGAAAAAGTAAAATAGAAAAAACGGATAGTATTAAAGATGGCAAATAAGGGATATTAGGGTGAATTCCTATAAAAAAGAAAATGATAGAAAATACTATTAGTAGCCAAGAAGCTGTCATAAAGAGCATGGTGCTTAAATAAATAAGATTATCAAAACGCTTGAAAAAAAGTTTTATTTCTTTAGGGTTTATCATATGTAAAAACATTTTCCACCCAAATTTAAAAAATACAAACCAATGACCTTGAGACCAGCGTGTTTTTTGTATAGCAGATTGTTTTACTCCTGTAGGTTTTTCATCATAAATTCGTACGTTATGATTGTAGGCAATTCGTTTGCCTTTTAAGGTAGCTATTGTTTGAAATTCTAAATCTTCTACAAGCGAACTGCAATGATAACCGCCAATATTTTTTAAAAAACTAGTAGTTGTTGCAAAGCCTGTTCCTCCTATGCCAGGCACTAATCCTAATTTATAACGTGGAAGTTGGAAGAAGCCGTTTGTAAATCGATAAGCAACATAATAGCCACGAGCAATTAAATTCTCTTTATTTTTACTGTCTAAATACGTCTGAATCATAACGGGGCGTTTTGCTTCATCAATTGAAAGATATTGACTGTTTATGTGTTTTAAAATATTGTCATCTACAAAATTGTCTGCATCTAAAATCATAAACATATCGTATTTTTCGTAAAATTTATTTTGTTTTTCTAAATATTCAATACCCCAATTCATTGCGTGCGGTTTTCCTTGCTTATCAGGGTCATTTACTTTACGCTCTAACACATGAAAATTATTTACTTTTAGTTTTTCAATAGTTTTGCGTGCACATTGCGATGTATTGTCGTTGCAATTATCTGCTATAAAATACACGTCAAGCAAATTGTTTTTATATTGTATCTTAGCCAAGTTTTCTACAGTCGCACCTATTATTGCTTCTTCGTTATGGCATGGTACGAAAATACAAAAGTTCAACTCATCTTCAATAATAGAATATTTTTGCTTTCGTTTAAATAAACCGACAACACCCAAAAACGTATAATAAACAACGAAAATTGCTGCAAAACTTGTAAGCAACCAATAGACTATTAAAAGAATTTTTTCAATCATATCTTTCTCCTTTGTAAAACAGTGATTAGGTTTTTTAATCAATGTGTATATGATAGAATAGTTTTTCTAATTTGTCAAGACTTTTGAATAAGTTTTTTGATAAAGTGTGAATATAAAAGGAGGGTATATGATTAAATTACTTGAATTCAGAACAGAAAAAGAGCTTTCTCAGCGACAAATGTCAAAAATAATGAATATAAGTCAAGGCACATACAATAATTGGGAGAATGCAAAAACACAACCGTCTATTGAACAGTTAATTGCTCTTGCAAAATTTTTTGGTGTAACTATAGATGAGTTGGTTGGCTTTAGCGAAAGTGAACAAACAAATTATACGGTTCCCCCCTTTCAAGAAGACGAACGATATTTATTACAATCCTATAGGGGGCTTCCTGTTGATACGCAAAAATTAGTTTTAGCAATTATTGAAAAACTAAAAAACTAAAAACGAAAAATAATCTGGAAAGACAATGCCTTCAAACGGCTTATGTTTATATAAAGTATATTACAAATAAAATTTAAAAGGGGTTATCCCCTTTTTTTTAATGCTCAACTTAAAATAAAAAATATATTTTTAAACAAATTTTTACACAAATATCAATAAAAAGTAATTAAAAATACGCAAAAAAATAATAAAACTCGACAAAAAAAGTTAAAAATACTTAAAGAAAGACAAAATTTTTACAATATTTATATTAAATTTAATTTATTTTGTTTAAAAATAGTGCTATAATGAATATAACAAGGAAATGGAGGAAATTATGTTGAAACGTAGCATTGTTATATTGCAAGATAGTTATAGCACTATTGAAGATATGAAAAAAGTTATATCTTCATGTAGCGAGTTAGAAGTTGTTGGAGAATCTGTAAATGGTGATGAAGGTTTGAGTATTATTGAAAAAACAAATCCCGACATTTTAATATTAGGAATAATTTTAAGAAAGTTAGACGGCTTATACGTTTTAGAAGAAATAAAAAATAAAGGATATAACATTAAAACCATAGTAGTTAGTTCATTTACAAGAGAAGATATGATACAATCGGTAATAAAGGGCGGTGCATACTATTATATAGCAAAGCCGTATAACGATGAAATTTTATTAAGAAGAATTAGAGAAGTTAGTGAAGGCAAAAGGGAAAAAGAAGAAATAAGGGTAGATAAAAGCAAAACCAACTTAAATGAAAGAATAAGTAAAATATTTATTACGATAGGAATTCCGCCACATATTAAAGGCTATCAGTATTTAAGAGAAGGAATAAAAATGGCGGTAGAAAATCCAGATATAATAAACAATATAACAAAAGAATTATATCCAAGAATAGGCGAAAAATTTCAAACAACCGCAAGCAAAGTAGAAAGGGCTATTCGCCACGCCATTGAAGTTGGTTGGAATAGGGGAAGAATAGAGAGTTTAAACGCAATTTTAGGTATAAAAGCATATTTTGATAACGATAGACCAACGAATAGTGAATTTATTGCACTAATTGCCGATAAACTTTTATTAGAAATAGCATAGAAATTTTAGTATAAAAAATAGTTGACTCAAACTTGTGTCAACTATTTTTTAATTATTATTCTAATTCTTTTAAAGAGTGCATTGTTATAGCGCATAAACTAATTGATGCGGTTTCCGCCCTTAAAATTCTTTTACCTAAGTAAACGGTTTTATAATTTAAAGATAACGCTTGGTTATATTCTTCTTCACTAAAACCGCCTTCGCTACCTACGACTATACAGGTAGAGCCTTTTAGCGAAGAAAAATCAACTTGATTTTTACTTGCAAACTCACAAGCAAAAAGTTTATTTTCATTATTTTCGCCGTATTTTAAGGCGTCTAAAAAGTTATCAAAATAAATAACCTTAGGGGCTATTGCCCTTTTACATTGTTTTGCTGATTCAACTGAAACTTTATTAAGTCTTAATAATTTATTATCGTTTATATAACTTGAACAATATTTAGAATTAAATACTACAATTTCTTTAATTCCTAACTCAACTGCCTTTTGAACTACAAGTTCAGTTTTATCGCCTTTTAAATAACCGCAAATTAGCGTAACGGGGGTGTTTGCTTCGTTTGTAGATAGTTTTTTATCTATTACGCTAACGCTAAAATCTTTTTTAGAAATTTTTTCAATAGTGGCAATATATTCGTAACCCGTATTATCTAAAATAATTATATTTTCGCCTTCTTTAATTCTTAATACGTTAATTGCGTGGCGAAATTCTTCGCCTTCTATTATCATACGTTCGCTTACTTTATCTACAAAAAATCTTCTAAGTTCACTCATAAATTTAATCCTTTTTCATTTGCCTTAAAAATAATATTACGGCTAATATAGTTATTATTACAGCATAACATAACACCCAAATTAAGTGTGTAAATATTTCATTAAATAATCCTAAATACACTAATTTTTCTAATTCAACGGCGTGGTAAAACGGTAAAACTGATGCTAAACCCTTAAACCAACCGCCAGCCAAGTTTAAATCAAACCAAATACCAGAAAGCCAGGCGGTTAAATTAGTTAATAATGCCCCGCATATTCCACCAACTTGTTTAGAGTTTAATATACTTCCAAAAAGTAAGCCTAAAGATATAAATATTATACTTATAGGTATTATAAAAAGTATACAATATATAATATTTATCGTAACGTTTAAACCTAAAATAATTCCTAAAATAAAACATACTATGATTTGACATACGGCAATAACTATAATAGGTAAAGTGTAGCCTAAAATAAAATCGAAAGCGGTTAAAGGCGAAGCGTATAATCTTGTAAGAAGTTCACTTTCTTTATCCTTTGAAATTAAACTTGCCGAAAATAAAGTCATAAACGATAAACCAAAAATAGTTATAGCAGGTGCAAGTGAGTTAATTTCAAATAATGAAACGGGTATATTTTGTTGTATCGCCGTTAATAAAAGTATCAAAATTGATGGAAAAAGTATTCCAAAAAACAGAGTTAAAGGGTCACGCAATATTTCAAGTAAAGTTCTTTTTGAAAATGCTAATAGTTTCATACGTTTTCCCCCTTAACTATTTTTATAAAGGCATTTTCTAAATTTTTAGCGCCTACGCTATTAACAATCTCTTCTACCGTGCCTACTTTTAATAATTTACCTTTATCCATAATTCCAACTCTATTAGATAAATTTTCCGCTTCTTCCATATAATGAGTAGTTAATATTATCGTTATTTTGCCTTTTAATGAATTTATCGTATCCCATAATTCACTTCTACTTATAACGTCAAGCCCTAAAGTAGGCTCGTCTAAAAACAATATTTTAGGCTCGCCTATTAACGCCATTGCTAAACTTAATCTTCTTTTATATCCGCCAGATAATTTACTAGACGTTTTATTTAATACTTCACTCAATGAAAAATCATTAGTTAATTGCTGTATTTTTTCTAAGGTCTTTTGTTTGCTAAAATTATAAATTCCGCACATAAGACGTAAATTTTCTAAAACGGTTAAATTAGGAGCGATAGCCGTTTCTTGTGGCGAAATTCCTATAATTTTTTTAACTTCGTAAGGATTATTAACTATGCTATTACCTAAAACGTAAGCATCTCCGGAAGTTACGTTAGTTAAGCAAGACAACATTTTAATAGTAGTAGTTTTACCAGCACCGTTAGTTCCAAGTAATGAAAACAATTCGCCTTGACAAATTTCCAAATTTAAATTATCAACAGCCGTTAAGTTTTTGTATTTTTTTGTTAAGTTGTTAATTTTTATTGCCATTATTTATTTCCCTCATTTTTCGTTTCAAATACTGCCTTTTGAAAGTCGTTAAACATAGATATGGGCGGAATTGCTAAACCCCTTTCAATATCGGCAAGTATTACTAAATTATCACCGGTTTTTATATTAAATAATTCCCTGGCTTTTTTAGGAATAACTATTTGACCTTTTTCGCCAACGGTTACCGTCCAAGCAAACTTTCCTTGTGGTTTCATTATAAAAATACCTCCTAAAAGTATGAAAAGTATGATTTGTATAACTAATTGTACTATTTTATAAATTAAAAGTCAAGTAAAAGTATAATTAAAATAATAAAGTTAGCATAATAGAAAAACAAAAAACATACATTATAACGATATAAAAAGGGGGGAATTATAAATGGCAATAAGTCAAAACGTAGAAAAGATTTTGGTAGACGATAGCATTATTTTAAAAAATCAAAACGTTGTTGAGTGTAAAGTTAACGTTGAAGAAGATGCTATACAAAACGTTTTATCTATTTTAGGCAAAACGCATTTAACGAAAGTTGAGTGTGGAGAAAAAGAGTTAAAATATGAAGGAAAAGCGCTATTTACTTTATTATATAAATTTGACGGAGAAGTAAAAAGTCAAGAAGTTGGCGTAGAGTATGGATTTAAATTTTATGACGATAAAATTTTACAAGGCAATCAAGTTGATGGAGACGTTTTTTTAAAAGATTGTGAAATTAAGTCGGTAAACGGTGTATCGCAAGTTACTGCAACTTTATGTTTTTTAGGAAAAATAGATAAACAAAATAAAATTGAATATATAGCGTCTTGTGAAAACGCAGTGGTAAAAAACAAAGAAATGGAAATTTCTTCTTTACTAAAAACGATAAATAGCGAATTTAAAATTGAAGATGAAGAAGAATTAAATTATTCGATAAAAAACATATTACAGCATACGGAAAACGTTGTGGTTAAAAGCGTTGAATGCGGAATAGGCGTAGCAATAGTTGAAGGCGAAGTGGAAATTGAATTATTAGTTGCTCCTTTAAACGATAGTGGTATTGTAAAAGAAATGAAAGTAGTTCCGTTTAGAGTAGAAATAGAGAGCCAAGATATTTCAACGTCAACGCCTTGTAGTGTAAATTGTTTAATTAGTGAAAGTTTATTTAAAGTTTTTGTAGACGAAGCAAAAAATAAAAGCGTTGTAGCAATAGAATTAACTTTAATTACAAAATGTAAAGTATATGAAACAAAAAATTATACATACGCTGACGATATGTATTCGTTAGATTACGAGTTAAGTTTAGTAAAAAACAATTTACAAACGTATAAAATCAATAATTACGTAGTAGAAAGTCAAAAAGTAAACGGCGAAATTCCGTTTGAAGAAGACGAGTCGCTTAATTTTATAACTTGTATACGCTATAAAAAGCAAGATATTTCATACGCTTTAGAAGATAATAAACTCACTATAACGGGTGTACTTTTATGTAAAGCGCTATTCAAAAATAAAGATAACGAGTATATTATTAAAGAGAGCATATTGCCGTTTACTAGCGATTTTGTTATTAGAAATCAAATCGAGGGTGAAGTGTTGGTAAACGTTAGTAATTTTTCGTGTAACGTTGTAAAAAACGCAATAAAATATCAATTTATTTTAAACGTTTCGTATTTGAGTGTTGAAAAATGCAATAATTGTGTTATAATAAACGTATTAGAAAACGAAAAAAGACAAAAAAGTCAAAGCGGTATTAGTGTGTATATTCCTAACGAGGGCGATTCTTTATGGGACGTTTTAAAAGCGTTAGGAGAAAGTGAAGAAGATATTTTAAAAAATAATCCAACACTTGAATTTCCGTTAAGTGGAGATGAACGCATTATAATATATCGTGAAATAAACTAAGGGAAAATATGAATACTTGCACCCAAAAAGCATATGCAAAAATAAATATAGCCTTAAAAGTAGAAGGAAAAGTAGGCGATTATCATAGCCTTGATTCTATTGTTGTAACGGTTAAAAAATACGATAAAATTAAAGTTACAAAAAGAAAAGACGATAAAATTCTACTTACCTTTTACGGTAAATACGCACCATTAAATTATATTCAAGAAAACACTAACGCTTACAAGGCGTGTAAAGCGTTTATTGAGAAATTTAATACAAAAGGCGTTAATATTGATATTGAAAGAAATATTATATCAGGTAGTGGAATGGGTGGCTCGTCTTGTGATATAGCAGGCACACTTTTAGCGCTTAAAAAACTTTTTGGTATAAAAGATGACGTAAAAGATATTGCCGATAGTTTAGGCAGTGATTCAGGCTATTTATTAACGGGTGGTTTTGCAAGAATTCAAAACAGGGGAGAAAAAGTAAAATTTTACAACGTTGATACTAAGTGGTACGTTATTTTAATTTATGCTAAAAACGGTGTTGAAACCAAACGTTGTTTTGAAAAGTTTGACACCTTAAAAGACGATACTAATATAAATATAGAAAACGTTGAAAAGGCAATTATTGAAGATAATTTTTCTTTATTAAAAGACAATATAGGCAATTCTTTAACGAATTCAGCAATAATGCTAAATAGCGAAATTCAAGAAAATTTAAACTTAGCAAAAAGTTTATCGCCAGACGTTTATGGTATGACGGGTAGCGGGTCTTCGGTTTTTATAGTTTATGAAAATTACGAAATGGCAAGTTGGGCATATTCAAAATTAAAACAAAAATGTAAAAACGGAATTGATTTAGTTGAAACTTATAATCCTAAACGAAAAGTTTTAATAGAAAAAATTAAAAGCGTGTATAGCATAGAATAAAAAAATAAAAATTGATTAAAAAATCTCATATCGGTTAATAATATACGTATTAAAGTATTATTTATCGGTATGAGGTTTTTTTATGAAAAAATTTTGTATAAGTTTATTAATAATAGGCATAATAATTTTTGTAATAATATCGGGTGTAAAAACTGAAAGTAACAACGTAGAATACCTTCGCATCCATATCCGAGCAAATTCAAATAGTGAAATTGACCAAAGCGTAAAGTATGAAGTTAAAAACTTAACTATTGATTATTTAACGCCGTATATTGCAAATTGTACTACGAAAGTAGAAGCAGAGCAACTTTTATTATCTAAGAAAGGTATAATAGAAGATAAAATTGACAATTTGCTTAAACGAAAAGGTTTTAATTACACAAGTAACTTGCAAGTTAGAAATGAGTTGTTTCCAACTAGGGTTTACGAAGACTTTACGCTTGAAGAAGGATTTTATGACGCCGTTATTATTTCATTAGGTGACGCAAAGGGAGATAACTGGTGGTGTGTAGTTTATCCCCCTTTGTGTTTTTCTAATAGTAATTGTAGCGTTAAGTATAAGTCTAAAATTATGGAAATAATACATAATTTTAAAAGTAAAACTACTTTTAATAGTTAAGGAGGTAAAATGAATAATCGAATTAAAAAAAGTGTACTTATAATGCTACTTATGATTATGTTTAGCACTTTTTCAATGGTTGTGGCTAACGAAGTTATTTATAATAGTTACGAAGTAACGAGCGTAGCAATAGTAAATAAATCAAGTCCTAAAGACGATATAAAACTAATTCAAAAAAAGTTAAAAAACTGGGGTTACTATTTTGGTGAAGTAGATGGAATTTACGGCTCGAAAACTAAATCAGCAGTTATTAAGTTTCAAAAAAACAATAAACTTACTGCTGATGGAATAGTCGGCAATAATACTTTAAAGGCTATGGGTATTACTTCTTCAATGTTATCAGGGGGCAGTAAAACTTCATCGAGCACAAGTTCAAACTCAGACCTTCAACTTTTAGCAAGGCTTATAAATGCTGAAGCAAGGGGAGAAAGTTATAAAGGACAAGTTGCCGTTGGCGCTGTGGTATTAAATAGAGTTAAAAGTGCATCTTTTCCAAATACGATTTCGGGTGTAATTTATCAACCTTACGCCTTTACTTGCGTTAATGACGGGCAAATAAATTATAAACCTTCACAATCAGCAATTTCAGCAGCAAAAGATGCTTTAAACGGTTGGGACCCTACTAATGGATGTTTATATTATTATAATCCTAAAATAGCAACGAGTAAGTGGATATATTCAAGACCTACCGTTGTAACGATTGGCAACCACGTGTTTGCGTTATAAGGAGATAAGTATGCAAGAAAATAAAAAGAATAGTGCTATTGAAAAAACTGAAAATATAGCGAATAATACTAACGAAGAAACAAATACTCAAAACGAAATATTGCGTGAACAAAAAGCCGAAGAACAAGCAAAAAATCAAGAAGAAAAAATTGCTTTTAAAATGCGTAGACAAGAAGAATATAAAAAATTAAGATTCTTAAAAAGAGAAGAAAGATTAAAAAGACAAGAACAATTAAGGCACGAAACAAAAAAAGAGCGTCTTGATAGAATTTTAAAAGAAAAAGAAGAGCGTTTAGCGTTAAAAAGGCAAAAATTGTCAAATGAAAAGCAAAGGCAAATAGATAAGATTAAAGAAAGACAAGATAGGCGAAACGCCAAATTAATCGATAGAAAAGATAGAAGAAAAAATAGGCGTGGTATAGGCGGTTGGATTGCTGCGGTTATATCGCTTGGTTGTGTGTCTATTATAGCAACTTCGCTATTACTTTTAACACTTTTCACTCCTATTGACGATTATATGACTTATGATACGACTTCACAAAGAAATTTTTACGATTTAGTTGAGTGTGTAGACAATTTAGACGTTAATTTATCTAAACTAATAGTTTCTAACGATAGTGAAGAGCAACAAAAACTTTTAGGCGAAATTAGAGTTCAAAGTAACTTGGCTACTGAAAATTTATCAATGCTTGCTCTTCAAGACGAAAACAAATATAACACCATTAAGTTTATAAATCAAATTAGCGATTTTACTAAAATGTTAAACGAAAAACTTATAGAGGGTGAAAAGTTGACGGCAAGCGATAAACAAACGCTTTACGATATGCACGAAATAAACGCTTATTTAAAAGGCGAACTCAATGCTTTAACTGATAGTCTTGATGAAAACTTTAATTTTAAAACTTTACACGAAGGTAAAGAAGATAATTTAGTTATTTCTAAATTTATAGAATTAGAGTCTAACGTAGTAACTTATCCTACTCTTATTTATGACGGAGCGTTTTCTGACGGCACTATAAATGACGAGGCAAAGGGTTTAAAAGGTGAAAAAGAAGTAACCAAACAACAAGCGGAAGATATTTTAAAGCAAAGTTTTGCTTCGTATAATTTAAAAGAAATATCGTTAATAGGCGAAAACGTAGGAACTGTAATAGAAACGTATGATTTTGAAGCGTATACGAGTGACGATACGAGATTTGATGCAAGTATATCTAAAATGGGCGGAAAAATAATATCGTTTAACCATTATAAAGATTGTAGTAGTAGTGCTTATAGCGTAAAAGATTGTTTAGATATTGCTGAAAAATTCCTTCAAAATATAGGCTTTAAAAACTTAAAAGCGGTATGGACGGGAGAAAGTGAATACACTTTAACGTTTAACTTCGCATCTATTATAGACGGGGTAATATGTTATAGCGATTTAGTAAAAGTTAACGTTTGTAGAGAAAGAGGCGAAGTTTCAGGTATGGAGGCTAAATCATATTATTTAAACCATACTAATCGAAATTTTGAAAATGCAAGTATTTCTTTACAAGAGGCGACAAGCAAGGTAAGTAGTGAAATAGAAATAAACACTTCAAGGCTTGCTATAATTCCTAAGGGCTATAAAAAGGAAACCTTGGCATACGAGTTTAGTGGAACAAGAAATGATGAAACGTACTACGTTTACATTGATGCATACACGGGCAAGGAAGTGAATATATTTAAAGTAGTTAAAACTACTGAGGGGATTTTATTGATGTAAAATATTTAAAGGGGCAACGTATACAACTGCCCCTTTTACTTCTTTATAATAAATGTTATTATAAAGTTACAAAATATTTGTTGACATAGAACGGAAATTATGATATTATTTTTTTCTCTAAACGTAAAAGGAGGTGCGTTATGTTATTACTTAAAAATATAGTAAAAGATTACGAAGTTGCTAATCAAAAAGTGCACGCATTAAAAGGTGTAAGCATAAATTTTAGGAAAAGCGAATTCGTATCAATCTTAGGACCATCAGGCTGTGGTAAAACTACTTTATTAAACATAATAGGTGGATTAGATAAGTATACGAGTGGCGACCTTGTTATAAATGGTAAGAGTACAAAAGATTATAAAGATAAAGACTGGGATATTTATAGAAATCATAGAATAGGCTTTATTTTTCAAAGTTATAATTTAATTCCGCATCAAACGGTATTACAAAACGTTGAACTTGCTTTAACTATTGCAGGCGTTAGCAAAGAAGAAAGAATTAAAAAGTCAAAAAACGCATTAGATAGAGTTGGATTAAAAGGGCAATATAATAAAAAGCCTAATCAATTATCCGGCGGTCAATGTCAAAGGGTTGCTATTGCAAGAGCGTTAGTAAACGACCCTGAAATTTTACTTGCTGACGAGCCTACGGGTGCGTTAGATTCCGTAACAAGCGTTCAAATTATGGACTTAATTAAAGAAATTTCAAAAGAAAGACTTGTTATTATGGTTACGCACAACGGGGAACTTGCCGAACAATATTCTACAAGAATAGTTAGACTTTTAGACGGCGAACTTTTAAGCGATTCTTCACCATATAGTGATGAAGAAGAACAAAACGAGAGAATTGTTGACAAAAATAAAACTCAACTCCCTTTGAAAAAACAAGTTGAAAAAGCGAAAATGTCGTATTTTACCGCTTTCAAGTTGTCACTCAAAAATCTTTTTTCTAAGCGTGGAAGAACAATAATGGTTGGATTTGCAGGCTCTATAGGTATTATTGGCATCGCACTTGTTTTGGCGTTATCGGCGGGTATTAAAAATTACGTTATTTCTATGCAAGACGATATGCTTTCGGGAAATCCTATTACAATTAGCGAAGAAACTTACGATTTAAAGGCTATGACGAATATGATGGACTCAGCAACTAAAAAAGAGATTGTAAAACAACCTAATAAAGTTTACATAAACTCAATGTTAAAATATCTTGCTGAAACGTCTTCAAGTATGAAGTCTATGCTTATTAAAAACGATATATCTAACGACTACGTAGAATACGTCAAAAATATGCCTAACGAATATTATTCTGATATAATATTTAATTATGGTATTGATTTTACTAATAATATCTATACCGAATACAAAAACAAAAGCACGGACGAGGCTTATAACCTTTCTATTTCGGCGTTAACTACGAAGTACACGGCTATTTTAGAGCAAACTGATTTTAAAGAAACAGCGCCTTTCGTTACGAGTATTGTTCCATCATTTGAACAAGCGCCGTCAAATCAAGATTATATCAATAGTCAGTATGACGTGTATGGTAAAGTAGCAACGAAGAAAAATGAAATTATGCTCGTTTTAGATAAAAACGACCAACTTTTAGACGTTTTACTTGCTCGTTTGGGCTATTATACCGAAGAAGAATTTTTAAATTTAGTTTACGAAGTTTCTAACGAAGAAGATAAAGAAGCGTATTTTAAAGAAAATAAAAAGGTAAATTATTTTGATTATAATACGTTGTTATCACATAAGTTTACTTATTATACTAACAATCAAATATATAATTACAACTTCACTCAAACGCCTCATCCAACGATACCGTCAATGTTGGTTACGGAAAAGTATTACGATTATTTATGCGTTTGCGATAAAGACGGTTTAGAATTAGAAGTCGTTGGTATTTTATCGCCAAAAGACAGTATTTCGTATGGTTGTATGACTTCGGGTATTTACTACACGAAAGAACTTACCGAGTATGCTTTACAAAAAAATATTGAAGAAAAAAGTCAAGAAAATTCAATACTTAGTTTCGTTGAAAATTTAGATGAAAACACTTTAAAAAGTTTAGTTATGACTTTTAACAGCGTAGTTGCCGTGTACGATTTTTCATACTCTTATTTAGGTCAAACGTATACTGAAAAGGGTGGTGTTTCGTTACTCAATAGCGGTTCACTTTTATCTACTATGTTAGGTAGCGAAATGGATATTCCAGCAATTAAGCAAGGTGTTATTCGTAAACTTGCGGGTAATGATTTAGCAAACTATATATCTATTTATCCACTTAGTTTTGATGATAAAAATTTAGTTACTGATTATTTAGATGAGTGGAACGGAGAAGGCGATATAAGTGTAAAAGATAAAACCATTTCATTTGCTGATAGAAATGACGTTACTTATACCGACACCTTAGAATTAGTTATCAACCTAATAAATAATATGATAGATATGGTATCGTATGCGCTTATTGCATTTACTTCAATTTCATTAGTGGTATCAACCGTAATGATAGGCATTATTACTTACGTTTCAGTTGTTGAAAGAATAAAAGAAATAGGTATTATCCGTTCACTTGGTGGAAGAAAGAAAGACGTTAGCAATTTGTTTAAAGCGGAAACGTTTATTATAGGTTTACTTTCTGGACTTATAGGCGTGTTTGCTACTTACGGAATTTCAGCAATCGTAAACGCAATACTTTATCCTTTGATTAACGTAAATATAGCAACGCTACCTATTTTTGATGCAGTGCTTATGGTAATTTTAAGCGTATTATTAACTTCAATTTCAGGTTTAATGCCAGCAAAGAGTGCATCTAAGAAAGACCCTGTTATTGCTTTAAGAACGGAATAATAAAATCATTTTAAAAAATAAGTAAAATATAAAAGTTTTTAAAAAATGATTAAAAACTCACTTAT
>JAZONZ010000039.1:0-3005 GCA_045654765.1 Christensenellaceae bacterium
ACGATTATAAATACTAATACTATGTTATTATATACTAATTTGAGTTAATAATCAATGATTTTTGCAAAAATCAAAGCAATTTTTTATAAAAAAAGGGGGTTATTTTGGAAAATTTCGGTTTATTCGACTTATTTAATAAAATTTTATCAACAAAAACACAAAACGTAACTACTTATAACGCTGATACAGATAAAACGAAAAAGGACAAAAGTATATCACAACCTTCGCCCTTACCATCTTATTATACTCAAACGATTATAGTTAATTTAATAAAACAACACGAAAAACTATCAAAAGAAATAGACAAAAGTAATAAGAAAAATTAAATTTTTTCTAATTTACGTTTTATTTTATTTATAGCCTTTAAACCAGCCTCGTAGCCCCTTTCGTAAGCAAAAGATATTTTTTCAACTTTAAATTGACTCATATCTTCAAGTTCAGGTTTTATAAGCACGTCTGGCTTATATTTTTTTAAATTACGCATCGTTATATGATTGTCGTTAACCGCCACAACTCTTAACGCTTGTTCAAGAATATTTTTTGATGCCTTATAATCAGCCAAATCTCCTATAACGTCAACGGCAATTATAATATCGCACTTCGTTTCTTTCGCTTCTTTCAAAGGTAACCTTACAAACGCCCCGCCGTCTACTAAAACTTTACCATCAATTTCCACGGGTCTAAATACCATAGGTATTGCTGAACTCGCTCTAACCGCTGGCTCTACTTCACCTTTGTTAAGTAGTATAGACTCGCCACTTATAACGTCAACCGCAACACAACTAAACGGAATTTTTAAGTCTTCAAAATTCAAGTCGCCTATATGTGTTTTTAAAACGTTACTAAGTTTTATAGATTTTAATAAGGAAGTTTTATTTATAGGAAAAAATGAAAAATCAGCAATATCAGACATTTTAATGCTTTCCGCTATTTCTTTTAACTTTTTAGGAGACATGCCCTTGCAATAACAAGCACCGACAACCGAGCCCATAGAACAGCCTATAACACTATCTACTTTTATACCATTTTCTTCAAACGCTTGTAACACACCGATATGTGCAACTCCCCTTGCTCCACCACTACCTAAAACTAAACATATCTTCCTTTTCATAATATTCCCCCTTAATTTAGCAATAAAAAGTTGTGTTAAAAAATGCCAAGCAAATTGCTCGGCATTTTTGTGTTGCTCTTATTTTGAAAGTCTTTCTTCAAGTGCTTTAAGTTCTTGTTCAAGTTCTTTAGGAAGTCTATCGCCAAATTGAGCGTAGAATTCTTTAATACCTTTTACTTCTTCAATCCAAGTTGCTTTATCTACCGTAAGTAAATCTTCAACAACTTTTTCATCAATATCAAGACCTTCAACGTTTATATCCTTAGCGTAAGGAATATAACCGATAGCCACTTCACGAGCATCAACTTTATTTTCACATCTATCAATAATCCATTCAAGTACACGAAGGTTATCACCAAAACCTGGCCAAATGAAATTGCCTTCGTCATCAGTTCTAAACCAGTTTACGTTAAAGATTTTAGGTTGATTAGAAATATTCTTACCCATTTCAATCCAATGAGCAAAATAGTCAGCCATATTATAACCAACAAATGGTCTCATAGCCATAGGGTCTCTTCTAACGACACCAACTGCACCCGTTGCAGCAGCAGTTGTTTCAGATGCCATAATTGAACCTACGAATACACCGCTATTCCAATCTCTTGATTGATATACGAGCGGAGCAGTTTTTGCTCTTCTACCACCAAATACGATAGCAGTTACAGGAACGCCTTCTGGTGCTTCAAATTCACTTGAAATACAAGGACAGTTGATAGCAGGTGCCGTAAATCTACTATTTGGATGAGCAGCCTTAACCATTTTACCATCAGCGCCAACCATTGAAGGATTCCAAGGTTTACCCGTCCAATCAATAAGTTCTTCTGGGAATTTTTTACCTTCAACGTCTTTTTCCATACTTTCCCACCAAACAGTATTGTCTTTTTCATTTAACGCTACGTTTGTGAAAATAGTATTTTTCATAGTTGATAATAATGCGTTAGGGTTAGATTTTTTGTTAGTACCAGGTGCTACGCCAAAGAAACCGTTTTCTGGATTTATAGCCCAAAGTCTACCATCTTTACCAACTCTAAGCCAAGCGATATCGTCACCTACCGTCCAAACCTTGTAACCTTTCTTTTGATATTCAGCAGGTGGAATAAGCATTGCAAGGTTAGTTTTACCACACGCTGATGGGAATGCTGCCGTAACGTAGTTAATTTCACCATTTGGTTTTTGAATACCTACGATAAGCATATGCTCAGCCATCCAGCCTTCGTTTTTACCTTGATATGATGCAATTCTTAATGCAAAACATTTTTTACCTAATAATACGTTTCCGCCGTAACCACTGTTTACTGACCAAATTGTATTATCTTGTGGGAAGTGAAGAATATATCTCTTTTCAGGGTCTAAATCTGCTTTTGCATGTAAACCACGAACGAAATCGTTACTATCACCTAAAACGTCAAGAACTGCTTGACCAATTCTCGTCATAATTTTCATACTTACTACAACGTAAATACTATCAGTAACTTCGATACCTACTTTACTGAACGTAGAACCTACTGCACCCATAGAATATGGAATAACGTACATTGTTCTACCTTTCATACTGCCTTCAAAAATAGCGCCTACTTTTTCGTACGCTTCTTTTGGGTCCATCCAATTGTTTATTGGGCCAGCATCTTCTTTATTATCACAACAAATGAAAGTTCTACCTTCTACACGAGCAACGTCGTTAACGTCTGAACGGTGAAGATAACAACCAGGAAGTTTTTCTTGGTTAAGTTTAATAAGTTCGCCTGTAGATAAAGCTTCTTTTCTAAGTTCTTCAAGTTGTGCTTCTTCGCCTGTAATCCAAACTACTTCTTTTGGTTGGCAAAGTTTAACAGCATCATTAACAAATTTTAAAACTTGTTCATTAGTTGTTAAAGGTTTTTTTGACATAATAGCC
>JAZONZ010000040.1:0-14320 GCA_045654765.1 Christensenellaceae bacterium
TGTTATTTAGTTGTTGTTTCTAAAAACATTTAAACTTTTTTACTTTTTGAATTACTTTTCTATTCGTTAAATTTTTTCTTCAAGCCCAAGTAACCTGCAAGCATTTTTATGAAATACGTATTCTTTCTCTTCTTCAGTTAATAAAAAGTCAAAGGCTACCGCTCCTACGTACATACCTACGTTATATAAAGTATAATCAGTGCCGTAAAGTTGCCTTTCTTTACCAAACAAGTCAATAGCGTGACGTAACGTGCCGTGCCTAATCAAGCCCCCACCCGACCAGTCTAAATAGTAATTATCACATTTTTCCATACGCTTAAAAGCCCTTTCAAGCGTATATCCTTCGTGTGGGTGTGCACCTATGAACGCCATATTTTTAAATCGACTAACCATTTCGTCCATTTTATCGTGAGTTTTTTCGTCGTTAGCAATTGCGTGAAAATCTACAATCATTTTATAATGGTCGCACGCTTCTAAAATATCGTATAAGTTTTTACCTGATTCTCTGAAAGACCATCCGTGCATGTAAGGCACTATTTCACCTACTAAATTAACGCCTAATTTGTGCATTCTTTCAACTTCTTCGATTGATTCTTTTACAAACTTGTCGTGAATATGAAAGCCTGGAATATAAAATCCATCGTAAAAATCTCGTAACTCTAACGCCGTATCGTTTAAATCTTTTATATATTCCCACGTTGGATTTAAGTTCCTTCCAAGAACAACCGAGCCACACGCTTTATAATAGCCGTAATGTTTAAGTTCAGTTAAAATATCTTCACTTGTTATAGGTAAATACGATAAATTACGATTACGAACACCTTTATGTGGATGTATATGAATATCAATAATTTTATAATCTTTCATAAATAATTCCCCTAATACGTTATTTATCAAGTCCTAATATTCTTGACGCATTTTTATTGAAGATATACTCTTTTTCTTCTTCGCTTAAAAGATAGTTTAGGCTAACGCCACCTACGTACATAGCAGGGTTACAAGTTGGATAATCACTACCAAACACTTGCCTTTCTTTACCAAACAAGTCAATGGCTTGACGCAAAGTATCACGTTTTAATAAACCGCCACCCGACCAGTCAAGATAATAATTTTCATTTTTTTCCATACGGTTGAACGCCCTTTCAAGCATTTTTGATTCTAAGCCTGGGTGCGCTCCAACGAAAATCATATTTTTAAATCTACTAACCATTTCGTCCATTTTGTTCATAGCATTTTCGTCGTTTGTAGTCGAGTGAAAGTCGATTATCATACCATAATGCTCGCACGCTTCTAAAATTTCGTATAAATTTTTATCGTTTTCACTAAAAGACCAGCCGTTTAAATATGGAACTAATTCGCCTACTAATTTTACCCCGAGTTTATGCATTCTTTCAACTTCTTCAATTGACTCTTTTACAAACTTTGGATGAATATGAAAACCAGGAATATAAAAATCGCCGTACATATCACGAAGTGTTAAAGCATCGTCGTTTTGACTTTTTACGTCATCAAACGTTTGATATGATTTTTTTGCATATATAACCGAGCCACAAACTTTATAATAACCTAATTTCTTTAAGTCCCTTAAAGTGTTCTCTGCCGACATATCACAATGAGCAATATGTTGACAAATATTGCTTTCATTATTCAAAAACGGATGTATGTGAAAATCAATAATTTTATAATCTTTCATAATAAATTACCCCTATCTCGTACTTATATTGTAACATAAAATACACACTTCTTCAAGTAAATAATTAAATTTTAAACTATCTTAATTTATTTGTAATTTTCGGCTTTTCTAACCATTTAGACGTTGATATTTGATTTTGAACGTAAGAGTCCCTTACGTACTTTACTCTACCTTTTACAATTCCGTCTTCTTCAACTTTAATGTATAAGCCTTCCATTAAGTTAGAAGTATCCGTTTCTTTTAAAATTTCTTCAATGTCTAAATGTAATTCTTCAACTTGGCTAATCAAATTATCAAGGGCGTTAACCGACCTATAAGTTGATTTTTGTAAATTTTTTAAAACTTGATTTTCGCTTGAAAACTTTCCACTATCTAAAACGGGTACGCTATAAATAGGTAAATTTTTTAATATTTCTTTTCTGCTAAAAGTATCTAAAAACACACCTTTTTCTTTATCGTAAATATCAAATTCTAAAAAATAAGAAGGCAGTAAATCATAGTAAATTTTATGCTTAACGTATAACCACTCGCCATACATTATATACTTATCTTTTAATGCGCTATAAAGGGCTTGGTAATTTTCATTAGCAAAAGTTTTAAATAAATTATAATGTTTTTCTCTATATCCGCCAACTAAAAAATGCCCTCTGCTTTGAAGTAGTAATTCACCGCTACTTGAAAAAGATATACCAACGTTTGCTCCGTCAACCTTTTCTTCAATTACTATATTTTTATTTTTAATTTCATTAAAAGAAACTAAATTTAAGTCCTCGTCACCACGTTGAATTTTAGAGCCTTGTAAATGCTTTGTTCGTGGATATTTTATAATTTTTTCCATAATCGATTTTATAAATTACAACACAAGGGCTAATAGATAATATAATACGGAAATAGTAAAACATGAAAATATAGTTGAAGAAAGTGTGAATATTACTGCATTTTCATTGTCCCCGTCATAGTAATCGGCAAAAGTTGAGGCTAACCCAGCCGTAGGCATACTAAACGTAATAAATAAACCTATTATCGTTTCTGTTGGAATTGATAAAAATAAATTTACAATAAGCATTACGCCCGCAACAAACGTAGGTACGATAACTAATTTCACAGCACTTACTAAATACGCCGTTTTCGTTGTGAAAAGCGAAGAAAATTTAATTCCGCCAAGTTTTATACCTATTATCATCATAGATAGTGGCGTAACTATATTAGATAAATAATTTGTATACGTACTAACTTCTACAACGTTTTTACTTACATTTGTTAAGTTTATAATAACGCCTATTATAAAAGCAATAAATACGGGATTTAAAAATATGTTTTTTATAGACACTTTTTTCTTACTGCCTGCAACCATATTTACGCCGTAAGTATACATTATAATATTCATAGAGATACATACAACTATAACGCTAACCACGACTAACGGCTGTGTTTCGCCAAATACTGCTTTAGCAAGCGGAATACCTAAAAATCCACTATTAGCAAAAAGCATTGAGAACTTAACCATACCTTTCTTTTTATCATCTTCAGGCTTTTTTACTAATAACGTTGTAGCCGTTATTAAAACAACGTAAAATAAAATTGTAGCAATAAACGATATACCTATTACTAATGCCGTTTGTAAGTTAAACTCAATATTTAAAGTAGTTGATATAATTAAAAAAGGCATACCAACGTACATTAAAATTTTACTAAGTACTCCCGATTCTTTTTCTTTAACCATTCCCTTTTTACTTAAAATAAACCCTGGAATAGCAAGCAAAACAAAAACTATAACGTTTTTTAACATAACTATAAATGCGTCCATAATAAATTCCCTTTAAAACAATAATATTATTTATTATACTTTGTATGTAAAATAAAGTCAATTAAAGTAACACTTTCCATAAACTAATTTATATTTTTTAATTTTATTGTGTTAACTCTATATTAATCAAAAGTTAATAAATTTAAGAATTTAGTAAAAAAAGTTGACAAAAGCATTATATTGTTCTACAATTAGACAAAACAAATATAGAGGCGCAACTTTCATTAAAGTTATCTTTAAGGCAAATCGGGATAAAAATAGGGGAAGTTGCCGAAGAAATTTCTTCGCCAAAAGAAATTATCTGGGCAAGCATAAAATATGTGCTTGACTGTCGCTAATTTATTTAGCGTTGTGCTATTAAATATTCCTTTCACGATATTTAATAGTATCGTGTTTTTTTATTACTAAAAACCCGAAAGGGAAAGGAGAAAGGGTTATGCTTAACTCTAAAAAGTTTTTTACTGGAAAAACTATTACTTTACTAATAGCAAGTATAGTTATTCTAACAGCGCTTATTGTTCTTACTGCAACGGGCATAGTACACAATGAACAAATGTGTAAACTTTGTAATGGTCTTGGCATTATTGACGGCGAAAGTTGTAATATTTGCGAAGGAGCAGGCAACGGCGTTGGCTCAATATGGGCGTTACTTCCACCTATCATAGCAATAGGTCTTGCACTTATTACAAAAGAAGTTTTCAGTTCATTATTTATAGGTATATTATCAGGTGCAATTTTAGCCGCTGATTTTTCACCTTTGAAAACTATGGATTTAGTTGTTAACGATGGTTTGATTAGCGCAGTATCTGGCACAGCAGGTATATTTATTTTCTTGATTGAACTTGGTATTTTAGTCGCTCTTGTAAATAAGGCGGGCGGAAGCCGTGCCTTTGGCGAATGGGCGGAGAAAAACGTTAAAAGTAAAGTGGGTGCGTCAATATGCACTTTCGTTCTTGGCGTTTTAATTTTTATTGACGACTATTTTAACTGTTTAACGGTTGGCTCGGTTATGCGTCCTGTTACGGATAAACATAAAATGAGCCGTTCAAAACTTGCTTACTTAATAGATGCAACTGCAGCGCCTATTTGTATGATTGCTCCTATATCTTCATGGGCGGCAGCCGTATCTCAATACGCACAAGACGGTCAAGGTTTAAGTTTATTTATAGCGGCAATTCCTTTTAACTTCTATTCATTATTGACTTTTGTATTTATAATCGCATTAGTCGTTATGAAATTTGACTTTGGTCCTATGCGTCTACACGAAATAAACGCTCAAAACGGCGATTTGTTTAGTGGTAAAAAAATTGAAAGTGATAATGAAGTTCCTAACTCAAAAGGTAGAGTAATGGACCTTGTTCTTCCAATTATATTTTTACTTGCTACTTGTATCTTTGCTCTCGTATACGTTGGCGGTTTCTTTGGCGAAACAGTTTATTACAACATGGCTGACGTTCTTGCAGATGGTGACACGTACGTTGATTACACTGGTAACTTTATCGGCGCATTTGGTAACACCAATGCTACCGTAGCACTTCCTTGGGGCGGTCTTATAACACTTATTTTAACAATTGCTTATTTCGCTATTCGTGGTGTTGTTTCAGTAAAAGATTCAATGCAAGCACTTCCAAAAGGTTTTATAGCAATGGTTCCAGCAATATTTATTTTAACTTTTGCTACTGCTCTTAAAAATATGACGGGACAACTTGGCGCTGCTTTCCATATAGGTAATATGATGGCTAGTTTCCCTGCAACTCTTGCTAAATTCTTACCTGCAGTAATATTCTTAGTTGCTTGCATACTTTCTTTTGCTACGGGTACAAGTTGGGGAACTTTTGGTATTTTAATTCCTATCGTAACGGTAATGTTCCCAAGCGCTGAACAATATCAACTTATGATAATAGGTATGTCTGCATGCTTGGCTGGCGCTGTTTGCGGTGACCACTGCTCTCCTATTTCAGACACTACTATTATGTCAAGTGCGGGCGCTGAGTGTGAACACTTAAATCACGTATCAACTCAAATACCTTACGCAGTATACGTTGCTATCGTATCGTTCGTATGCTTTATTTTAGCAGGCTTTATACAAAACGCATTTATAATGTTACCTATCGGCTTTGCTATTATGATTGCTTCACTTTTCGTAACAAGAAAAATTGCTAATAAATACTACGCTAAAAAAGATGCTGAAATTAAAGAATAATTAAAATTTAACACGCCTTAAAAACAATTTTAAGGCGTGTTTTTTATTTGTTGACTTTTTTCGAAATAATAGTATAATATTTATAGGAATATTAGCCTAATATAATAATGGAGTATAATTATGGGATTATTTACAAATAAAGCAGTAAAACAAGCAAAAGAGTTAATTTATAGCGTTTTATTAAATTGCGATATGACGAGCATTAGAGGCGTTAGTTGGGAAATTGATAGTGATAACGATAGCGTATTTTTTAGATGTGATGAAGATAATTTTAATCAAGGTCTTAAAAAGTATTTAGGTTATGGCGATTACTATGGCTCGCTTATGATACTTTACAACACTAAAGAAAGATATTTAGTTGCCGATATATATTATGGTAAACCAATTAGAACGTACGCTCAATTAAATGCAAACGCTGAGTTCGCTAAAACCGTGTTTGATTTTGATATTATAGTTACTAATTGCGAACACGCACCAAACGTACATATATCTAAAATTATATCTCCAAATTCTCTTCAAGCCGAACTAGAAAAACTTATTTTAATGGTAGGCACTATGATAGAATAATTAAATATATAACAAATCCCCCTTTTGTGATTTTACAAAAGGGTGATTTTATTTTACGTTAAATTAAAGTACGCACTCGTAATCTTTAGATAAGTGAATATGCGATGCTTTCCATTTTTCCATACGAATTGACACGAATAATCCGTATATACCAAACGTAATTACCGTTAATAAACACCATATCACCCATTTACCTATTAGTTGTAAGCCGTTGCCGTTAAACGAAAGTCGCTTTCCATCGTATACCGTGTGTTTTGAAATCCATTTTTGTTTCCAACAAATTGTGAAAGGTAAACAAATAAACAAAGTAAATAAATTTACGATACCGCAAAGCATTTTTAAACAAAATCTTCCTATAACCGAGCCGTCAAACGTACCACCAAGACTTTGTATTTCGCCGTTTACGTGAGTGTGTTTTGCCTTCCACGCTTCAACTTTATTTGGTAAGAATATTAAGAATATTCCAAACGTAACTACCGACAATAAGAGCCATACTAACCATTTACCAAAAAGTTGCATACCCGTTCCGTCAAACGAAAGGCGTTTGCCATCGTAAATAGTATGTTTACAAAGCCATTTTTGTTTCCAACATATAGTTGCAGGATATGCTATAAATAAAGTAACTACGTTTACAAGCCCACAAAGAATACTTAACCCTATTTTTTGAATTAAATAGCCATCGAAAGTACCTTTGCCGTCATATTCTAACGCAAATGCTTTTGGTCCTTCAGTTTTAATAATGTTATTTTTATATTCTTCAACTTGTGGCTGGTATTTTGCATAAAGTTCGTTAAGCGACTTATAATCTCTAACTTTGTAAAGGTTGTTGACACGTTTTTTTGCGTCTTTATATGCAGTCATTTTATCAAATAAAGCGTAACCTAACAAAATTACCCTTGACCTTTCTTCAAATTGCTCGGTTGTCCAAGCGATATCTTCAATAGTTTTATAATATTCTTTTTCGTCTTTTAATAAAGTGTATACTTCTTCTAAATTGCCTTTCTTTGAATTTTTATAAGCGTTTAATATAAACTTAATTTGTGCCTTTTTACCTTTTGAAATATATACTTGCCTTGACGTTTCCTTAAAAATAGGCATAGTGTCTTTACTAAATAAAAGGGCTTTAATTAAGGTAAATATATATTTTAATTTAGAACCGTAGAAAACTTTATAAAACTTATCTACATTTACGCCAAACTCATTAAGTTTTTGCATTTTTTCTTTTTGCTCTTTTTCTTGCGACAATACTGATTCAATATAAGCAATTTCGTTAGCAAAAGCTTTTTCTAAATAAGGTTTATATTCGTTATCTAAAGCCTTATAAAATTGAGTAGGCGTTTTTGATTTTGCAAGAATATACGCTTTTTTAATAAATTGTTTTTGTTCTTTTTTACCTTTTTCCTTTTTAACTTCTTTTACAACTCCGTCATATACAGGTATTTTTTTGCTTGTTATCTTAATATTTTTAATTATAAGAATAGCATTTAATACAAGACCATAAAATATAAAAATAAAAACTGGTATAGGTGGACCCATGTAATATAAAGCTTGATAAATGTCAACACCTTCCATTATCATTATTGACAAAATGCCAGTAATTAGCACTATAAACAGTAAAATGCCCAAACTAGCAATTAAGCGTAACAATATTTTAAAAAGAAAACCCACTACGCAAAATATAGACATAAAAACGTTTACTCTCTTAGCGCTTGGTTTTATAACGCCGATTGATAAGACTGGAAATAAAATAAACAAAAAAAGACAATACACTAGATAAAAAGGAAAAAATATACAACCTATTACCCCTGGCGCAGATAATGAAACTTTTCTTGCCCGTTCTCTTAAAACAACTTCCTTCATCATGCTGTTATCTAATTTTAACATAATTTTCCCCCATTAAAACAAACTAAAAAGTAAAAATTGACTTTTGTGAACATTATACTACACATTTTATCTAGTGTCAAGACATTTTGTGTAGTTGATGGGGTAGAATTATATTATGGATAAACGTTTTTGTAATAATTTAAAAGAAGCAAGAAAATCTAGTTATTTAACTCAAAAGCAGGTTGCTAACGCTTTAAACGTGGTTGAAAGTTGTTATGCCAACTGGGAACAAGGTAGAACTGAGCCTAATATTGAAATGCTTCGTAAACTTAGTGCAATTTTAAAAATAAATATTGATGATTTAATAAATGGTTAAAAGGCGATAAGTTACAAAATTTTAAAAATGCTATTTTAAATAAAAATAAAGCACACTATACTTCACTAAAAGTGAAACATAGTGTGCTTTTTATACACAAAAACTAAATTTTAATAACTTTTTATGCTATCGAGTAAATTTTTTAAACTTTCTTTTTGATTTAAAAGATTAAACCATATGAAATTAACGTCTTTTAACGCGGGTACTTTTTGATAAATACTTTTAGCAAGCATATCGTATTCTTCTTTAGTATTTGCCATTATAACGGGAATTATAAAAGAATTATTTTCAATAGCGTTTTCAATTTCGCTATAAACGTAGTTAGAATTTAAAGAATTGTTTGAAATGAAAAGTAAAAACGCACCGTCTTTATAACTATGCTCTTTAATTTTAGACTTAACTGAAGTCGCCCAAAAATCGCCAACAACAATATCATTAGTGTGCCATACACGTATATTATTAACAATGAAATAATCTATAATAGGCAAAACGTTAGCACGGTCGATATTAGAATAACTTGCAAAAAGTTTCGTCTTTTTAATTTGATATTCTATTTGTTTTTGTATGTAGTTATGGCAATTTTCATCCCAAATTTCAAACTTATCGAGTTCAACGTTTAAAACGTTGATTTTTTTGCCGTTTTTAATTAAATTAGCAATATGCTCTCTTTCTTGTTTTACGTATTTAGATTTTTCAGCATTTTCACTTTTACAATATACAAACCAAATTCTCTCTTCAATTTCCCTTTTTACAAGTGAAGTAATTTCATTTTCATCAGACAAACATTTTAAAAAGAATAAAATAGGCTCGTAGAAAAAAGTTTCTTCAATAATATTACGAATAATACGCACTTTTTCAATATCTAAATGTGAGTGTGAAATGAAAAAATATTGCTTTTTATATTCGTAACCGCAATCTAAACAATAGTACGCATCATTTTCGACTTTGTATTTTAATTTTTTAGAATTACAATTGTAACATTGCATATTTTTTACACCTTTTAAATATTATAAAACTTTTTAGCGTTTAAAGAAAATATTTTTTCATATTCGTTTTTAGTAAAACCAAGTTGTAACAATCTATCAATTTCAGTTTTAGCAGACCACATAGGATAATCTGAACCAAAAAGCACTTTATCTACTCCATACGTTAAAATTATTTTTTTAACGCTTTCATTAGATAAATACGCCATACTTGACGAACAATCAACGTAAAAATTATCAAAATCTTTGTAACTATTGCAAGCATCATCCCAAATAGACCACCCACCAAAATGAGCGCCTATAATTCTTAAGTTTTTAAACTCTTTTAATATAGGCACTAACCTATTAGGGTTAGAATTATCATATCTATTATCGCCCGTGTGCATAAGAATAGGTACGTCATACCTACTTGCAAGTTCATAAATTTTTTTATACCCTTCGTTATCAACTTTAAAGTTTTGAATATCAGGGTGAAGTTTTATACCCTTTAAATTTAAACTTATTAAATGAAGTATATCCCCTTCTAAATCGTCACTTTCGGGGTGCATAGTTCCAAGACCTATAAGTTTATTAGGATAATCTTTTACTTCGCTTGCAATAAATTCGTTTATTTTTCTTACTTGATACTTACTTGTTGCAACTGATTGAACTATAAATTTATCTATATGGCTTATTTTATCATCTTCAAGCAAATCGGTAATAGTACCTTTATGCTTCGACTTTTCATTATAAAAAGTGTCAGTATGATTTACCGCTAAACTTGCTATTTTTTCTGGATATATATGACAATGCGAGTCTATTATGAAATATCCTTTATACATTTTAATTACCACCTATTATTTGTATATTATATATGAAACTTATTAAAAATTTTAGAAGCAAGCAAGACAAGGCTCACTTAGGCGAAACGCTGAAATAGACCTTGTTGGTCATTGAAGTGTTGAGCCTAAGTAGAAACGCAGTATTGCACCGTTTATAAGGCTTTTAGTCTTTTTTAATGCCTAATAAAGAGATAGACTCTTCACGCATTTTATACTTTAATATTTTACCCGCTGCGTTCATAGGGAATTCTTCTACGAACAAGAAATACTTAGGAACTTTATGCCTTGCTATTGAAGCGTTACCATATTCACGCATTTGGTTTTCGGTTGCACTTTCGCCTTTATGAAGAATAATCCAAGCGCAACATTCTTCGCCGTATTTTTCATCGGGTACGCCAACTACTTGAATATCTTTTACTTTAGGATTAGTTAAGTAAAATTCTTCAATTTCACGTGGGTACAAGTTTTCTCCACCACGAATAATCATATCTTTAAGACGACCGGTAACTTTATAATAGCCGTCAGCCGTTCTCATACAAATATCGCCAGAGTGAAGCCAACCGTCTTTATCAATGGCTTGAGCAGTCGCTTCAGGCATTTTATAATAGCCTTTCATTATATTAAAGCCACGAGCAACAAATTCGCCACTTTGTCCGTCTGGAAGTTCATTACCGGTTTCCGGGTCTATAATTTTACATTCAACGCCAGGGAAAGCACTACCTACCGTTTCTACTCTATGGTCTAAGTCTTCGTTTACTTCGCCCATTGTACAACCTGGGGCTGCTTCAGTTTGTCCGTAAACGGAAATAATTTCACGCATATTCATTTCTACCGAAGCCCTTCTCATTAAGTCGGCAGGACAGTTAGCACCAGCCATAATACCCGTTCTCATATACGAGAAGTCGGTTTTAGCAAAGTCAGGGTGGCTAAACATTGCGATAAACATTGTTGGAACACCGTTAAAACAAGTGATTTTCTCATCGTTTACACAAGCAAGCGAAGATTTTGGAGAAAAGTAAGGTATAGGACAAAGCGTACCACCGTGAGTCATCATCGAAGTCATTGAAAGTACCATACCAAAGCAGTGGAACATTGGCACTTGTATCATCATACGGTCAGCCGTTGATAAATCCATTCTATCGCCTATCGTTTTACCATTGTTTACTATATTGCGGTGAGTAAGCATTACGCCCTTAGGAAAACCGGTAGTACCAGACGTATATTGCATATTACAAACGTCATCAGGTTTAACAAGAGATGCACGTCTTTTAACTTCTTCAATAGGAATAAGTGAAGCACGGCTTAACATTTGTTCAAAAGTAAGACAGCCATCCATATTAAATCCAACGGTTACAACGTTTCTTAAAAACGGTAACTTTTTAGAGTATAAAGGTTTACCTGCTTGTAACGATTTAAGTTCAGGACAAAGTTCTTCAATGATTTCTTTGTAGTTAATATCTTTACAATACTCTATCATAACCAAAGTGTGAGTATCTGACTGCTTTAACAAATATTCGATTTCATGAATTTTATAAGCCGTGTTAACGGTAACGAGTACCGCACCGATTTTAGTAGTCGCCCAAAATGTTATAAACCACTCCGGTACGTTAGTTGCCCAAACGGCAACGTGGTCGCCAGGCTTTACACCTAACGATATAAGTGCCGCTGAACATTCGTCTACGTCCCTACGGAATTGTTCGTAAGTTCTCGTATAATCAAGCGTTGGATATTTAAAAGCATATTGGTCTGGATAATTTTCGACCATTGTATCAAGCACTTGTGAAAAAGTTTTATCTATTATGTCGTATTTTTTCCAAACGAAAGTACCTGTTTTAGCCCTATTATAATACTCGCCGGCACAAGACTTCTTTTCACGATTTAAAGATGCAACGTAATTTGCAAAGTGAGTAAGTACAATATCAGCATCATTTATTTCGTCATTCCAAGACGCACAAATAAAACCATCGTAGTTAAGTGATGAAAGTGCGTTTAAAAGTTTTTCAACGTCTAAGTCGCCTTCGCCTATAAGCACGGTTTTATCGCCTTTCATATCGCCAAGTCTAACGTATTTTACGTATGCACCAAGAGTTTTAATCGTACTTTCTGCCGATTCCTTTGCACCAAAATAAGTGCCCCTAACGTTCCAAGACGCTCCTATTACAGCCGATGAAAAATAATTGATAATTTCTATAACGTTTTCAGTGTTTGAAAGATAACCTATCGTTTCAAATAAAATGCTTACGTCTAACTTTTCAGCAAGTTTTACCGCTGATGAAAGTTTATCATTTAATGCTTCAAATGAAATTTTTTCGTTATACGTAACGATAACGTAAGGAACGCCTGCTAAACTTGCCATTTCAACGTATTTTTCACAAAGTTCACTCGTAATTAGCGTACTTTCAATAGGATTTGGCATACGAAGAGCCGAAATTGAAAGTCCACGATTAACAAGTTTACGTTTACTATCAGCGTTTTTATCACGCCTTAAAATACTATCGTAATGGTCGTTTCTTTCTTTAATTGCATCATAAATTTCAAAACCTTCAAACTCATAGTCGTAAGCGTAGGAACAAGTATCTAAAAAGGTTGCTCTACTTACGTTTTTGGTTGAAAATGCTATTTTCATATTATGCCTCCTCGGCTACAATTTTGTTAAGCGCATTTATATACGCCCTAATACTTGCGGCAACGATATCCGTTGAAGTTCCGTTACCAGAATAAAGTTTTCCGTTATTTCTAAGTTTTACGAGTGCTGAACCTAACGCTTCTTTGCCCTCAGTTACGGCTTGAACTTGGAAATCATCAAGTTCGTAGTGATGACCAATACATTGTTCAATCGCCCTAAACGCTGAATCAATAGGACCTTCGCCCGCACTTACGCCTGAAATAATTTCACCGTTTCTTTTTAAAGTTACTTGTGACATTGGCGTTGAAACGTTTGAACTTGTAGTTGTGTACGTTTCAAAGTGATAAGTTGAAGGCGCTTGCATAGCGTAACTTGCTATAATTGCTTCAAATTCTTTAGAGCCAACTGCTCCTTTCTTTTCACAAACTTTAATTAAGGCGTCATAAACCTTGCCAGCGTCAGACTCTGAAAGGTCGTAACCTAAAGTAGTTGCAACCTTGTTAACGTCTTTTAAAGTCGCACCCGAGTCAAGTAATATTTTATTTTTATCACTAACGTCACTTGTAGACGTTATGTCTTGACTACTAATTTTTGAAATTGTTTCGCTAATACTTGCGTGAATTTTTGTTGCATTAAGATTGATTTTTGCATTTATAGAAGCCCCGCAAGCAGATATAGCGTCACTAATTTCGCCCATCAATAAAACGTCTTTACCAGAGATTGCACATTTTAATCCGTCAACGCCTTTACCTATTGAAGAAAATGCCGATGCAACGCCCATTTTAATACGATTAGATACTTGAACGTAAACAGGAACGCTTACTTGATTTTTTACTTTTTCAACAATGTTTGCAATTTCTTCATAAGTAGACGTACCTGCGTTATCGCAAACACTTATAATAGTTGCTCCGTTTTCTTCGGCAACCTTTACGGCTTTTAACAAGAAATCAATATCAGCCCTTGTTGCGTCAAGCGCCGAAAATTCTACGTCACTCGTGTATTTTTTTGCCTCGCAAATTAAAGCAACTATTTTATCAAGCATTTTGTCTTGCTTAACGTGATATGCGTATTCCATTTGAATAGTAGATACAGGAAGTTCTATTTGAAGACGTGGTTTTTTAGCAAATTTAATACATTCCCATGCCATTTCAACTCCTTTAATATCAAAACCTACCGGAATTGCTAAACTTGCGTTTTGAACGTTTTGAGAAATAGTTTTATAAATAATAGCGTCTTCACGAAAATTCTTAACTAATGGTAATTCAATAACGTCAGCACCTAGTAAATCTACGCTAATTGCTAGTTTGGTTTTTTCACGGAATAAAAGTGCAACTTCACGTTCTTCTGCAAGTTTTTTAAGCGTAACGTCAATAATATCAATTTTTTTCATAATAAGACTCCTTTATTTCTTATATCATTT
>JAZONZ010000041.1:0-13237 GCA_045654765.1 Christensenellaceae bacterium
TAATGGTTAGAAAAAATTTTAAAAGCGAAGAAAAAGCAATTATTAAATTGCTATATCTTATTCTATCCTTATTTTTAGTTGTTTTTATAGCATATATAGTCTACGAAGTATCTCCAACGGCTTACGACAAAATAGATTTAACGTTTACTATTAAACTATTCTTCTTTGGCTTCGGCGTTTATTATTTCGGTAAATTTTACGTGTTATTTATTAAAATGTATCATCAAGATTGCAATCCAGATATCGGTAACGTCGTTTCGTGTAATTATGGCCCTCCAGGAAGTGGAAAGACTTCAAACGCAGTTCAAGAGGCGTACGTTTTAGCTTTAATTAAATGGCGCCAACTTCAAGCTGACTTTATGGACGTTCATTCGAGGGAAAAAGAAATCTTAAAAAGAAATAACCCTAAAGAGCTTGTAGATAGATACGAAATAATACAATCTTATTTGTTTTACATAGTGCGCACTTGTATTCCTTGTTTGTGGTCGAATTTAGAAATATACGACTCTAAAGGTAGGCGTTCTCACGAGATAGAAATTGACAATATGCGAGGACTTAAGAGATTGCCTGTATATTCTGTTGTGTTGTTTGATGAATTAGGCGCTGTTTTAAAATCTCAGTTAGGCTTTGAGAAGACTGAAAACTATGATTTTAGCGACATGTTTAGATTAGGAAGACAATTTATTAAATGGACCGTTATTTGTTGCGAACAAGACCCTTCAAACATTTATATCGATTGTAGGCGTGTTATGGGCAAAAATAGAGGCTTTATAGGTCAAGAATGGCACAATAAACCTATATTCTTATTAGGTATTTATAATTTTCTTAATTTATTAAGAACTGAAACGTGCGATAAAAAAGTCAAAAGAAAACCTGCTTATGCTAGATTTTTAAATATACTTGGTAATTTTGTATATTCGATAGGCTTTAGAATTCAGTATTTAACTAGTATGGGGAATACTCAAACAGGTATTTCCGGTAAACAAATTTCAGTTAATGGTGAAGCGTTTTCAAAACTTACATATAGAATAACTCCAGCAAATATGATTGTAGACTATGATGATAGAGAGTATCGCTGGCAATACCCTTCAAGATTTGATAGGGAAATTCACGCTGAATTATGCGGTCATGGTCGTTTAGGTGAACGAGTAGTTGGATTTAAAAGACAATTTGTATCGAGTACTACTTTATTAGATGAAAAACGCTATGCGCAAGACTACTACATAAAAAAAATTGCGTAAAGAAATTAACGTGCAAATTTATATATATGTGCGACACTTTATATCAATTTGCACGGTAATTTTAGCAATTTTTTTATGATAATATAAACATAACTACGCTAATAAAAGTAACTATTATAATATAAACAAAATTCCAATTTGATTTATAAAAAATTTACGGTACACAGTATAGGAAATTTTTTATTCGGGCTTTCAATTTATGATAAATAATTTAGATATTTCAATTTTTGATAAAAGATTTAAACAAATTAGACCGGCAAAATTGCTGTTAGATATGTTAGTTTATTTATACTGTCTAAAAGACAGTCCTTTTAAGTATGCTGAAAACACGTTAAAGATTAGTGAGTTAAATTTAATCGAGGCAATGAGTGAAGTCAGCGTTAATGAGCTAACAAAGAGTCAACTTCAATCTAAGGAACGTAGGCTCCGCTGGTGGAGAACTCGCCTCGAGCTCGAAGGTGCTATTAAATACAAGCAAAGTAACGTTAGTCTATATATGATTAATCCGTTATACTACTTTAACGGAACGGATGCAGAGTTTAAAAAGGCTAAAAATAGGTGGAATTCATTTGATTGTAAGCATACACCTTACTATTTTAATGAAATTTAACAAGGAGCGATTTATGGGAAAAAAGTATTTAACTAAAAATGAGTTTAGGCTAGATTTAAACCCCGCGCATCGTGGGAGTAATGGCGAACATCACCCTGCATACATAACGGCGCGTAAAGGTCATAAATATAAAGCTAATACTATAACTCACTCAAGAGTGGTTAATGGTTATGAAACTTTAGACGTAGGTGAAAATCCTAACAAAAAAAGTAAAGACAAAAGAAAAAGTAGAATTTCACCACCGTTTTGGCAAGGCGAAAAAAGTTTTAGTAAAGAAAAACTTTCTAATTATCGTTTTAGTGAACAAAGTAAAAAGAAAATTAGAAAGTATAATAAAAAATTTAAATAAAAAAAGAACTCAGTTCCGAGATGTGTTACCACAATGAATTGCCTTTGGGGCTGAACTGAATTCTAATATTATTATATGCAATTTTAAAAAAAATGTCAACTAAAATTAAAAAAATAAAAATACGTGGCTCCCAGCGTCAAGGGAAAAGGTTAAATTATTTGGCTAAAAACAAAAAAGAAATGCCCACAAAGTTTCCTTTTTGGGCAAGATTAAAAATTAGTAAAAACAGAACTACACTTGTTATTGATGAAGAAAAAAATGTTTTAGACAAAAAAGACAACAAAAATAAAGACATGTATGTGCATAGAGAATCCACTCATACGAAAGGTCGTGGTGAACTAATTTTTCCTAATCCTGATAGAACAGATAAAAGACCTATGTATTTAAAAAGTGCGACCAAATTGCCTAAAGCAATGTTTAAGCCTCATAATAAAAAATTAGATATGCCAAAATATCTAATTAATAGGTATGATAAAAATAATAAGAAATAAAAAAAGAGTCGCAATCCCGCGCTTTCCGCTATAACTTGTACAAACAAGTCCAATGCAACTCTTTGTAAATATTATATTCAATTTTTAAAAAATTGTCAACTAAAAATTAAAAAAGGATGTAAATTCTATGGAAATACATTGTTTATTTGAACAATCTGGAGTCTTTAAAAACGAATTTAAGAAGTTGGGATATCAATCATACGATTATGACTTATTAAACGATTTTAACGAAACCGACAATGTGATAGATATTTTTAACGAAATACAATCTGCATACAGTGGGGGGGTAAGTCTTTTTGATAGAATACAAAAAGATGATTTGATTATAGCTTTCTTTCCTTGTGTACGATTTACTCGACGTATGATATTTAATTTTACAAGAAGTGGCGTAGGTAATAAGAAGTTTGATGATATAACAAAATTAGATCAAAACATAAGATATTTTGATGAAATGAATTATTTTTATTCTTTAATATCGAAATTAGTTATAGTTTGCTTACGTAAAAATTTAAAAATTATCATTGAAAACCCATATCACCAAGACCATATATTAACACAATTTTGGCATTTAAAACCGAAAATAATTGATATGGATAGAAGTAGACGTGGAGACGATTTTAAAAAACCAACACAATATTATTTTATTAACTGTGAACCTAAAAATAATTTTGTTGCTGAAGCTTATTCAATAGGTGGTGGCAAAACTATTCAAAAAACTCATAACAAAGTTGAACGTAGCTTGATAAATCCAAGTTACGCTGAAAGATTTATAAAAGAATTTATATTATAAAGGAAAATTTAATGATATACTATCATTTTCAATTGCCGGACAAATATATATCAACTTATGGCCTGAACGTAGGCCAAGTTAAAACTTTTGAAGGGCATAGAGATATTATAGGCGCATGTATTGAGCGCACGTCAATCAATAAATATAAGGTTGTAGTGTTGTATAAAAAAAATCAACTACTACATACTCAGGCATTTAGCATGCGTGATGCTTTTAATATTATTAAAAATTGCTATATAAATACTAATATTTAAAATTTAAACTCTCACAATGCGTTTTAGTGAGAGTATTTCACCGTACACGGTGATTTTTCAAATACAATTTAATAATACGATGCGGTCATTCTCCTTTTAACCTGGCATCGCTAAATAATCAGGTTTGTTGTGATTGCCCGGCTAGTGAGGGAGACTTAAAATGTGGTGATACGACGTAACAATGCAGTCCTTCTGATATTTCGGAAGTAAAAGAACCAACGTGGAAGGCGTTGTAAAAGAAGTTTCAGGCGGTATATGGCTCGCCACCATGTACTATTGGTAGCCCGCTAAAAAATCGTTGTGCCAAGGGGACGGGGAATGGCACATTTTTAAAAAACGATTTATTAGGTAAGGGCGCAGTCTGCCCTTTTGGCATCCTGCAAAGTTGATTTTTTCTATATGTGCTTTTAAAATATTAACTTTTCAATTATTATTCTTCAAGTTAAAGCAGTAGCAGTTCGGGTTGATATGTTCATAAAGCACACTCACCTCTTGCGTACGCTTTATGAATATATCAATGCGAATTCTCACATAAACAGCCTGCGCAGTCAGGCACAATTAAGGTGAAGTTTACATTTTTTTATTCACCGATTTTTTTATATAAACAGCGCAAACGTTGTTATAGTCTTTTTTTTATAAAGTTATTAACAATTTACTAAAAAAACTACTTAAAATCCCTTGACATATAACGCAATGCGTGGTATAATATAAGTACAAAATAAATAAAGCAAATGCTTAAAGGAGATTTTTTATGAAAAACTTAACTTTAGAACAAATTAAAAATTTAAAAAAAGGCGATTGTATTATAAATGATAGAAGTCCTGAAATGACGTATCGTTATGAAGGATTTAACAACGGAGATATTTGGGAATTTTCAGGAATTGTTTATGAAAATGATGAAGATATGGATGGACATTTTGATTACAATAAAAATCCAATTAGCCTCACTAAAAGTGAATTAATGTGTCATTATTGTTTGGTAGAAAGTTGGTAGAGTGATGGTAATTAAAGATTTAAGAGCAAAAGCAAAACTTACACAACAAGCATTTTCTAATTATTTAAAAATACCTAAACGAACTATCGAAGATTGGGAAAACAACAAAAGAACTCCACCAGATTATGTTATTAAACTAATTGAATATAAATTGAAAAAAGAAGGTATAATAAGTTAAAAGAGTGGCACAAAGACTACTCTTTTTTATTGCCGTGTTTGAAAATGCTTAATATCAATATACTGGGGAAATACTGGGGAAGTAATTAAAATTTTCCGATAAAATCTTAAATTTTGAGCCTTTTATATGGTTCAAGTCCTGTTGTCCGCACCAAAAATAAAAAAAGAACTTTCTTCGGAAAGTTCTTTTTTTATGTCGAATTTTCAAAATTTGATTATAACGTTTCGTAGAAACTTTAATACAAGAAGTTGAAAACTTGCTTGCAAGGGTTTGCAACTTCGCTGTGTTTCAAACGGAAGTGTAAAAACAACTGTTTTTACGGCAAAATTTTTAATTTTGCAAAGATTTTGCGTTAGCAGAACATTTAAACTTAAGTTTAAACCCGCTGTTATTTACTATTGACAAAAATTATTACTTTTGTTATTATATATTCGCTAGAATAATAATTGTTTTATTTAATTTTCAAAGGAATATACAAGAGTTTATGAATCAACTAATAAACTTTATCTGGGCAGGCGAAAGAACTAAACGCAATACCAGACTAAAATTTTCTATAAACATTACTAAAGATTGTGACCTACTTGAATTGTACGTGGCTGATTTTTTTCAAGTTTACGCAGATGGCAAATTCCTTTGCTATGGACCTGAACGTACTGCGTCAGGATACGCAAGAAAAGTTGAAGTTGAAATTAAAGGCGTAAAAAATCTCGTTGTATACGTCAACGCTTACAACGTTAACTCTTATGCGTTCGACTTGCAAGAGCCTTTTTTTGGAGCGAGAATTTATAGTGGCAAAAACATTGTATACCGCTCGCAAGATTTTAACTGCTATGAAGAAAATTTTAGGGTACGCAAAGTGCCTAGACATAGTTTGCAACGTGGGTTTATAGAAGTATGCGATTATAGAAAAACCGGCGAAACTAAACTTGAAACGTACCAAGTCCCCTCTCCCGTACTCTTGAACGGAATAGGCGATAACGCCTCGTATGAAAGGGGAACTTTCTATCTTCACGATAAATTTAATTTTAACGGCTTTAACGAAAATACGTCAAAAATTAGTTGGTATGAAAAAGACGTTTGGGCTAATCGTGATTTTGAATATGAACGTGACTTTTTAGATAAAGTAAAAAGCGGTTTCGTTGCGTACGATTATCGTTTAAATAGAGAAAGAACGGGTTTTATCGGTTTAAAAATTAAAGCAAAAGAAGATGCTGAAATTTTTATTCGTCACGAAGAATTTTTGCTTAATGATAGTTGGAATAGCGAAAGAACTTCTACTTGTAGAAATTTAATATCATTGACGGTGAAAAAAGGTGAAACGGAGTTTTTATCAGCCGAGCCGTACGCATTTAAATACCTTTTAGTGTTATTAAAAGGTCAAGCGGAGATTGAGCCGTATTTCGTAGCACTTGAAAACAAACAAGCAAAGGCGGTAAAAATTTGCGGTAATGAAAAGTTTGTTTCAGTTTTTGAAGCGGCTAGACATACTTTTGAGCAAAACGCTTTAGATATATTTATGGATTGTCCTGGTAGAGAGCGTGCGGGTTGGCTTTGCGATTCTTACTTCACTGCTTTTTCTGAAAAACTTTTTACCGGCGAAAACAAAATTGAAAGGGCTTATTTAGAAAACATTATTTTAGCAAATACCGAAGAACTTCCTGATGGAATGTTGCCAAAAAGTTTTCCATCCGAGCATAATAACGGGGTTTACATACCTAACTGGGCTCTATGGTTCATAGTTGAACTTGAAAGTTATTTAGAGCGTACGGGCGATAGAGCGCTTATTGATAGCGCAAAAGAAAAAGTATATAAACTTTTAGACTTTTTTACAAACTACGAAAACGAATACGGTTTGCTTGAAGATTTAGAAAGTTGGGTTTTTATTGAGTGGAGTATATGTAACGATAAAAATTATACTAACGGAATAAATTTTCCATCAAATATGCTCTATGCAAAAGCCTTAGACTGCGTTGGATATTTATTTAATGATAATAAACAAAGCGAAAAAGCCAAAAACCTTAGAAAAACTATTTACGACCTATCGTATAACGGCAAATTTTTCATTGAAAACGCAGTAAGAGATGAAAATAATAATATCGTACTTTGTAAAGACCATATAAGTGAAACTTGTCAATACTACGCACTTTTCTTTGATATTAAAACGGACGAAAAGTTTGTATCAATGATGAAAAACGACTTTGGCCCGCTAAGAACGGCAGAATGCTACCCTAACGTTGGCAAAAGTAATATGTTTATTGGCAATTATTTACGACTTATTTGGTTATGTAACCAAGGCGAATACGACAAGGTTATTTTAGAAAGCGTAGAATATTTTTCCCGTATGGCAAGTAAAACGGGAACGCTGTGGGAACACGATAGGCCAGGTTCTAGTTGTAACCACGGATTTGCTTCGGTAATTGCCGTAATTATGCTTAGGTGTTTATGTGGCTATTTAGACGTTAAAAATAAAGTTGCCGTGTTTGAAAAAGACTTTAAGTCAATATGCGAAAAATATAATATAGACGTATTTTTTAATTATAATAACGAATAAATAATGAAAAATTTTTAGACAAAAAAATGGAGGATAATATTATGCAACCAAATATTTTTGCAATTAGATTAGTTTTAACTAACGGATACGAAGGCTATTTTAAGTTTAATGGAGACGGCACTTGGGGCTGGTCGATAGTTGAAGATATAAATGAAGCAAGTTATTTTAGAACTCAACAAGAAGCTATACAAGAATATAGAAAACACGTTACTGATTACGTGGTAGACCAATACGGAAACCAAGTTTACGTTGATAGAAGTAGATGCACTATCACAAGTTGCTATAATCCAGCATACTAATAATAATTTTAACAATTACGATAAAATTAAAATATAAAAACACAATTTTAATTAAGGAGTTTATATGTGTAATATAGCAGGCTACGTTGGAGATTTAAACGCAACTCCAATATTATTAAAAATGATAAAAGCACAAGAAGGTTTAAACGGAGGCTTTTATTCTGGTTTAGCCGTTCACGACGGAAAAAATCTTCATTATAGAAAAACTATAGGCGATTTTGATACACTTTTAAAAGAGAGTGATGCAAGTTCATTAAAAGGAACGATGGGAATTATTCATACGAGAACTCCATCTGGCGGTAACGCTTTATGGGCACACCCTTTCGTTTCCGAAAGAGATAACGATTTAAAATTTTGTTACGTTGCTAACGGAGCAATGTCGTCTTTTAGTTATCGCAGGGAAGAATTTCACGCTTTAGCAAGCGATTTACAAGAAAGCGGATTTGATATTCCTTGCAAAATAAAAATGGAAGAAGGTCGTTATTGTAAACTTAAAAACGGCGATGCCGTGCATATGTCAGACGTAATGTGTCAATTGATTTATAAACATAAAACAAATGGTCTTAATACTGTTGACGCAATGACACAAGCCTTTTTTGATATGCCAAGCGAAATAGTTGGTCTTGCAATAGAAAAAGAAACTAACGATAAAATTTATTTTTCTCGTATAAACAAGCCTATGTTCGTTGCTTTTGATGAATACGGGGCTTATTTGGCGTCTTCGCCAAGTGCCTTTCCACCGCACGTTAAAGAATATAAATTACTTCCAGCACTTTCTTCGGGCATAATTTATAAAAACGGATATAAAGTTATTAAATATCCAAAATTTGACAAAAAAGTGCGTGCTTTTAACGTTAAAACGATACGTAACGCAAGTAACGTTATATTAAAAACGCTAACGGAAGGCGAAAAAAGATTCCCTGATTTAACAAAGGCTTTTAGAGAAATTATTCCAAAAGGTCAACTTTTACAAGACGATGCAATAGTATATATTGCACTTTACAATCTTTTAAAAGAAGGCAAAATAGTAAGAATAGATACTCAAAGAGAAGTTAGAGGGCAAATTGCTCCAAACGCACTTTTTAAATTGAAATAAAATGCTAATATATCAAATAAAAACAAAAGCAAAGCGAAAATTTTCGCTGTGCTTTTTATTAAGTTAATTTTATAAGCGTTTTATCTTCTTTCTACAACTTCATTAACGCTTTTTACAATACAATTTTTAGGATAAACGCCACGAAGTGAAAGTAATGGATAAACTGACGTGTTTTTACCTATAATACAGCCGGGATTTAAAACACAACCGCAACCTATATCGGCGTGGTCGCCTAAAATAGCACCCATTTTTCTAAGCCCCGTTTGATATTCGTTATCACCGTGAACTACTACGTTTTTTCCGTCTGATTTTAAATTAGAACATATCGAACTTGCACCCATATGTGAATAATTGCCTAATATTGAATCCCCTACGTAATTATAATGCGGAACTTGTACTTTATTTAGTAAAATACAATTTTTTAATTCGCTTGAATTTCCTACCACAGAGTTACTTGCTATTATTACGTTACCACGCAAATAAGCACCCGTACGAAGTGTGCAACCGTCCCCTATTATAGCATTTCCTTCTATCGTTACAGACGGATGAATTTCAACGTTTTTACCAACGAATACACCTTCTTTTATTTGATTATAATTTTTTGTAATTTCTTGTGGCAAATTATTAAAATATTCTTTTATGTTAGGCAATATTTCCCAAGGGTATTCACAACCTTTAAACAACGTTTCAAGATAAGATGGAATATCTTCAAAAAGTTCATCAATCTTTACTAATTTATTCAAGACAATGTCCCCCTTGTTTTATGATTTTTGCAATTTTATCGGCATATTCAACGCATTTATCATAACTATTGCACTCTACCATAATTCTAATTACTGGCTCAGTTCCACTTTTACGGAATAATATTCTACCTTCGCCATTGATGATTTTTTCTATTTCTTCAACTTCCTTCATAACGTTTTCATCAAGGGCAACGGCATCTTTATCTTTAACTCTTACGTTTTTAGTATATTGCGGATATAAAACTATACCTTCAGTGAGTTTTGAAAGCGTTGACTTTTGCTCGCATACTTCTTCCGCTATCATTATTGCTGTTAATAAACCATCACCTGTCGTAGCATATTTTTTTACTATGATATGTCCTGATTGTTCGCCACCTAAACTATATTCGTGTTTTTGCATACACTCATAAACAAATCTATCGCCTACGTCTGTTTGTATACAATTTATTCCTATTTTATTAAGCGAATTTATTAAACCTTTATTTGACATAATGGTTGCAACAATAGTATCGTTATTTAATATTCCCCTTTGCTTTAATCTTTTGCCGAGAATATATAAAATTTTATCGCCACAAACAACGTTGCCGTTTTCGTCTACCGCAATACAACGGTCAGCATCACCATCAAAAGCAAAACCTATATCTAAATGTTTTTCTTTAACGAGTTCACATAATTTTTCAATATGCGTTGAGCCACATTCATTATTTATATTTAAACCGTTAGGCTCGTCACCAACAACGTAAGTTTGTGCACCTAATCCGCTAAATAAAGACTTTGCTAAAAACCAACTTGAACCATTAGCGCAATCTAAACCTATTTTTAAGTTTTTATAAGAGTGTGATGCTATTGAAATTAAATAGCCTAAATATCTATTTCTTCCTGAAACGTAATCGACTATACACCCAAGTTTTTCCTTTTTTGCTAAAGGTAAATCTAATTCAGTAATACCTATTTCATCAAGTCTATTATCTAAATACGCCTCAATATACTGAGTGGTTTTATCATCTAATTTTTCGCCGTATCTATTTACTACTTTAATTCCGTTATCGTGATAAGGATTATGCGATGCAGTTATCATAATACCGCAATCAAACTCATCTTGCCTTGTTATAAACGAAACGCTTGGCGTTGTTGTAACGTGCAACATATAAGCGTCAGCACCAGAAGCCGTAAGACCAGCAACAATTGAATATTCTAACATATAACTTGAACGGCGTGTATCTTTACCTATAACGATTTTTGGCCTGTAATTACCCTTTACGCACCCAGACAAACTCGATTGAAAATACCAGCCTAAAAATCTTCCTATTTTATACGCTTGCATTGACGTTAAATTAACGTTAACTTCGCCTCTAAACCCATCTGTTCCAAAATATTTATTTTTTTTACAAGTATTATCAGTTTTTTTCAAATCAATATCACCTTGTAATAAATTATCGGCAGATATATTAAATAAATTACATATTTCAATAATTTTATCTGATTGTGGAAGCGTTTTGCCTATTTCCCATTTAGAAACTGACTGCCTTGAAACACCTATTCTATCGGCAAATTCTTCTTGCGAAATTCCCATTAAATTTCTTAGTTTTGCTATCTTATTACCTATTGTCATAATAAAACTCCTTATATTCCATATAACATTATAGTAAATATAATTTTTTTTGTCCACCACTTATAGTTTGAACGCTATGTATATTATTGTTTACATATTACATAAAATATTCAATTATATTTAAATTTTAATAATTTTTTAAGTTTTTATGACAACTTTATTATACATTTTAACTAATAAACCATTAAAAAAGCCTTATAGATTTATTTTCTATAAGGCAAAAATATAAAGTTTTTTTATTTAGAAATCACGATTAAAACGGCTTTTAATTGTATTTTAAATTTTCATTTTTTATAAAACGTTTGGAGTAACTATTTTAGAATAGCGATTTATATCAGTAACCATAGGAGATAATTTTTCTTTTGCATGAAAATCTAATAATTTAACTTCCAACTCTTCAATGCAATCAATTTCGCCTTCAATATATTTAGCCAAACGCTCCTTACAACTTTGCAATCTTAACAGCAATCCGCCAAGTCTTAATTCTTGCACTTCAAACCCAAACGGCTTATTTTCTATATTCCACATTTTCCTAAATGCCAAAATAAATACCTTCAACTTTTTAATAACTAATTCGTATTTTTTTAAAACGCTGGCTAATTGTTTTTTGTCGCCATCTTGATATGCCTTTCTCGTAGCAAAACCAAGGCTATATTTTATCGACAAAACTTCACAAAGTGCTGAAAAACTTTCAAAAATATACGCATAATTTTTACTTCTAAGCGATGCGTTTTTTAACTTTTTAGCAAGTTTGCCGTAATATTTATCTTCATAAAAATCGCCTCTTACCGTAGAATCCGTAAATCCTAAGAAAGGGTCGCTAAATAGCATTGTTTTACATCCACTTGCATCATCTCTACTCTTAGTAAATTCATCGGGCATAATTAAATCTAACAAAAGAAAATCATCATAATTCTCGCCAAACAATTCATTGAACTTTTGCTTGATTTTATCTAAATCCTTATTGCCTTTTGCATATTCCGCTAAGTAGAATAACGAAGGCATCAACGCCGATACCGGACATTCGCTTCCATCGTCACCCCAAGCAGTCATAAAAATATTTTCAACGCCCGCTTTTTCACATTCATCTAAGGCAGGTGTAGCATGTTTTATCGTACGGTAATTACTCGGTCTAAACCCTATCCATTTCCAAGCACCGCCAGCAAACCATACTTCACGGTTAAAAGATTTATGTAGTTTTAACATATGTCTATAAATATCAATAAACGTACTATCGTGATAATAGTCCCAAAAAACAAGTTCTACGTTTTGTGTTACGGCGTTTCGTATTTCTTCTTTAATTTCACCTTCTCTTACGTAATAATAGCCTCCAAATTGCATACGGAAAAACATATCCGACCAAATTAACGGCTTAAAATCGTATTTTTCGGCAATTTTACATACTTTATTTAAATGTTCAAGAAAAATTTCAGGTTGTGGTTTCACCCCGTTCATACTCTTGTATTTTCCAGAGCCTAACGCATGAGCCTCATCCATACCTATATGAATACGATTTGTTGAAAAACACTCTCGTAAAGTTTTGAACATATTTTCAATTAACGTATACGTCCTTTCATTTCCAACCAAAAGAATATCGTCAACATCATTTATTCCTTGATATACGTACCAGTTAAAAATTTGTCTTAAATGCGCTAAAGTTTGAATACAAGGTATCACTTCTATACCATATCCGCTTGCATAAGTTACAATCTCTTTTATTTCATCTTTAGTATATCTACCACGCATATAACCAAAATATGGCTCGCCATCTACTTCGTAGGTGTCCTCCGTGTACAACATAAAAAATTTGTAACCCATTTTCGCTATCACGTCAATAAAGCGTTTTAAACCAGAAACGCTCATAACGGCATTTCGAGAACAGTCAATCATTAAACCTAAACTACTCATACGCTACCCCCCTAAAATTTACCATAAATATTTTTTTCTTCTTAATATAAATCACTATAGTTGCAAGTTGATTTTAACACACTTAAAACTCTATGTCAATCCATCTTTGAAATAAATTCTT
>JAZONZ010000042.1:0-4135 GCA_045654765.1 Christensenellaceae bacterium
AATTAAAGAATAATTAAAACAATAAAATACAAAATACAGCGTAAGTTAAATTTACGCTGAATTTTTTTATAAAAAACTATATAAAAACTTAAATAAAACAAAATTATATTGATTTAATTACAAAAGTTTAGTATAATAATATATATATTATTATAAAAGGAGATAATTATTAGTATGAATATCAAGGCAATATGTGAAAAACTGCAACTTGATGGAGACTTATATAAATATCAAATTTTAAAAGGTGGTAATATAAATACAACTTATCACGTTTATTGTAAATGCGGAAATAAAATAAACGAGTATTTATTGCAACGTATAAATAAAAACGTGTTTAAAGACCCTGTTTCAGTAATGAAAAATATCATTGAAGTTACTGATTATATTCGTGAACACGCATGTTCTAACGATTTAGCGTCATTATATTTTAATAGATGCAAAAATGGCGAGCCATACGTTATAGATGATAACGGTGATTTTTGGCGTTCAAGGCAATTTTTAGATTGTGTTTGTTTTGATACTACTAATGACTTAAACGTTATTGAGCAAGCGGGTTTAGCGTTTGGTCAATTTCAATATATGTTAGATGGATACGATGCTTCAAGGTTATACGTATCAATTCCAGACTTTCATAATACCCGTAAGAGAATTGACGATTTATTAAAGGGGGCAACGTACTCATTTGATGAAAGGCGTTCACATTGTTCAGGTGAAGTTGATTATATTTTAACAAATAAAGATAAAGCATCAATTTTAGTAGACTTATTAAATAAAGGGGAATTGCCTTTAAGGGTAACTCATAACGATACTAAATGTAACAACGTAGTCTTTTCAAAAAAGACTTTAAAGCCTTTAGCGGTAATTGATTTAGATACGATAATGCCAGGGTTATGCGGGTACGATTTTGGCGATGGAGCAAGGTCAATATGTTGTACTACGATGGAAGACGAAGTAGATTTAACAAAAGTTAAATTTGACCTTGATAAATTTAACGCTTTCACAAAAGGGTATTTAGTTTATCTTAAAAACTCGTTAACGTCAAAAGAGTTAGAGACCTTACCCGATAGTATTTATTCAATGACTTTAGAACTTGCTTCAAGATTTTTGCTTGACTATTTAAATGGCGATACTTACTTTAAAATCAAACACGAAGAGCATAATTTAGTAAGGGCTCGTTGTCAAATCGCTTTATGTAAAGATATTGATAAAAAAATGCCTAAAATTAGAGAAATTGTTAAAAAATATATATAATTATGTCATTACAAGATATTTTAAATAAAAAACCATTAAAACAATTTAATATAAATGAATTAACGGTGCTTTGCGAAGAAATTCGAAAAGAAATAATAGCAACCGTTGAAAGTAACGGCGGGCATCTTTCATCAAATTTAGGCGTAGTAGAATTAACCGTTGCGCTTTATTACGTTTTTGATTTTCCAACTGATAAACTTATTTTTGACGTTGGGCATCAATCGTATTGTCATAAAATTTTATCAGGAAGGCTAAATAAATTTAACACGATAAGAAGTGAAAATGGTCTAAGTGGTTTTCCAGATAGTAAAGAAAGTGAGTATGATGCTTTTTCAGTAGGGCACGCAGGCACTTCAATTTCAGCAGGATTAGGCTATGCTTATTCAAGAGATAGGCAAAATGAAGATTATTACGTAGTAAACGTAGTGGGAGACGCTTCATTTTTTAACGGAGAAAATTTAGAAGCAATATTTTCAAGTGACACAAAACCGAATAAATTTATAGTTATATTGAACGATAACGGAATGTCTATTAGAAAAAATAATAACGGTGGATATAAATTTATTTCTAATTTAACAACGACTAAAAGTTATAATAATTTCAATGATTTTTTAGCAAGGACGATAGGGAAAAGTTTTTTAGGCAAGTGGTTAAAAGGCATTAAAAATTTTATTAAGCGTAGTTTTTCTTCTTATACCATTTTTGATTCTTTTTATTTAAAGTACGTAGGAATTTTTGATGGACATAATTTAAAATCTTTAATAAAACTATTAAAAAAGATAAAAGAGAGTGAACATCCAACATTATTACACGTAAAAACTTGTAAAGGAAAGGGTTATATAGATGCTGAAAATAACGCGTCGTTATATCACGGCGTTGGTAAAAACTTAGCCCCTTCAGTTAATGATTTTTCAAATAGTGTAAGTAGTATTTTAGAAAAACAAGTTGAAAAACATAAAAATTTAATAGCAATAACTTCCGCAATGCTTGACGGGGTGGGACTCACTGAATTTCATCAAAAGCACCCAAGCAACGTTATAGATACGGGCATTAGTGAAGAATATGCGGTAACGTTATCGGGCGGATTAGCAATATCGGGAAGTAAACCTATCGTGTTTATGTATTCAACCTTCTTGCAAAGGGCATACGACCAAATTTTGCACGATATATGCCTTCAAAATTTGCCGGTAGTATTTTGTATAGATAGGTCGGGCGTAGTGGGTAGTGACGGAAAAACACATCAAGGTATTTTTGATATATCTTATTTATCTTCAATTCCAAACTTAACGATATTATCGCCAAAAGACGTTATAGAATTTGATAAAGCGATAGATTTTGCTTTAACCTTAAACACTCCCGTAGCAATTAGATATAATAATGGTAAAACTAAAAATATTACGGCGGTAAAAGAGCATAACGATATGCTAAAATGGGAAGAGATTTCTATAGGTGGAAACGTTTGTATATTAGCGGTAGGTAATAGAATGTTAAACTTAGCGCTAAAAGTAAAAGAGACATCAGGTAAAGATATAACTATAATAAATGCAAGAAGTATCAAACCGCTTGATAATGAAATGCTTGATAAATATAGTAATTATAAACTAATTACGTTAGAAGAAAACGTTTTAGCGGGTGGTTTTTCAAGCCAAGTATTAAATTATTATGCAAGCGTAGGTAAAAAAGTAGATATTAAGTGTTTTGGTGTATTAGATAAGTTTATAGAACACGCATCAGTCGAAAATCAACTTAAACTAAACGGATTAAGTGTAGAAAATATAATCAAATATATTTAGTGGGTAAAAACGTTAATTAAATTTGCCCCGCATAGCAACAACTTGCTATGCGGGGCTTTTCTATTTAAAAAAGTTCTAAAATAGTGGTGTTTTTAATAAACTATATTGTGTTTGAATATTTGCCAAAAATTGTTTTAAAAGAAATAGAAAAGTTAAAACCAAATAACGTTACCGAACTTAGAATTCGTGCAAATTTAAGTTCTTATATTTATTATAATGGACAAACATACAAATTTAATTACGTCTTTACTTATAACGATATAAACGATATAGTATTTAACGCTTGTAAAAGGTCAATTTATTCTTTTGAAGAACAAATAAAGCAAGGATATATAACAACTGAATACGGCGAAAGAATAGGCTTAGCAGGGGAATTCGTATACGAAAACAATAAAATATTAACAATAAAAAACTTTACTTCGCTTTGTATAAGAATACCAAAGGAAATAAAAGGGTTTAGCCTAAAATTTTTTGAGGAATTTTATAATGAAAAAAGCGTATTAGTTATATCGAAAACGGGTATAGGCAAAACCACTTTTTTGCGTGATTTAACTTATAATATTTCGCATAAATACTTAAAAAATATAGTTGTAATTGATGAGAGAAACGAAATTGCGTGTAAAAGCCAAAATAATAGTTTTTACTTAGGAGAAACCGTAGACGTTTTAACGTATTCGAGTAAAGATTACGGCTTTAAAGTGGCACTTAGAACGTTAAATCCAGAAGTTGTAGTTACTGATGAGTTGATAGGCGAAAACGATTTTTTAAGCGTTTTAAACGCTCATTTATCAGGTTTAAAAATTATTGCTTCAATACATAGCGATAGTATTGAAGAACTAATAAGTAAAAAGACAATGCAAAATTTAATAAAGCAAAGAGTGTTTGAGTTTTATATTTTTTTAAATAAAGTTGAAGAGGGTAGGGAAGTTGAAATTTATTCAAAGGATTTTAAAAAGGTATGCTCGTATGTAAATTGATTTTAGGTGTAAGCGTAATAATTTTGCTTGTACAAATAGCAAAGAATAAAAATCAAAATAGAAATGAAATAGTTGAATTTTATTTTGAATTATGTGGTTTGATAGAGGGTTTTT
>JAZONZ010000043.1:0-3114 GCA_045654765.1 Christensenellaceae bacterium
TTGATGACTTATTAAACTGCTCTATAAAAACTATTGAAAACAAGCATAGGCAAACGATATTTTTAGACGATAATTTAAATTATTTATCAAGTACTTTTATCATTTTTTCTATGCAAGATGGCGTAGATTTAAAGGCAATTATTGAAATTACAAAATGCCCTTTATCTTTTGATTTAATTATAGAAAAAATTTCAAATTTAATTAGTGAAAATAAGGAAAATTATATTTATGATGACGAGCAAATTGCAAGCGAAAACTATTACTCATACGAAGAAAATCAATCGAGAATACTTAATGAAATTAAACCTACTAAAAATCAATCGCAAAAAGAAATTATTGAAAAAGAAAAAGATTTTACAACTTCTTCTTATGAAGAAACTATTACAAATTTCGAAAGCGTAACTTATTATGAAAAAAGTAAAAGTAAAATTTTAAATATACTTAGTAATAACGAAAAACACGACTTTTTATCTACAATTTTTAAGTATAGCAATTTTGTAAAAGCATATAATGATGCTCTAAATAGTTATATTTTTGGCTTAATTTATACTGATGAAACTAAAACTTGTTGCAAGTACGTATGCTATGCTATCGAAGGCGAATACAATAATACGCCTAAAAGTTTTATCGGTATAAGCAGTTTTATTCCGCTAAAACAATACGAGCCCTACTCTAAGGGGTTTTACGTTATTTTTCAAGATGCAATAACAGGAAAAACAATACGTAATTAAATTACGATAATTACTGAATTTTTGTTATATTTTTTCATAAACAAGTCAATAATTGTAGTATGAAAAATTTAGTTATAGTTGGCGGTGGCGTTGCAGGTTTATCCGCTGGTATTTTTGCATTAAAAAATGGTTTTAACGTTACAATTTACGAAAAAAACTCCTACGTTGGCGGAAATTTGACGGGCTGGGTAAGAGATGGACTAGAAATTGACGGCTGTATTCACTGGCTTACAGGCACTAATAAACTTACTAAAACGTATAAAAAATGGGTAGAAGTTGGAGCATTAGAAAACACGTCTATAATAGAAAAAGATACGCTATTTACAAGTTATTATAACGGACAAAAAGTTTCACTTTACAGGGACACTAAAAAAACTTTGCTTGAAATGATATATCTTTCTAAACAAGATAAAAAGGAAATTATAAGTTTTATTAAGGCAGTTGAAAAATTTAAACTGATAATGGGCGTTGGTGGTGAATTTAACAATAAAAAAGCGTCCGTTTTTGATATGATTTCATTTTTGCCATATTTAATAAAATATTATAATCTTAACCTTCAAGACTTAGCCAACAAATTTAACAATAAGGCAATTAAAAATCTTTTCACTAATTTTATAGGCGGTTGTTTTTCGTCTCTTGCTATGATAATAACTTACGCCACTTTTTCATCAGGTAACGGCGACATACCAAAGGGTGGGTCGAAGCAAATGGCAACGAAAATGCAAAATAAGTTTTTATCACTAGGCGGAAACGTTGTTTATAATAAAAAAGTTATTAGCGTTAACACTTTAAATAACAAAGCAAATTTTATTATTTTAGACGACAATTCAAAAGTGTATTTAGATTATTTAATTTTAACGGGTGACGCTAAAAATATTTATGAAGATTTATTATCTTTACCTATTCCCAAAATGTTAAACAAGTGGTATGCTAATGAAAAATGCAAAAGGTTTTCAAGTTTTGGCGTGGCTTTTAAGGTAAACGTTAATAAAATTCCGTTTAAAGGCGACTGCTCTTTTAATATTCCTTTAAAGTATAAACATTTACTTAAAAGCACTCATATAAAATTAGTTGAATACTCTTATGACGATACTTTTATAAATAATGGCAATACGGTAATTCAATCAATTTGCTACTTAAATGAAAAAAATGCTGAAAACTTTATAAATCTTAGAAAAAATTATAAAGAATATTTAAGTGAGAAAAAAAGAATTGCCCTTATTTTATTAGAGTGTATAGAGTGTTTATTTCCCGCTTTAAAGGGCAAATTAAAAATTATAGATATTTTTACGCCGGCAACATATAATAGATACAATTTAAGTGAAATGGGTAGTTGGATGGCTTTTACTTTTCCTAAAAAAACCTTACCTATTAAATGCAATAATGTTGTAAAACCTTTAAGTAACGTTGTTGTTGCTTCACAATGGTTATCCCCACCGGGTGGACTCCCCGTTAGTTTAGACGAGGGCGAAAGAGCCGTAAAAAGTTTAGTAAAAATTACAAAAGCAGTAGAAGAAAAACAATCGAAATTAAAAACCGTAAATAGTAACGGTTAATCGTTTGACAAGTCATATATAAAAATGGTATAATAATATTATTATCAGTGCTAAAAAGCATTCGTTTTTGCATCATTATTTAAAAAATGCAAGCGGATGCTTTATTTTTTAAAGGTGTTATATGAAAAAAATTTTAAACAATTTTACAAAAACTGATATAGTTATATATTCCGTTTCTATACTTTTAATAGTTGTAACATTTTTGGTTTTTGATAGAATAAATTACGTAAATTTAATAACGTCTTTAATGGGTGCAACTTCTTTAATTTTTATAGCAAAAGGCAACGCAATAGGACAATTTTTATCTATAATATTTAGCGTTTTTTATATTGTAATTTCATACAAAACGGCTTACTTTGGCGAAATGCTTACTTATTTATTTATGAATATTCCACTTGCCATATCTTCACTCGTTTCTTGGCTTAAAAACCCTTACGAAAAAAACGTGCTTGAAGTTAAAGTAAATAAGATTAACAAAAAAGAGATAGTATTTGCTTTAGTGCTAACGTTTGTAGTTTCATTTATTTTTTACTTTATATTAAAATTTTTTAATACGGCAAATTTAATTTTTAGCACTATATCAATTGCAACGAGTTTTATTGCAATGTACTTAACGTTTAGGCGAAGTGAATACTTTGCAATAGGTTATGCTTGTAACGATATTATTTTAATAATTTTATGGGCTTTAAAAGCAATTGAAAATATATCTTATTTATCTATTGTAACTTGCTTTGTAGTGTTTTTAGTAAACGATATATATGGTTTTATAAATTGGTCAAAAATGAAAAAAAGACAATCGAATAAAAATTGACGTTTTTTATCGTTAT
>JAZONZ010000044.1:0-8584 GCA_045654765.1 Christensenellaceae bacterium
TAATAAAAATGTTATAGTAACAAAATACAAGGGCGAAAAAGTTTCTTCTACTGAAATTAGGTTAAAGGCAAAATTAAACTTACCTTTAAATTTTGATACGAGTGAAGAAATTGCAAATTACGCTATAGTTAACGATATTTATAAAAAAGATAAATATTTTTCTTTGGTGTGTGAAAAACTTACTGAAAATAGAAGAAAACACACCTATGGCGTTATTTTAATGGCTGAAAAGTTAGCAAAACAAGTAGGGGCTGACGTGTCTAAATGCACTCTTTCAGCGCTTTTACACGATATTGCTAAGTACGAAAATTTCGAAGACTATAACTTTACTATTCCTAAAAATACGCCAAGTGCGGTAGCGCATCAATTTTTAGGCGAGCATATTTGTAAAACTGTTTTAGATATTACTGACGATGAAGTTTTAAACGCCGTAAAATATCATACTACGGGGCGTAAAAATATGTCATTAGTAGAAAAAATAGTTTTCGTTAGCGATTTAATTGAAGAAAATAGAGCGTTTGAAGGTGTAGAAGAATTAAGAAAACAAGTATTTATTGACTTTGAAAAAGGTTTTAAATTATGTGTTAAAGAGTTATATAAGCACTTAAAAAATACTCAAAACGAAATATATTATTTAACCAAAGAAGCGTATGATTTTTACGTAAACAACTAATTTAAAAATAAACTGATAGGCGTAATGAGAAAACTGTATATTGATAAACTAGACTTTACTCGTGGGCAATATAAAAACAGACCGTCAAAAGACGTTATTCCTATAAAAATAATTAAAAAATAATAAAAGCAAGCGTACAAAAGTTTTTGTACGCTTCTTCTTTTTTATTTATAATTTGCTAAAATTATATAATTGACTTACTTATAAATAAGTGATAAAATAACTATATTGTAAGGAGAAATTATGAAAAAGAAGTTTTTAACAACCTTATTAACTGTTTTTGCTTTATTTACGTGCATATTCACTCTTACGGCTTGTGAACTTGAAAATGAGCACGTTCACTCGTTTACAAATTACGTAAGTGATAATAACGCAACGGTTGATGCTGACGGCACAAAAACTGCTAAATGTGATGGTTGCAATGAAACTGATACTATAATAGACGAGGGAAGTAAACTTATTCCAAGCCAAGGTTTAGAATATAGTTTAAATAGTGATGGTCAAAGTTACTGTGTAAAGGGCATAGGTACTTGTGAAGATACTAATATTATAATACCTTCAACTTATGAAAATAAGCCCGTAACAAGCATAGGTGAAGAAGCGTTCTATGATTGTGATAATTTAACAAGTATAGAAATACCAAACAGCGTAACAAGTATAGTTGATGGGGCGTTATTGCATTGTCCTGATTTAACAAATATAAACGTAGATGAAAATAATACTCTATATAAAGATATAGATGGTAATTTATATAGTAAAGACGGGAAAACTTTAATACAATATGCAGTGGGCAAATCTCAAACATCGTTTACTATACCAAACGGCGTGGAAAGTATAGGTATTGGTGCGTTTATTTTGTGTGAAAGTTTAACAAGTATAGAAATACCAAACAGCGTAACAAGTATAGGTTCTTCTGCGTTCGCTTATTGTAGTTCATTAACAAGTATAGAAATACCAAACATCGTAACAAGTATAGGTGAAGCAGTGTTCTATAAGTGTTTTAATTTAACAACTATAGAAATACCAAACAGCGTAACAAGTATAGGTGATTATGCGTTCTTTGGTTGCAGTAATTTAACATGTGTAACGTTAGGTAATAATGTAACAAGTATAGGGCAAAAAGCGTTCTATGATTGTGATAATTTAACAAGTATAGAAATACCAAACAGCGTAACAAGTATAGGTAATTCTGCGTTCCATAGTTGTGATAATTTAACAAGTATAGAAATACCAAACAGCGTAATAAGTATAGAAGATTTTGCGTTCTATAATTGTGATAATTTAACAAGCGTAACAATAGGTAATAATGTAACAAGTATAGGTTATAGTGCGTTTCGAGATTGTACTAATTTAACAAATATAATAATACCAAACAGCGTAACTAGTATAGGTGGTTATGTGTTCGCTAATTGTAATAAGTTAATAATATATTGTGAGGCTGAAAGTAAACCAAGTGGCTGGGATATTTGGTGGAATTCTTCAAACTGTCCTGTAGAATGGGGTTATACGGGCGAATAAATCTTTTAGTTAGCAAAAAAATTATAGGTTATTATTTGTAATTAAAAAATAGTGGCGTAGCGATAAAATTTTATCGCTACGCCACTTGTGTTTTTTGTTAATATTTTAGTTTTTATTGCCGTGAATAGGTGCTGGAATTTTTCCACCCCTATTGATAAATTTATCGGCACTTGCATTAACAACTTCCATAATAGGCGCTCTACCTAAAAGTCCGCCAAACTCAACGAATTCGCCAACTTTTTTGTTTGGTACGGGAATAACTCTAACGGCGGTAGTTTTGTTGTTTACCATACCTATTGCCGCTTCATCGGCTATTATTGCAGAAATTGTAGATGCCGAAACGTCACCAGGAACGGCAACCATATCAATACCAACCGAGCACACAGCCGTCATTGCTTCGAGTTTTGAAAGGGTTAAAGTGCCACATTTTGCCGCTTCAATCATACCTTCGTCTTCACTAACAGGAATAAACGCACCAGAAAGACCGCCAACGTTTGCGCTCGCCATCATACCGCCTTTTTTAACGGCATCGTTTAATATGGCAAGACAAGCAGTCGTTCCGTGTCCACCTACTATAGATAATCCCATTTCTTCTAAAATTCTTCCAACGCTATCGCCGATAGCAGGGGTAGGGGCTAAAGATAAGTCAACTATACCAAATTCAGTGTTTAAGCGTTTAGACGCTTCTTTTGCAATAAGTTGACCAACTCTCGTAATTTTAAACGCCGTCTTTTTAATAATTTCAGCAATCTCGGTAATATTAGCGTCGGGTGCTTCTTTAATGGCTCTATATACAACGCCAGGGCCTGAAACGCCTACGTTTATAACGCACTCGCCTTCGCCTACGCCGTGGAAAGCACCAGCCATAAACGGATTGTCTTCAACAGCGTTACAAAATGCAACGAATTTAGCACAGCCAAACCCATCTTTATCTTTTGTTAAATTAGCAGTCGTTTTAATAATTTCGCCTAATTGCTTAACGGCGTCAAGGTTAATGCCCGACCTTGTAGAGCCAACGTTTACCGATGAACATAAAATATCAGTCGTGGCTAAAACTTCGGGAATACTGTTTATAAAAGATTTTTCATAAGAAGTAGTGCTTTTGTGAACTAACGCAGAATATCCGCCTAAAAAGTCAACGCCAACTTCTTTTGCTGCTTTGTCAAGCGCTTTTGCTATTAAAATCTCTTCACCTTTAAAGTTTGCTGTAATTAAAGATACGGGTGTTACCGAAACTCTTTTGTTTACGATAGGAACGCCAAACTCAAGAGATAGTTCATTAGCAACTTTAACAATGTTTTCAGCCTTTTTACAAACTAAGTCATAACAATTTTGAGCAGTTTGCTTTGCGGTTGCGCCTATGCAACCTAAAAGAGATAAGCCCATTGTTGTTGTACGAACGTCAAAATTTTCTTTTTGAACCATATTTATGGTTTCAATAATATCTTTGTGGTTTATCATAATTTACACTCTATACATAGCGTTAAAAATATCTTCGTGTTGAATAATTATTTTAACGCCTATTTCATTACCTAAAAGTTCTGCTTCTTTGTTGAGTTCAGCAATAGTAGTTGTTGATTCGTTAATATCAACAAGCATAATCATAGTAAAATAGCCTTGCATAATCGTTTGACTAATATCTTCAATGTTTATATTTTTTTTAGCAAGCATTGTAGATACGTTTGCGATTATACCAGACTTGTCCTTACCTAAAACGGTTAAAATTGCCTTCATAATTTCTCCTAATAAAATGTTTTTTTTTGATTATAACATAGTGATAAATATTTTACAAGTAAAATACGGAGTAATTATTGACAATTTGATTTATGGGTGTATAATAGATATAGAAAATTTATTAGAGGTGATATATGTTCGTTTGTTTTGGCGGTAACCAGTTTTTAGTAAAAACAAATTTCAATAAAGACTATTATTTAACTCATAAGTTTATAAACGTAAAAGAAGAAGTTGGCGATTTATCTTTTAATTGCCCCGTAGAATTTAAAGAGTCGGGGTTAGTGAGAAAAGATAGCCCGGATATTTTTAATACGGATATTGTTTTTTCAGTAACTAATGACGAGGCTGTTCCACCTTTTATAAACGGCACGCCGATAGGGGCTAATCACGGTCAGCCTTGCGCAATACAAGTGTATAGTGAAAAGCATCAAAAAACCATAAAAGACGTAGGCGCAGTATATAAAGACGAAAGCGGAATAGAGTTTACTTTACTTAAAGTTTTAGATGATGACGTTTTAGTTTTCGTATCTCAAAACGTGGGTGAAGACGATTTAAATTATAAGTTTATTAAAAAAATTGAAGGCAAGTTAAATTATTGTAGAAACGGTAATAATAAAAAATCTATTTTAATCAATAGTCAAAGCGTAACGCAGTTATATAGAGCAATTAAAAGAAAAAAATGTGAGGTTATTGCTTATACTAATCAAGATAGTAAAAGGGTGGTAACGGGTGCTGAGTGCGATTACGTTGATATTATTGAAGAATACGATATTATAAATCCAGCCACAGTGTGTAGTTTAGTAGAAAAAAACAGGCCGATAGGCGGATATAAATACCCACTTAATTTATCTAATTTTGGCGAACCTATGTTTGAATATAAAATTGTGTATAGAATTGACGAAAGTGGCGAAATTGTAATATATTTTAATCATAAAAAACTTAAAGACGTTGATTGCAGTAGAATGATGGGTGTAATGTATCAAGAAAAGAAAGATATGTTTTTAGGTGGCGTGTATAGAATTATTCCTAAAACCTTGCCGTTTACTGAAAGCGATATTACTTTTGATTTTTCTAAACCCGTTGCGTTAAGGGGCGAGCCGTTCCCACGATCGTTTGCATTAGTTAAAGAGTTTTGGCAAGATAAAAACTCTCCACCAGATAGAGTTATAGATTATTTTAAAGACATATTCGGTAACGTAAAATTAGGTTTTGCGTGTGGCTTTTTACCTATTTACGACGGCGAGCCAAACGTGAGAAAAGACAATATTGAAGAGGCTATAAATATTAAATTTACGCATAAAGTGTATCCAACTTTTAAAGATAAAAATTTAGATACTTGTAAGGGTGTTGGGTATAAAAAATATTTTGAAGTTAGCAAAAACGGAATTTCTTGTTACGACGTAAAATATTTAGATAAAAATTATATTTATATGGATTTTTTAATTGAAGGTGATTGCGAATATAAATTAAAGGGTGAAGTTAAACCTTTTGAGATAAGTGAAAACGTAGAATATTCTATTAAAAACGGCGTATTAACGGTAAAAAATAAAACTAATAGCAGTGGTTACGCAACTTTTATAGAGCAATTATAATAAAATAATTTATTTATTGAAACACACGAATACGAGATAACGAATTTTGCAAATAAAATCTTTAATTTCTTAATTTAAATTATTGATTATAATATGAAAATATGCTATAATAAATAAAAAAAGAGAGAGGTGTTTTATGGATGTTTCAAAAGGAAGAATAACCTTAGTAAAAACACAGTTTAATGATAATTGTCAAATAGTTCATAAATTTACTAACGTGGCTCCCACGATAGGAGATTTATCTTCAAATTCTCCTATGGATATAGTTGAAACGGGGTTTATTTACAGCGATAATATCGATTGTTATGCGTTGGACTTAATTGTAGGAACGATGACGGACGAATGTCCACCATGCTTTCTTAATGGAACTATAATAGGTGGAAATCACGGTGCTCCGTTTGCTATAACTGTGCTTAGCAATAATCATAAAAAAACTATAAAAGACGTAGGCGCAATTTATAAGGACGAGGCTGGCGTTACGTTTACTTTAATGAGGGTTGTTGACGAAAATCTTTTAACTTTCTTGTCGGAAAACAAGAGTAAAGATAATCGCAGTTTTGATTTTACAAAAAAAATAACGGGTGATTTAATTTATCAAAATAACGGAAACGATACGACTACTATAAAAATAGAAAGTCAACAAGTAGGTTATTTGTGTCGTGGTATAAGGCACGTTAAAAAGCAAGTTTTAGCATACAAAAATGAAAAATGGAGTCCGGTTGTTTTATATGATTTGGACTGTGAGAAGATAAAATTTAGAGAAGAATTTTTAGTAATAAATCCTGACGATTGTGCAAAAGAATTAGCAAAAAAACGTCCAAAAGGCGGATATGATCACGAAGTTGATATTGCTTGCTTTGGTGACGCTATGGTCGATTATAAGGTTGATTATAATATTTTAAAAGATGGAACTATTTTAGTAGAATTCGATCACAAAAAAGTTCAAGATTGTTTATGGTCAACTCAACGTGGAATAATGAGTCAAAATAAAAGAGATGCCTTTGGTGGCGGGGTTTATAGGCTAATACCTAAAACTAAACTTATAACCGATGAAAACGGCTCTTATGATTTTTCAACGCCGTATCCGTTAAAGGGTGAAGCATTCCCAACGAGAATGGAGTTGACTGAAATTTTTTGGCAAGATAAAAACAGTCCGCCAGATAGAATGATTGACGTTTTTAGAGATGAAAACGGTAATGATAAACTTTGCTATACTTGTGGATACTTGCCTTTATACGATTGCGTGCCAAGTGTTAGGGCTAAAAACACGACGTCGGCGTTTCATATAAGAAAAACAAGGAAAATTTATCCTTTTGTTAAAAACGGCGATATAGAAACTTGTAAAGGTGTAGGTTATAAAAAGTATTTTGAACCGGTTGAAAACGGCATTTTATTACATTCAGTAAACTACGAAGACAAAAACTATATATACGTCGATTTTTATAAAAAGGGTAAATGTGAGTACGATATTAAAGGTAGTGTTACGTTGTTTGAAAAAAGTAGTGATATAGATTACGTAATAAAAGACAATAAATTGATTGTAACTTGTCCAAAAGACAACTGTGGAAATTTTGCAACTTTTATAGAGCAATTATAATAAAGAAAAAAGGTTGTATGCGAAATAAATCGCATACAACCTTTAATATTTTAATAAAATTTATTTTTCAATATTTTCGTTTACTAAAATAGCGTTTAATTCAAAATCTCTTTTCTCTTTATATAATAATTTTAAAATAATAGGTGCTAAAACTGAACTTACCAAAACAAGCATAACTACTATTGTTAAATGGTTAGTATTCATAAGCCCTGCGCTTATACCTTTTTGTGCAACGACAAGGGCAACTTCACCCCTTGCTATCATACCAACGCCTATTTTTATACTATCTTTAGTTGAGAATTTACAGAGTTTTGCCGTTATTCCACAACCTATAATTTTACCTAAAATGGCTACTACTACAAAGGTAATTCCTAAAAGTAGAATATCTAAATTCATACCGCTAAAAGAAATCTCCATGCCTATATGAGCAAAGAAAATAGGTCCAAAAAACGTGTATGAATTTACTGCCACTTTTTTATCAACGTACTCGGCGCATCTATGATTTGTAGATAATACTACACCCGCAATATATGCGCCCGTTATATCGGCAACGCCAAATATTGATTCGCTTATTACTGCATATAAGAAACAAACTACTATTGAATATATAGGTAATCTATGAGTGTCGGGGTGTTTTTCGGCAATATGTTTAAATAATTTAGAAATAAATATTCCACCTATTATTGCAATAATGAAGAATAAAAGCATCCATAATATAGAAATTAAAGCGTTATTAGTTGGGTTTATAAGTTGCAAAACTAAAGAATCGTCAGCACTTTTGCCAGTTAAACTCATAAAAATCGTCAAAACGATAATGCCTATAACGTCATCAATTATAGCACTTGAAATTATAATAGTGCCTACTTTGCTTTTTAAATGCCCTAATTCTTTTAACGTTTCAATTGTTATACCAACGCTTGTAGCACACATTATAACGCCTAAAAATACGGCAGTTAAAATATCGTTTGTAGTAGGGTAAATAAAAATTAAACCAACGAGAGTGCCTAATGCAAGGGGAATAACTACACCGCCTAATGCTATTAAAATTGAAACGAACCCCATTTTTTTAAGGTCTTCTAAATTAGTTTCAAGCCCTGCGCTAAATAAAACTAAAAGAACGCCTATTTCTGAAAAGTGTTTAATGATATCGCCTTGTAGCGGGAAGAAAACGTTAGTGGGTATAAAGTGTGACCAAATAGCAGGACCTAATAAAACACCTGCTAAAATGCTACCTAAAACTTGAGGTAAGCCTATACGCCTCATTAAAAGCCCTAAAAATTTGCTTGCTAAAAGTATCAATGCTATTGAAAAAATAACTTGTAACGTTTGACTCATAACTCGTACCTCTATCTAGTTAATCAAAGCAAAAATATTATATAATCTATTATATAAAATGTAAAGTATTTAAAAGAAAAAATCAATAAATTAGTTAAACGATTTTTAAATAAAAAAATACTTGAAATTTTTACA
>JAZONZ010000045.1:0-2283 GCA_045654765.1 Christensenellaceae bacterium
ATTCAATTAAAATCTTTACAAATTTATATTGATATAGTTACAAACAATGAAAATAACGTTTTGGTAGTTTTTTTATTAAATGCAATTTTTAATATACTTAGTAAATATGTCTATAACAAAAAGTATATTCTTTTACCCGAATATGGAATTAAACTTAAAAGAGGAAATCCAAATTTAACTTTAAAATTAAAATGCACTCTATTTTTTAATATTTTTTGCATAACTTACAACTTAATTACAAACTATATAATTAAAGGAGTGTATAATGTTAAAATCGGAAAAAAACAAAGTAACTGAGGTTATTTCAAATAGCGTAAACGATATTGAGAACTTAGTGCAAAAACTAACGATAGTAGGAAACCCTGTCTTTGTGAATAATTCAGTAACGGTAATTCCCGTATCAAAAACTATGCTTGGTTTTTTAAACGGCGGAAGCGAGTTTGGCGAGGCTAAAATTTTTCAAAAAGACAATAATAATTTGGTTGGTGGTAGTGGCGTTTTTGCTAACGTAACACCCTATGGGTTTTTAATAGTTAATAATAACGAGTGTACGTTTATTAAAACAAACAACGATAATTTCGAAAAACTTACAGACTTTACAAAAGATATAGTAAATAAAATTTTAAAGGAAAGTCAAGATGAAAAAAATTAAAAAATCGCTTATTTTATCGCAAATTATAATGCTTTTTCTAATTATAAGTTTACAGCCGAAATTTGTTGATGGAGCAATGGTTTCCAAGGCGGAATGCGTAATGGAAGCCGAAAGTGGAAGAATTTTAAGTACCTTTAACGAGCATCAAAAATTACCTAATGCTTCTACTACAAAAATTTTAACGGCAATTACCGTAATTGATAATTTTGATATAAATAAAGAAGTTGTTGTTCCAAAAAGTGCGGTAGGCATAGAAGGTTCAAGTATATATTTAAGAGAGGGCGAGCATCTAACGGTTAAAGAATTACTATATGGTTTAATGCTTAGAAGTGGTAACGATTGTGCCGTTTGCTTGGCGTCTACTTTATGTGATTATAATGAATTTATAAGTTTAATGAATAAAAAAGCAAAAGAGGTAGGTGCGATAAATTCTAATTTTGTTAATCCGCACGGACTTCATGATGAAAATCATTATACAACGGCATACGATTTATGTAAAATTTCCGCATACGCAATTAAAAACAAAACGTTTAAAGAAATTGTGTCAACGAAAAAAGTGACTATTAGTAACGAGGGTTACGATTATAAAAGAGTTTTAATCAATAAAAACAAACTTTTAAACACTCTTGAGGGCTGTGATGGAATAAAAACTGGCTATACAAAAAAAGCGGGTAGATGTTTAGTTACAAGTTGTAACAAAAACAATATGGAAATAGTAAGTGTTGTAATATCAAGTCCTGAAATGTGGGAAAGGTCTACTGAACTTATAAAAAATGCTCAAAACGAGTATAAAATGTATAGTTTAATAGATAAAGATGAGTTTAACGATAAAATATATCAAAGAAACGATGGAAAAATTGCCTTACTTTCGGTAAATAAGAGTTTTTCATATCCTTTAAAAGTGAGTGAACTAAGTAACGTTAAGTTTAAAATCAATGGTGATAGTATTGAAAATTTTATAAATAATGATTTAGAAAGTGGTATTTTTGAAATTTTCATATCAAATGAGTTGATTTTTTCGCAAAATATCTTTAAAATATTAAGTAATAAAAATTAAGGAAGATATTATGAGAATTAACAAATTTCTTGCACTTTCAGGCGTTGCAAGTAGAAGAGCGTGCGATAAACTAATTGAAGATGGTTTAGTTACGGTAAATGGAAAAGTTTGCTCACTAGGAACTGACATTGACGAGCAAAACGATACCGTTTGTGTTGATGGTAAAAAAATCAACGTAAAAAATAAGTACACTTATTACATGATGAATAAGCCTAAAGGCTACGTGTGTACGGTAAAAGATGATAAAGATAGAAAAACCGTAATGGATTTGCTACCTGATAACGTTGGAAGAATATTTCCTGTTGGTAGGTTAGACTATGATAGCGAGGGTTTATTGATTTTTACTGATGATGGGGACTTGTGTAATAGGTTATTGCACCCATCAAGTGAAATTCCAAAGACGTACTTAGTTAGAATAGAAGGCGATTTGCCAGATGCCAGCCTTGACAAATTAAGGCGTGGCGTGTACATAGATGGTGTAAAAACCAAAAAATGTACGATAAAGATTGTTGATGAAACCAAAACCTTTACAAAATATCACGTTACCGTTACCGAAGGTAGAAATAGAGAAATT
>JAZONZ010000046.1:0-2225 GCA_045654765.1 Christensenellaceae bacterium
AGTATAAAGAATACTATAAAAATCGTACGCACCATATAGTGAAAATACTATTAAAAACACCATTTCTACAAGTAATAGCATAAATGCGGAAATTATATAAGAATATTTAGAAAACATTACCGTAATTAGTGAATATATAGAAAAAATTGCAACGTAATTAAAATTTTTAGTTATTAACGTAAAAGATAGCGATAACACGATAGAAGTTGCAAAAGTTATTCCGCTACTAAATATTGAAGAAATTACAAGTATTAAAAAAACACAAAACGCTTTTGCAAATTCAATACCAAAAACATTTATTATTCCTAAAATAAAAGGCAAACTAAACAGCCCCAAACAAACAAGTTCATCTTGTCCTAATTTATAGTTAAATTTTTTAATAAAAAGCACTCTTGAAGAAAATATAAACACGAAAGATAGTAAAGTTGAAAGGGTTATAAAAATTATTTTTAATTGAAGTTCACCTTTATGTGATAAAAAAACAAATAACGCCGAGCATAGTAGCGAATACGCCACGATTTCACTTTTAATTAAAACGTTTTTTCTTTTATAAATTAAAAAAACTATTACTAAAACTACTGCCACTATAAATGCGGGAATTATTTCGTATAAATTAAACGTTATAACGTATGGAATTAAAAAAACTAAGGTCGCATCAATAATAGGAAACCCTAAATATAATAAAGAAACATAAAACGGAAGCGGTAAAACACTCGTTACGTTTATTGCGTTTTTAAATAAAAAACTAATAGCAAAAGAAAAAATAAAATTTAAAACTCTTTTATATGTAAATTGTTTTGTAAACATAAAACCACTCCTATCAAGGTTATACCATAATAGAAGTGGCTTTTTTTATAATATTTTGCTCTATTTTGTCATTTTTTAAATTTTATTACTTGATAATAAAGTTGAGCCAACTTGCCTAACACTCGCTTTAAAAACGTTTTCTTTTGAAAATAATTTTGACATTTTTAAAATATAATTATCAACTTCGTTATCATTAACGATTGCAAGTATCGAGCCTGCAAAACCGCCACCGTGTACCCTTACTGCTCCGTCAGTAATAATTTGTCTTGAATATTCAATGGCTAAAACTATAGGCTGAGCCTCGTCAAGCGGAACGGCACAATTTTGAAGTAATACTAAACTTGATAACCCCGACTCGTTTACCATTTTTAAAAAACCTTGAATATCATTATTTTTTAAGTAATTTTCCGCCTTTTCTACCCTTATATTTTCTTTAAAAAAGTGCATGGCTCTTAGTATCGCTCTACCTGTAAAATGGCGTTTTAAATTAGGAATTTCATTTAAAAACTCATTATACAAAACTTCTCTTAAAAAGTTTTTTCCAAAATAATTTGCTATTAAATTCATTTCTTTTTTAATACTTGCGTAATGACTTGTTAAAGATATGTGGTCGCCACCCGTATTAGTGATAACCAAACTATATCCCTTTAATTTATTTAATTTTGTTATTTTAGGAGTTTCGCCGTTTACAAAATCTAATTTAACCATTGAGCCTATTGATATTCCGCTTTGGTCAAGCAATCCACAAGGCTTATTAAAATAAACGTTTTCACTAAACTTAGAAATAACCGCTCTATCAATTTCGGTTAGTTTGCCGTTTAAATATAAAGTATTAAAAATTTCACAAACTAAAACTTCAAAAGAAGCAGACGAAGATACCCCCGCACCTTTGAATATAGTGCTATCGGTATACGCAGTAAAACCCTTTACACTATACCCTTTATCAATAATGCCTTTAACGATACCCCTAACTAATGCGTTTGAAGTAGAATATTCCGTTTTATTAACGCTTACGTTTGAAATATCAACTATAACCGGTTCAAATCCCTTAGAATAAATTTTAACAAAATTATCATCGGTTTTTTTAACGCACGCTATTATATCACAACTAATAGACGCAACTATTACAAGTCCGTTATTATGGTCTGTATGATTTCCTAAAATTTCGGCTCTTCCTGGCGAAGAAAAAACGTATTTTGCATTTTCTTTTTCCCCCTCAAAAAACCACTTTTTTACACTTTCTATTCTTTCGTTTACTAAATTTTCATCTACGCTATCGCCGTAAAGCATTTTATAATTCATACCTACCCCTTCAAATATAGTTTCTAAAATTATTATATTTCATATTTTATATAAATCAAGCAATATTTAAAATTTAACTAAATTTTTACGATAATTTTTTGGAGACACTCCTAAAT
>JAZONZ010000047.1:0-9935 GCA_045654765.1 Christensenellaceae bacterium
TATTCCCCACTGCTGCCTCCCGTAGGAGTCTGGACCGTTTCTCAGTTCCAATGTGGCCGATCACCCTCTCAGGTCGGCTACCCATCATCGACTTGGTGGGCCGTTACCTCACCAACTATCTAATGGGACGCGAGCCCATCCATATCCGATAAATCTTTCATTTAAAGAAGATGCCTTCTAAAAATAGCATGCGGTATTAGCACAAATTTCTTTGTGTTATTCCCCAGATATGGGCAGGTTGCTCACGCGTTACTCACCCGTCCGCCACTAAGTGTATTGCTACACTTCGTTCGACTTGCATGTGTTAAGCACGCCGCCAGCGTTCGTCCTGAGCCAGAATCAAACCCTTAAGTTTAATTTCTTAAAGCTGAACCGAAGTTCAACTGCTCTAACGATTTAAAATTTTGTTCGTTTTTGCTGACTGTTTTTTTGGTACATATTTTATATACTCAATAAATAATTGACAGAAATCTTTTTAATTACAAATCAAAAAATGTCTTGTAACTCAATTCATTTCCTTCTATTCAATTTTTAATCTACTTAATAAAGAACTACAGTTCTTCGAGTGCTGCGCTAATCGACAGCCTATACATAATATCACAACGATATTTGTTTGTCAACTATTTTTTATCACTTTTTTTAAAAATTTTTTAATAATTTTTTTAGATAAAATCAAGCATTTTTAACGTGCTTTTTTGTGACGCTTGCAATATTATTTTTAGCCCTCAATTAGTGATGCTTGTATATTAAACTACATTTTATTAAATTTGTCAAACATTTTTTTAACATTTTTTAGAAAAATTTTTTGCACACAATATGTTGTGTTTTTTATACCTTATTTTTAACGTTTTACACTATGAAAGAATTTTTATAGTGGTTTTTTTATTAAATTTTTAATTTTTTTATTGTTTGCTTGCTTTAAAATTTCTTGTTTTTCAACTTTTTATGCAAAAGCCAAGTGCAAAATTTTACGCACTTGGCTTTATTTTTTTATTATATTATATATTATATATTATATATAGAAAAGCAATTTTAAAAATCTGCCTTTTCAATAACTCCACCGCCTATACAATATTCGCCGTTATAAAATACTGCGTATTGCCCTTCGGTTATTGCTCTTTGCTTTTCATTAAACTCTACGTAAATATCATTTTCACGAATATTAACTAAAACTTTTTGCTCTTGTTGGCGATATCTAAACTTAGCAGTGCACTCAAAAGTGTTTCCGTTTGGTTTGCCTGGCATAAAATTGCAACTATTCATAAACAAACCTTTACTAAATAATTTATCTTCATCGCCGTGCGATACGTATAATACGTTATTTTTTAAATCTTTTTCAATAACAAACCATCTTCCGTCATCTCCCGCTTGACCGCCTACGTCTAATCCACGCCTTTGACCGATAGTATAATACATTAAACCGTAGTGCTTACCTAAAACTCTACCATCGTAAGTTTTTATTAAACCTTCTTTAGCAGGAATATATTCCATTAGAAATTTTCTAAAATTTCTTTCGCCTATGAAGCAAATGCCCGTCGAGTCCTTTTTCTCGGCTGTTGCAAGTCCGTTTTGTTCGGCTATTTTTCTAACTTCGCTTTTCTCTAAATTACTTAACGGAAACAACACGTTATTTAATTGCTCTTGCGATAATTGATTTAAAAAATAAGTTTGGTCTTTATTTTGGTCTTTCGCCTTTAATAAATAATGGGTATCGCCCTCGTGCCTTACGCCAGCATAATGCCCTGTTGCTATATAATCTGCTCCTAAATTTTTGGCATATTCTTTAAAAGGTCCAAACTTGATTTCTCTATTACATAAAACGTCTGGATTTGGCGTTCTACCACACTTATACTCATTTAAAAAATAAGAAAATACCCTATCTAAATATTCTTTAGCAAAATTTACCGTATAGTAGGGAATATTTAACAAATTACAAACTCTTCTAACGTCAGAATAATCAGTTTCAGCGGTACATACACCGTTTTCATCATCTTCTTCCCAGTTTTTCATAAACAAACCTATAACGTTATAGCCTTGCTCTTTTAATAATAATGCGGTTACCGAACTATCTACACCGCCACTCATTCCTACTACTACTGTTTTTTTATCCATAATCTCAATTTATGCTAAAAGTCTATATCGCTTTACTAATTATCTTCTCACTCTCTCTTTTAGTAAATAAAAATAATTTACTGCACTCAATATAAACTTTGTTAGCAATTTCTATTTCTTTTTTGTTTTTTTGTGTGATTTTTTTATAAATTCTTTTTAACGTTTTCATAGGGGTTTCTCCTTATACCCCTATTATATTTAACATAATATGTCAACTATGTGTCATATTTTGAAATTTTTTGTAAATTTTTATTTTTCTTTATAATAAAGCCTACAATGGCAGTATCCTTCAAAATTAGGGTCGGCAATTTGGTCACGAAACTCTTTGCACATACAATAATTATCTTCAACCTTATTTACCCTACAAGGACAATATCCGTCTTTCTTCTTAACGGCATTTCTTAAAGCGTTAGTTATTTTTTCATCTTTATTAAAAATTATTCTCATAATAACCTCACATAAATATTATACCTATTACGGCGGAAATTATTATTAAAAGTATTGCCGACATATTCTTTTTACGGAGTTTTTTATAAATTAGACAACCCGCAAAAAGCACGGCGGTAACTATTAAATTCATAACCGAAATTTCAAATGGCGCTGAAAAATCACCCATAGACACCCAAACGTTTTTAATTATAATTGATATGCCCGTATATACTATAAGACCTACGACAAAAGGTTCTACGCCGTTTAAAAAACCTTTAACGTATTTGTTGTTTTTAAAATTTTTCAAAACAACGCATATGAGTAAAATTATTAAAAACGCAGGTAAAATAACACCTAAAGTAGCAACTAAACCGCCTAAAAAGCCCGCTTGGTCACAGCCTATAAAAGTGGCTATATTTACAGCAAAAGGACCTGGCGTAGACTCTGAAATGCCTACAAAGTCTAAAAACGTTTTTTCGTCCATTAGGTTACGGGTTTGAACTTCGGTTTTTATTAGCGGAATTGTTCCATATCCGCCACCAAACGAAAACAAACCTATTTTAAAAAAGGTTATAAATAAATCAAGAAGGCTCATTATTATCTTCCCCCTTGTTTTCTTTTACCTTTTCACGTGGTTTAAAGCAAGTAGTTGTAATGCCGATAATTCCACCTAAAAGTATAATGTATATTGCAGAAAAAGTAAGTGAAAAAATATCTAAAACAAGCATAGTCGTAATAGTAACGAAAAAACACGATTGACTTAAAATTGTTTTAGGAATTTTTTTATACATTTTAATTCCCGCATTTAAAATCAATACGCCCACGCCACATTTAATACCGTTAAACGCCTTTTTAACAAGTTCGAATTTCATAAACTCATCAAAAAATAGAGAGATTGTAAAAATAATTAAAAATGAAGGTAATATAACGCCTAAGGTTGCAAAAATACTGCCTAAAATACCCGCTCTTTTATAGCCTATATAGGTTGCACCATTTATTGCCAAAGGTCCCGGAGTAGATTCCGACAATGCTATCATTTCGACTAATTCAGGTTGCGTAATATACCCCCTTTTTGAGCAAAATTCTTCCTCAAAAACGGAAATCATAGCATAGCCACCACCAAAGGTTACTAACCCTATTTTAAAAAATTGTAAAAATAATTTAATTAGTTTGACAAACTTATTCATATTTTAATTTTGTTTTTTAAAACTATCCTTCATTGAAACTATTTCAGATAAAACGAGTTCTCCGTTTTTAGTTATTTTTTTATAATAGCCCTTTCTTAAAATTTGGAAAGGCGTATCTTCCTCGCAAGATAAAATGTACGGCTCAGCGTAACCTTTATAAACGTGTACGCTATCGTAATTCATTCTTTCAGAAAAATCTTGACCAACAAACTCGGCATCTTTAAGTAAATAATCGTACTTTCTTATTTCACAAGGAATAGAGTCGTTAGCATTTACGAAATGTATAGTTCCCTTACACTTAATACCACTAGTATCCGCACCCGAGCGACTCTCAGGAATATAAGTACATAAAACTTCTTTAACTTTGCCGTTTTCGTCTAAAATATAATCGTCACATTTAATAATATAAGCATTTTTTAAACGAACGTAACCGTCTTTTTTAAGCCTAAAATATTTAGGTGGCGGACAAATAGAAAAATCTTCCCTTTCAATATAAAGATTTTTAGAAAAAGTTATTTTTCTCGTTCCAAGTTCCGTTTTATTAGGATTTATATCAAATTCTAAAATTTCACTTTCTTTTTCGTAATTAGTAATAGTTACTTTAATAGCATCTTCAACAGCCATAGCCCTTTCGGCATTTTGATTAAGATAATCTCTTGTAAAATGCTCAAAATAACTAATTTCTATTTCACTATTAGCCTTAGCAACGCCTATTTCTTCACAAAAGTTTTTAAGTGCCTCAGCCGGAATACCCCTTGCTCTTAAACCCGTTAAAGTTGGCATACGAGGGTCGTCCCACCCTTCAACAGCGCCGTCTTCTACAAGTTTTTTAAGATATCTTTTACTCATTACGGTATTAGTTATATTAAGTCTTGCAAATTCTATTTGGCGAGGTTTATGACTAACTCCCGTATTTTCTATTACCCAGTTATATAAAGGTCTATGGTCTTCAAATTCTAAGGTACAAATAGAGTGCGTAATACCTTGTTGACTATCACAAAGTGGGTGAGCAAAATCGTACATAGGGTATATGCACCATTTATCGCCCGTTCTATGATGAGTAGCGTGTAAAACTCTATAAATTACTGGGTCACGCATATTTATGTTAGGCGAACTCATATCAATTTTTGCTCTTAAAACCTTTTCGCCGTCTTTAAAAACGCCTTCCTTCATTTGAGTAAAAAGCGTTAAGTTTTCTTCTACGCTTCTATCTCTATAAGGACTATTCGTGCCTGGCTCGGTTAACGTGCCCCTTGTGTTTTTAATTTGCTCGGCAGAAAGGTCGTCAACGTATGCCTTGCCATCTTTTATGAGTTTTACGGCAAGCGAATAAATAACGTCAAAATAATCTGACGCATAGTGCATTTCAAACCACTCAAATCCAAGCCACTCAATATCTTTTTTAATAGCGTCAACAAACTCGGTTTTTTCTTTTGAAGGATTTGTATCGTCTAAAAATAAATTGCAAACACCATTGTATTTTTTTGCCGTTCCAAAATTTAAGCATAAACTTTTTGCGTGGCCTATATGCAAATAACCATTAGGCTCAGGCGGAAATCTTGTGTGCACACTTTTTACCACACCTTTTTCAAGTTCATCATTGATAATTTCTTCAATAAAGTTTATTGCTTCCATACTAACTCCTTAGTCCTTTATAATACTATTTATTTTATCACAAAAATTGCTAATTGTAAAACCATTTTATAATATTGAAATATATAAATATACTTTATAGATAGTATATAATATATAAAAGACTAAATTTTACTTGACAATATACAAAAATTTTACTAAAATTTACAATATTAAACAACTTTTAGAGGTGAGTTATGGATAACAAATCAGTAACTATGGAAAAAATTGTTAACCTTTGCAAATTGCGTGGTTTTATTTTCCCTGGTAGCGAAATTTATGGTGGTCTTGCAAACACTTGGGATTACGGTCCGCTTGGCGTTGAACTTAAAAACAACGTAAAAAAGGCTTGGTGGAAAAAATTTATTCAAGAAAACAAATACAACGTTGGTTTAGATGCCGCAATTTTAATGAATCCACAAACTTGGGTTGCTTCTGGTCACTTAGCGGGCTTTTCCGACCCTTTAATGGATTGTAAAGAGTGTCACGAAAGATTTCGTGCCGACAAACTTATTGAAGATTATATTCAAGCAAATAACGTTACGTTACCTAAGCCTATCGATGCTTTTACTCATCAAGAAATGAAGGCTTTCGTTGATGAAAATAATATTGCTTGTCCTACTTGTGGTAAACACAATTTTACTGATATTAGGCAATTTAATTTAATGTTTAAAACCTTCCAAGGCGTTACGGAAGATAGTAAAAACACTATTTATCTTCGCCCTGAAACAGCGCAAGGCATATTTACTAACTTTGTAAACGTTCAACGTACTACGAGAAAAAAAGTGCCGTTTGGAATAGGTCAAATAGGTAAATCTTTTAGAAATGAAATTACCCCTGGTAACTTTATTTTTAGAGTTAGAGAATTTGAACAAATGGAACTTGAATTTTTCTGCAAGCCTGGTACTGATTTAGAGTGGTTTGATTACTGGCGTAGTTTTTGCCATAACTGGCTTTTACAAATAGGCTTAAAAGATGAAAAAATTAGACTCCGTGACCACTCTCCAGAAGAATTGTGTTTCTATTCAAAAGCAACTACTGACTTTGAATTTTTATTCCCGTTCGGCTGGGGCGAACTTTGGGGCGTTGCTGATAGGACTGATTACGACCTTAATCAACATAAAGACGTTTCTGGTAAAGATTTATCGTACTTTGACGCTGAAACTAATGAAAAATATATTCCTTACGTTATCGAGCCGTCACTTGGCGTTGAAAGATGCGTTTTAGCCGTACTTTGCAACGCATATGATGAAGAAGTCGTAGGCGAAAACGATACGAGAGTCGTTATGCGTTTACATCCAGCGTTAGCACCGTTTAAAGCGGCAGTTTTACCACTTTCTAAAAAACTTTCGGAAAAAGCAAGCGCTATTATGGAAAACCTTAGCAAGTATTTCCCTGTTGATTTTGACGAGGCTGGCTCTATCGGTAAAAGATACCGCCGTCAAGATGAAATAGGCACGCCTTTCTGTATTACTTACGATTTTGATAGCGAAGTAGACGGTTGCGTTACCGTTCGTGATAGAGATACTATGGGGCAAGTTAGAATTCCTATTGACTCTTTAAAACAATATATTGAAGAAAAAATTGCATTTTAAATGATAAACCCGCAACGAAAAATTTTCGTTGCGGGTTTTGTTTTATCTTATTTAAAATATTTTATTTATTTGTAATTTTATCTTCATATACAGGACTACTTGTTAAATTTACGCCTAATTTTCTTAATAACTTACTATCAATATGTGGTAAAACTATTGACGAGTGAACTTCGGCATTTCTTAATTTTGGCAATTGCTTGATTGCAAGTTTAGCACTTTCGTTGGTAGAAGTGCTTGAAGATAACGCAATTAACATTTCATCAATATGTAGTCTTGGCGTTTTACTTTCTAAATAATTTACTTTTAATTCCGTTATAGGCACGATACTCTCTGGTTGTAATAAATTTTCTTCATCAGGAATATTTGCTAAATATTTTAAAGCATTTATAAGCATAGCGCTTTGACTTTCAAACAATTCAGTAGTTTTGCCCGTTATTATTTTTCCGTCACTTAATTCAATCGCCGTACAAGGCACTCCCGTTGATTGTTGTTTTTCTAAGCAAGCAGTATAAACTTTTCTATCTTCAATAGTTATGCCCAAACTATTCATTAAAAGCAAAATTTTATCCGACTCTAAACTTTCTAAATTGTTTCTTCTTTCATTTTCAAGCGCTTTAAAATAACGCCTTATTATTTCTTGCTTTGACGCTTCTTGACAAATTTCATCATCACTTATAGCAAAGCCTACCATATTAACGCCCATATCGGTTGGCGATTTATATGGCGAATGTCCCATAAGTTTTTCAAAAAGTGTATTTAAAACGGGAAAAACTTCTATATCTCTATTATAATTTACAGTGGTTTCGCCATAACTTGCTAAATGCCATGGGTCTATCATATTAACGTCGTTCAAATCGGCTGTTGCCGATTCGTAAGCAAGATTCACTGGGTGTTTTAACGGCAAATTCCAAATAGGAAAAGTTTCATATTTCGCATATCCACATTTTATTCCCCTTTTATAATCGTGATATAATTGCGATAAACAAGTTGCCATTTTTCCGCTACCTGGACCAGGCGCAGTAACAACTACTAAATTCCTTGTGGTTTCAATATATTCGTTTTTGCCAAAGCCTTCGTCACTAACAACGTATTGAACGTTCGTAGGGTATCCGTTTATATGATAGTGGCGATATACTTTAAGCCCCATACTTTCTAATCTCTTTTTAAACGCCGTTGCCATTTCGTTAGAATCTTCAAACTTAGAAAGAACTACGCTTCCAACGTAAAGACCGTTTTCTTTAAATAGACCTATTAACCTAATAACGTCTAAATCATACGTTATGCCTAAATCTGCCCTAACTTTATTTTTCTTAATATCTAACGAGTTTATTGCTATTACTATTTCGGCTTTATCTTTTAAGGTTGAAAGCATTTTAATTTTATTATCCGCTTTAAAACCAGGCAATACCCTTGATGCGTGATAATCATCAAAAAGTTTACCGCCCACTTCTAAATATAGTTTTCCGCCAAACTCATTTATACGCTCTAATATCTTTTCAGACTGCATTTTTAAATATCTTTCACTGTCAAAACCGATTTTCATAACTTTTATCCTACAAAATTTTTAATTACCATTATATTATAACAAATTAGTAATTTATTTTCAATCATAAAACGAAAAAAAGATTTATTTTTATTCTCATATTTATTTGTTAATATTTAATAAAATGTGATATAATACTCTCGTGCCCCCTTTTGAAGGGAAAGGAGTAAATATGGGTTGTTCACATGATTGTTCATCTTGTTCTAAAAGTGATTGCAAAGACAGAAAAGATTTCTTAGAAGTTCCTAAACCGTCTACACGAATTAAAAAGATTGTAGGCGTTGTTAGTGGTAAGGGTGGCGTAGGTAAATCTCTCGTTACTTCTCTTTTAGCAGTTGCAAGCAATAAAAAGGGATTAAAAACCGCTATTATTGATGCTGATATATTAGGTCCGTCAATACCTAAGGCTTTTGGTCTTAATGAAAACGATAGGGCGGTTGGCAGTGATGACGGGTTATTTCCTGCAATCACTAAAAATGGTGTTAAAATAATGTCAATCAACCTACTTTTAGAGCAAGAAAGTATGCCTGTCGTTTGGCGTGGTCCGGTCGTTTCAGGCGTAGTTAAGCAGTTTTATACTGACGTTCTTTGGAAGGAAAACGATATTATGTTTATTGATATGCCTCCTGGAACGGGTGACGTGCCTTTAACGATATATCAAAGTATTCCGCTTGACGGCATAGTAGTAGTAGCCACTCCACAAGACCTTGTTAAAATGATTGTTTCAAAAGCCGTTAATATGGCGAATATGATGGCTGTTCCTATTTACGGAATAGTTGAAAATATGAGTTATATAGAGTGCCCTACTTGTAAAGAAAAAATTTACTTGTTTGGCAAAGGCAAGGTTGAAGAAGTTGCAAAAGAATTTGATATTGATTATTTAGCAAGTCTACCATTAAACAGTGAAATTACAAAACTTGTTGACGAAGGCAAAATTGAAAGTGCCGATACGAGTTTATTAGATAACGTTATTAGTAAAATTATGGAGGAAAATTAAAATGACTTTAGCGGATTTTAAAAAGGAAAAAGTTATAGCGATGAAAAATCACGATAAAGACGCCGTTGACGCTTTAAACGTGATTATTACTAAAATTATGAATTTAACTATTGAAAAAAGGGCTGCAAATCAAGAAGTTACTGACGGCGATATTGATAGCATAATTCAAAAAGCGGTAAAAGAACTTACCGAAGAAAAAGAGGGCTTTGAAAGAGCGGGTAGACAAAGCAACGTTGAAAGTTTATCAAAACAAATAGAAGTTGTTAAAAAATATTTACCTAAACTTTTAAGTGAAGAAGAAATAGTTAGCATAATTTCGTCTTTGCAAGATAAATCAATGCCAGCAATAATGAAACACTTTAAAATCAATTATCAAGGCAAGGTTGATATGTCTTTAGTATCTAAACTTGCTAAAAACGCATAATATTAAAACTTAAAAC
>JAZONZ010000048.1:0-5466 GCA_045654765.1 Christensenellaceae bacterium
TATTTAGTTAATAAAGACGGTGTAGTTAAGTGTTCAAGTAAAAACTGTAACTACGAAATAAAAAAATAGAGGTATATTATGGGAATTGAATTTCACGGCACAACTATTTGTGCGGTAAAAAAAGATGGTAAAACTGCAATCGCTGGTGATGGTCAAGTTACTATGGGCGAATCTGTTGTTTTTAAAAATAACGCTATAAAAGTAAGAAGAATTTTTAATGGAAACGTAATCGTTGGATTTGCAGGAACTGTTTCCGATGCGTTTACTTTAACTGAAAGGTTTGAAGAAATGCTTAATAAATACGCTGGCAATTTAATGCGTAGTGCCGTTTCGCTTGCTGAAATGTGGCGTGAAGATAAATTTGGTAGAAAACTTGACGCTATGATGATTTGTGCTGATAGTGATTGCTTGCTTATTGTTTCGGGTAGTGGCGAAGTTATTGAACCTGATGGTGGAGTTTGTGCTATCGGTAGTGGCGGCAATTATGCACTTGCCGCTGGAAAAGCCCTTATTAACGAAACAGACTATCCAGCAGACGTTATTGCTAAAAAGGCGTTAGAAATTGCAAGTTCTATTTGTATTTATACAAATAGTAATATTATAGTTGAGAGTATTTAGGAGGGAATTATGCAATTATCACCAAGAGAAATTGTTCAAGAACTTGATAAATATATTATAGGTCAACAAAAGGCTAAAAGAGCGGTTGCTATTGCTCTTAGAAATCGTTATAGAAGAAGTAAATTATCGCAAGAATTAAAAGACGATATAACGCCAAAAAACATCATAATGAAAGGTCCAACGGGTGTTGGTAAAACTGAAATTGCAAGAAGACTTGCTAAACTTGTAAACGCTCCTTTCGTTAAGGTTGAGGCAACTAAATTTACTGAAGTTGGTTACGTTGGTAGGGACGTTGAATCAATGGTAAGAGATTTGGTTGAGTGTAGCGTTAGACTTGTTAAAGAAGAACAATTTAAATTCGTATCACAAAAAGCATCAAGTATAGCCGAAAAGAAAGTTACGAGAATTTTAATGGATACTTTAATTAGTGAAAAGGGCGAAATGTCTGATAGCGAATTTAAAGATAAAGTTTTAAACGATTTAAGAGAGCATAAACTTGATGACGTAATTATTGAACTTGAAGTTGTAGACAAGCCTAAACAATTAGATATTATGGCTGGCGTTGGTGCTGAAATCAATTTAGGCTCAATATTCGGCGATTTTATGAATAAAAAGAAAAAGCGTAAACTTTCAGTAAAGGAAGCATTTAACTATATCGTAAATGAAGAAAGTGATAAACTTATTGATAACGATTGGGTTAATCAAGAGGCTATCAAACGTGCTGAAGAACACGGCATAATTTTTATTGATGAAATAGATAAAATTGCATCAAAAACAAATAAAGGCGGTGCTGACGTTTCAAGGGAAGGCGTTCAAAGAGATATTTTGCCGATAGTAGAAGGGTCTACGGTTATAACTAAATACGGTCCTTGTAAAACCGATTATATTTTATTTATAGCGGCAGGTGCATTTCATATATCAAAGGTTGAAGATTTAATCCCTGAACTTCAAGGAAGATTTCCTATAATGGTTGAACTTGCAAGTTTATCAAAAGAAGATTTTGTAAGTATTTTAACAATGCCACAAAATGCAATAACGCTTCAATACAAGCATTTAATGCTCGTTGATAACATTGAACTTGTATTTACAAGTGATGCTATTGACGAAATTGCTGAAATTGCCGTAGAAATGAACATTTCTAACGAAGATATAGGCGCAAGAAGACTTCATACCGTTATGGAAAATTTAATTGAAGATATTTCGTTTAATGCGGGTGGAGATATTCCGTTAACAAAAGTCGTTATTGATAAAAAATACGTTGACGAACACTTGAATTACGTTACGAGTTCAAGAAATCTTAAAAAATATATTTTATAAGGAGTTTTTATGATAAATATTCCTAAAGGTACAAAAGACGTACTTCCAAGTGAAAGTTACAAATGGCACTACGTTGAAAACGTTATAAAAAAAGTAACTGAAGTTTTTGCTTTAAAAGAAATCAGAACGCCAACTTTTGAACATACTGAATTGTTTTTAAGAGGTGTTGGCGGTACTACGGATATAGTTAATAAAGAAATGTATTCTTTTAAAGATAAAGGCGAAAGAGATATTACTTTAAAACCAGAAGGTACAGCCGGCGTTGCAAGAGCATTTGTTGAAAACGGCTTATATTCAACCGCAATGCCACTTAAAATGTATTATATAACGCCTGTATTTAGATATGAAAGACCGCAAGCGGGTAGACTTAGAGAACATCATCAGTTCGGCGTTGAAATTTATGGTTCAAGTTCGCCTACTACTGATGCAGAAGTAATTTTAATTGCTTACACGTTACTAACTAAACTTGGCTTAAAAGTTTCACTTAATATAAATAGTATGGGTTGTAAAAAGTGTCGCGCTGAGTATAATATGGCTCTTAAAAACTATCTTAAAGATAGTTTAGGTAGTATGTGCGCTACTTGTCGTGATAGATATGAGAAAAATCCGTTAAGAATTTTAGATTGCAAAGAAGAAGGTTGCAAACTTTTAACTAAAAACGCGCCTAAAATCACGGATTATCTATGTGATGAGTGCAAGGAGCATTTTGAAGGGTTAAAATTACGTTTAGATAACGTTGGGTTAGAATATAAGGTTAATCCATATATTGTTAGAGGGCTTGATTATTATACTCGTACCGTGTTTGAGTTTGTTACAACTTCACTTGGCTCACAAGGAACTGTTTGTGGCGGTGGTAGGTATGATGGTTTAATAAGTGAAATAGGTGGAAATGAAACGGCTGGCGTTGGTTTTGGTATGGGAATTGAAAGAGTGTTAATGCTTATGCAGGCTGAAAATATTGAAATTCCAAATACTGAAAAAGTTACGTTATATATTGCTTCGGTTGGCGAACTTGCTAATAATAAAGCCTTTGAAATTGCTTATAATTTAAGAAAAAATGGCGTAAGCGTTGAAATAGACCATTTAAATCGTAGTTTTAAAGCACAATTTAAGTATGCTGATAAAATAGGTGCAAAATACGTTATTGCGCTGGGCGATAATGAAATGCAAACCGGTACGGTTGAATTAAAACTTATGCAAACGGGCGAAAAACAAGTAATTGATATAAGTGAAATAATATCTTATATAAAATAATTATTTAACAATATTTAAAGAGTGGTGGAATTATTCGTTCCACCACTCTTGATTTTTAATGCTGTCTTTAGTATATTTAATTTTTCCTATTAGTATTTCATCATCATAAATAACTTTTTTGCCGTCAATTTTATATGGTTTTAAAGTGTAAATATATTCACCGTAATTAGTTATATTATCTTTTACTTCGCCTTCGTTTCCATTGTAAATTTTAGTTATTTTACCATTGTAATTTCTATATATTCCAACACCTTTATATCCAGAGTTTTTGTAATTTATTGTAATAGAATTATTCTCTTTTTTTATTATTATATCGTAAATTTTAGAGTTATTTACATTTTGTAAAACTTGTGTTGGCTGAGTGCCGTTTATATATAAATATTCATTTCCGTACTTAGATAGATATGCCTTTTGTTCGCTTAATAAAATATCGTTATCTACTTTAACTTTTACAATATTTTTTGGCTGAATAAAGTTTGTAGGTTTGTTATCTTGATATAAATATTTTAAAGTGTTATAAGCATACATAGATGGAAGTGTAGAGCCTGAAATTGTGTTTGGCATTAGATTCGTATTATTTGAACCAAGCCAAACACCAACGATATGTGAAGTGGTGTAACTAATTGAATAAGCATCAATATTTCCTTCACTCGTTCCGTTCGTTCCCGTTTTAGCGCAAACTTCAAAATCAAAACCATCTAATTTTTTACTTGTACCATTTTTTACGCTTTCTTTTAATATGTCGTTCATAATGTATGCAGTTTCACTACTAAAAATTTGAGATAAATTTCTTTTATTTTGATATATTACGTTATTATTTACTACAATTTTATCTATAAACGAAGATTTTGCATAATTTCCTTCATTATTAAAAGGCGAGTAGCAATCAGTTAAGTCTTTTAAGGTTAGTCCATTTTCAATATTTCCAAGAGCCGAAGTTAAATCTTTACCACGTATATTTAAATTGTATTTTTTCATATAGTTATTTGCTTTATCTATGCCAAAACTATCAAGCAATTTAACGGCTGGTATATTTAAACTTTTAGATAACGCCGTTTTCACTGTTACAGGTCCGTAAAACTTTCCGCCGTAATTATTAGGCGAATAACCAGAATAATTTATTTCTTCATCAACTATAACCGTGCTTTCAGTTATTTGTTTTTCGTTTATCATAGGTGCGTAAATATATATGGGTTTTATACAAGATGCAACGTTTCTTTTTTCGTTATAATTTTCTCCACAATATGCGATAACACCGCTGTTTTTAGAATTTATTACAATTTGTTTATATCCGTATTCACTTTGAATATTAGTTGAAATTTCTTTTTGTAAATTAGTATCTAAATAAGTGTATATTTTTATTTTTTCTTGAGAGTACGGGTTTAGTGATAATATGTTTTCATACTCGCTCATTACTTGTAAAATATAGTCGCTAAAAACGTTATAATTAGTGTTTTTATTTATTTTTATAGTTTCATTTATACATTTATTATATTGATTTTCAGTTATTGCTTTTTCTTTAAGCATTAAATTTAATACAACGTTTTTTCTATCAATACAATTTTGATAATTAGTAAAAGGCGAGTAGTTTGTTGGCGATTTAATTAAACCAGCAAGCATGCAACTTTCGTTTATAGTTAATTCACTTGCATTTTTATTAAAATATAGTTTACTAGCGCTTTGAATTCCGTATGCGCCACCGCCAAAATAAATAGTGTTTAAATATTTTTCAATAATTTCATTTTTTGAATACTTTTTTTCTAATTCTAACGTCAATTTTATTTCTTTTAGTTTTCTATTTAAAGTTTTTTCGTTAGATAAATGTGTATTTTTTATAAGTTGTTGCGATATTGTTGAAGCACCTTCTTTAAATGAAAATGAAAATAAATTGTTTTTTATTGCACCAAAAATTCTAATAATATCAATGCCATTATGTTTATAAAATCGTTTATCTTCAACAGATACAAATGCGTCAATCGTATGTTTGTTTAATTTAGACAAACTCACGTAATTGCTTGAGTTAGTAAAAACGTCAATAATCTCATTATTGTAATCGTAATATTCTATTGTGTTTTTGCTTTTTACAAGTTTGCTTTCATCAAAAGAAGTATTTTTAGTAACGTAAAATGCGTAGGTCAAAAAAGCCAAAAAAAGTATTAAAATTACAATTACAGCGTAAAGACTTATTTTTAGAAATTTTTTCATTAAATATAGTTTTTTTAATTGTTAAAAAAATATGTATATTTAAAGGTTAAACGCCCACAAAAAACCATAAAT
>JAZONZ010000049.1:0-4976 GCA_045654765.1 Christensenellaceae bacterium
TATAAAACATTTAAAAATATTTGTAGCCGTGTGCGAATATGGTAGTACAACGAAAGCGTCAAAAGCGCTTTTTATCGTTCAGCCAACAATCTCTCATACGATAACGGAACTTGAAAAATATTATAACGTACCTTTATTTGAAAGAATAAACCAACGATTGATTTTAACGGAAATCGGTGGGGAACTTTACAAAAAAGCAAAGGAAATTCTTGCTGATTTTGATGAGTTTGAGTCCCTTGCAGTTTCTCACGGGCGAAATCCACGTGTTAAAATAGGAGCATCGCTTACTTTAGGTCAAACGCTTATTCCTAAATTTTTAGAGATTATTGAAAAAGAAAAGTACGATATTTTACCACAAGTTTTAATAAGACAATCTACTATAATTGAACGTGAGATAGAAGAAAGCAATCTTGATTTTGGCGTTATAAGTGGAAATTACACTTCTACACGTTTAGTAGGACACGCTATTTCACACGAAAAATTCGTTGCCGTATGTCATAAAGATTACGATATTCCTAATAGCCTTACCTTTGAAGAACTTACGTCTTATCCGTTGCTCATTAGAGAACACGGAAGTTCTTCACGTGATTTTTTAGAAAAACTTTTAAGCGACAAAAACATAAAGATATCGCCAATGATGGACTCGTCTAATAACCAAGCAATAGTAACTGCTATTTGCTCCAACTTAGGCGTAGGGTTTTTACCTGAAAACTACGTTGGTGAATATATTGAAAAGAAAATTCTAAAAGAAATAAAAATTACTGACGTAGTTGCAAATCAAACCAATTATTTAATCATACATAAAAACAAAAAACTTAATCCTTTGCAACAACAAGCCTTTAACATTATTAAAAATTTTAATCAAACTATATAGTTATCAACTATCCTAAATAAAAAGCCCACTACGTTTCGCTTATTACGAAACGTAGTGGGCTATACTTTTGTTATGGATTATATATCTTTAAAAATTGTTTTATTTTTTTACTACGCCTACAATAGAGCACAAGCCGAATAAAACAAGTTCAAAAGTTACTATCGTAGCGCCTACGGGCGTAGATAATATTATTGAAATTATCATACCAAAAAACGCAGAAACAAAAGCGTAAATAACTGAAAAAATAACTACTTTTTTAAAACTTTTAAAAATTCGCATTGCCGATAAAGATGGAAAAATTATAAGTGCCGATACGAGTAGCGAACCTATTAGCGTCATTGATAAAACTATTAAAACTGCTATAATAACAGCCACTATTATATTATAAATTTCCGTTTTTATACCTATTGCCTTAGAAAATTCTTCATCAAAAGTAACGGCGAAAATTTTATTATAAAAAAGCAAGTAGAGCCCTATTATAACGATACAAATTACTATTGATAAAACAACGTCAAAAATGCTTAGCGATAATATTTTATTCGAGCCAAATAGTGCTGAGCATACGTCTCCCGAAACGTTTGATGACGTTGAAAATAAATTCATAATTAAATATCCTACACCAAGAGCACTAACGCTTAAAATGGCAATGAGTGCGTCCCCTTTAATTTTAGCGTTTTGTCCCGCTTTTAATAAAATTATAGCAAAAATTATTGTGATAGGCATTACTAAAATCATACTATTAGTTAAACTTAATACTGCCGATATTGCCATAGAGCCAAACGCTACGTGAGATAATCCGTCACCTATAAAAGATAGTCTTTTAAGAATAAGCGTAACTCCAACTATCGCTGAACATATTGAAAGTAATATTACTACTATAAAAGCATACCTAACGAAAGGCATTTGTAAATACGATATAAAAGTGTTAAATAGTTCCATTATCTAATCTCCTTTTATATTCTTTTACGTCTAAAATATATACGTCTTCGCCGGTATGTAATACTTTATTTACGTAATTTAGCGAATTTATGTCGTGCGAAATCATAATAATAGTTATTTTTTCTTCTTCGTTTAATTTTTTTAAAATCGTGTATATTTCGTTAGTCGCATCAACGTCTAAACTTGAAGTTGGCTCGTCTAAAAGTAATATTTTTTTAGCGGAACATAGCGCTCTTGCGAGTAATACCTTTTGCTTTTGTCCGCCAGACAAGTTTTTAAAAGACGTATTTTTTAAATGAGAAATATCAAGCATTTTCATTTTTTCGTTAGCAAGGTCTTTTTGTTTTTTAGTTATAAAACCAAAAAATTTATTCATATTAACCGTGCCCGACAATACTACTTCAAAGCAAGTTGCGGGAAAATCTTTTTGTATTTCAGTTGTTTGTGGAAGATAGCCTATATCTTGACTTTTTACTCCATTATTTAAAATAATTTTACCACTTAAAGCACTTTGCAAATTAAGTAACGTTTTACAAAGGGTACTTTTACCCGTTCCGTTTGCGCCAACTATTAGCAAAAAGTCCCCTTCGTATAAAGCAAAAGTTAGTGGCGGTAAAACTTGCTTTTGATTATATCCTACTATTAAATTGTCTAAAACAAGTTGTACTTTATCCATTTTTTACCCCTAAACAAATTTTTAAAACTTGCAAATTTTCACGGCATATATCAATATAATTTTTATTATCACTTAATTTTATAGACTGCATTGAATTTAGCGTTAGTATTTGAACGCCGTCTTTGCCACAATTATTTATTACGCTATTTGCTATATCTAACTTTGCACTTTCAGTAACTAAAACGCTATTTAACGAATTTTCGTTTAACTTATTTGATAACTCAACTATCGTAGATATGGAACAATCTATTTCACTACTGCAACCTTTAATGGCAGAAAAACAAGTGATATCGTAGTCGTTAAACAAATACGAAAAAGGCTGTCTATCACATACGATTACCGTAGAAGTTTCACTAGTTTTTAAAATTTCGTACTCTAAATCTAATTCTTGTAAATTTTGAATATATAAATTTGCGTTTTCTTCAAAAATACTCGATTTATCTTGGTCTATTTCGCTTAACGAAGTTTCAATTTTTTTAACAATTTTTATTGCGTTTTTTATTGATAAAGAATAATGCTCGTCAATTAAATGATTATGTTCTTCATCGTGATGGTCGCCGTCTAAACATATAGGTGTTAAAAATTCGCTATATTTTACCACTTTACAGTTAGTTGGAATTAAAGTATCAATCCACGACGTGCTTTCGCCACCACTATAAACTACTAAATTCGCTTTTGATAAAAGCATTTTATCTTGAAAAGTTGCTTGAAAACTATGCGCGTCTTCCCCGTTTTTTAATAAATAGTGAACGTTATAATTGTCTAAATTTTGCGTTACTTGTTTGCAAAATTCATAATCACTAAACGATACGGTAACTATATTTATTTTATTATCATCGCTACTAGTACACCCTAAAATAAATAGCGACGATATTATCGTTAATACAAAACAAACTAATCTTTTCATAAATTCCTTAAATTGCAACCAGATTGCAAATTATTATAACTATTATACTTAAAATTGTCAAGTTAATGTAATTAAAAACAATAAAAAAAATGCACTTTTAAGTCGAAACTTAAAAGTGCATAATAATTTAGAATTTATTAAATAAGGTCTTTACCTGATTTGATAAGTTCAATATTTTTAGCAACGGTATCAGCGAAATCTTTATATAAAGTAAGGTCTTCGCCCCAAACAGCAACGTCTTTCATAAATTCGATAGGACAACCGCCGTTAGCAAAATACTCTAAATAAGGAATATCGTCAATAATTTCAATTTTTCTTGAAGGAAGTTGAACGTAATATTTGCCATCGCTTTCTTTCTTAACTGAAGAATACATTGCTAATAAATAAGAGAAACCTATTGTGAGATTTGTAGGAATTTTACCATTTGCGTTATAGTAATCAGTAAAACTTGGTAAATCTCTTGCACGCCATTTAGAAATACTATTTAATAAAATACTAACGAGTAAGTGATTTAAGAACGGATTCATAAATCTTTCTTTAATAGAAGATGCAAACTCAGTAGTTGCTTTTATATCATCACTTACAAATGGATTGATTTCATATTTTAACGTATCTTCTAAGAATTTTAAAAGTTTTTCGCTCTTCATACAATCGTAAACTGTAACTGCACCAAGCCATAAACCTATAGGAACGATATTCGTATGGCTACCGTTAAGCACTCTAACTTTTCTCTTTTTATAGTACTTAATGTCATCAGTAACAACAACGTTAATACCATTGTAGCCATCTACGATATATTTATCTATATCGCCTTTTTTCTCAACAGCCCATAAACCAAATGGTTCGCCGATAGACATAAGGTCGTCAGTATAACCGATAAGTTTAGTAAGTCTTTCTTTTGTTTCAGCATCTCTTGGATAGCCTGATACGATTCTATCAACAAGCGTATTAGAGAAATAACATTCTTCGCTAACCCATTTAGCAAAACCTTCTTCTAAATTCCAAAGTTTAATGTATGCTTTAACACATTTTTCAAGTTCAGTAGCGTTATTGTCGATAAGTTCAACAGGCATCATATATAAACCGTCTAAACCTGCTTTGTATCTTGCATATAAGAATTTTGTAAGTTTTGCTGGATAAGTAATGTTTTCAAAATCATCATACACGTCAGTATCGTGATAACAAATACCAGCCTCAGTCGTGTTTGATACTACGATTTTAAGTTCTTTATCAGTAGCAAGTTTGTAATATTCATCAATTTCATTAAAAGGGTCGATAACTTTATCAACGCAAGTTACTTTATAAACCGTTTCAACTTCTTGACCATTTTCCATACCACGTAAAATTACGTTATACTTATTATCTTGTGCGTAAAATTTATCAAGATTACCAAAAGTTATAGGTTTAATGATATTAACACTATATTTTTTACCATTTTTGTTAAGATTATCAAAATAATAATCAACAAAAGTTCTTAAAAAGCCACCTTCACCAAATTGAGCAATTTTAATCATATTTTTCTCCTAAATTAAACGTTTTTATTAGAAAGTATCAAATACCTTCTCAATTTAACTTCTTCT
>JAZONZ010000050.1:0-10736 GCA_045654765.1 Christensenellaceae bacterium
ATTAGTCTCATTTCTTATTTCACTATAAATAATAGAGTTGGTCATGCGTTCTCATCAGCTTCAACTTCATCTAATAACGCATTACAATCTTGCTTACTTTTAAGTGATGCTAACCAAGAAATTTATCTTGACTATATTAAAGTATGTAAATATAGTGAAAACGAATTTAGTTCATTAGATGTTACTTTAGCCGATGGTGAAAGTGCTGGTACTTCAATTGTAGGTACTACGCAAGTAAACGTTAACGGTGCAACTAAGTTTAAACTTACTGCAACTATTGACGCTACTGATGATGGTATTGATAACCCAACTGAAATTGATTATAGTAAACTTACTATAGTATGGTACTTTGCAAACGGCACAAACACTCCAAATTTGATTGATGGCAAACATGTATATGGTAGATTGTTTACTGAATGTTACACTGTAACAAATAATAACGAGTTTACGTTTAAAACAAACACAAGCACTTCTAAAGCAATGGTTTGGCTTGTAAAATACGTAGACGAAACGAGCGGTATGGAATTCTACAAACACGTTTGTGGTTTCTATTCAACGGCAACGGCTTAAATAGAAGTCTAAAAACTCAAAAAGGCTAAAAACCTAAAAAACTAAAAAGTGCGAGTGAAAATTTTCACTCGCACTAATTTTTTATATAAAAAAATTAAATTATATATTTTTTGCTAAATTATTTAACCTTTTTTTTAATATATAATTTACATAGATTATTATTTATGATATAATATATAAAGTTATAATCATAAATTTATGCTTTATAACGTTTTAATTAAAGAAATTTTAGGAGAAATTTATGGATAATTCTTTACTTACGGTAAATACTTTAAGATTACTTTCAGTTGAAGGTATTGAAAAGGCTAATTCAGGTCACCCTGGAATTTGTCTTGGCTCAGCACCTATTGCTTACACTTTATTTCAAAACTTTTTAACTTTTAATCCGGCAAACAGCAAATTTGCTAATCGTGATAGATTTGTTCTCTCTGCGGGACACGGCTCAATGTTAAATTACGCTTTATTACATCTTTATGGTTATAAAGTTTCTTTAAACGATTTGCAACAATTCCGTCAATATGGCTCAATAACTCCAGGTCACCCAGAATTCGGTGTTACTGACGGTATAGAAACGTCAACTGGTCCGCTTGGTCAAGGAATTGCAAATGCCGTTGGTATGGCTATTGCTGAAACCCACCTTGCTAAAAAGTTTAATAGAGAAGGTTTTAACGTTGTTGATCATTACACTTACGCTTTATGTGGCGATGGTTGTTTAATGGAAGGTATTGAGTATGAAAGCGCATCACTTGCCGGCACTTTAAAACTTGGAAAACTTATAGTATTTTATGATAGTAATAATATAACTATTGAAGGCGATACTTCTACCGCCTTTACTGAAGACGTTAAAAAACGCCACGAAGCACAAGGCTGGCAAGTTATTGACGTTAGTGACGGCAACGATATTAACGCTATTAAAAAAGCAGTTAAAAAGGCTAAGGCAGAAAAGGAAAAGCCATCTTTAATAGTTTGTCACACAACTATCGGTTATGGTGCGCCTAACCAAGGTAGTGCCGAAGTTCACGGTGCTCCACTTGGCGCTGATAAAATTAAAGCATTAAGAGAAAATTTAAATTGTAACGTTGAACCGTTTACAGTTAGTGACGAGGTTTACGCCCACACTAAAAAGGCTATAAATAGAGGCAAAAAGGCTAATAGAGTTTGGAAGGCAATGTTTAAAGAATATTCTTTAAAATACCCAGAACTTGCAAAAGAATTTTTAGACAATATGAGTGGCAAGTTGCCTGTAATTGATGATGAGAGTATTTTTGAGTTTGAAAAACAAGACGCTTCAAGAAGTTACGGCGGTATCGTTTTAAATAAAATTTCAAAATTTATTCCTAACTTATTTGGTGGCTCGGCTGACCTTACACCGTCTACAAAAGCAGTACTTAAAGGAGTTGACTACTATTCAAGTGAGTGTAGAGAAGGTAAAAACGTTCACTTTGGTATTAGAGAACACGCTATGAGTGCTATTTGTAATGGTATTGCTTGTCATGGTGGTTTACTTCCATTTTGCTCAACTTTCTTCGTTTTCTCTGATTATATGAAAAATGGTATGAGATTATCTGCGCTTATGGATTTAAACGTTACTTACGTTTTAACTCACGATTCTATCGGCGTAGGTGAAGACGGTCCAACGCATCAACCTATCGAGCAACTTGTAGGGCTTCGTTCAATGCCTAATATGAAAGTTTATCGTCCTTGTGATGGTCTTGAAACGGCTTGTGCATTTTTAACTGCATTTACTAAAAAAGGACCTACAAGCATTATTTTAACACGTCAAACGCTTATTAACTATGGTTGTTCTACAAAAGAAGGCGCTTTAAAAGGCGGTTACGTGTTTAGCGATTGTGATAAAAAAGTTCCTGATTTACTTTTGATAGGTTGTGGCTCTGAAGTTCAATACTGTATGGAGGCTCAACAAATTCTCAAAGAACAAGGTATTAGTGCAAGAGTTATTAGTATGCCTTGTCAAGAATTATTCGAGGCTCAATCTAATAAGTATAAAGAAAGTGTTATTCCTTCTAACGTAAGGGCAAGAGTGTGCGTAGAGGCTGGTTCAAGTTATTCTTGGTATAAGTACGCTGGTATTGATGGTAAAGTAATCGGCATTGATGAGTTTGGAGCATCAGGTAAGGCAAGCACTTTATTTAAAGAATATGGATTCACTACCGAAAACGTTGTAAAATCTTCACTTGAAGTTTTGAAAAAATAAAACGTAAACAAAAAAGTTATTGCAAAAGTTGGCAATAACTTTTTTTTGTAACACGGCTATTTTATAAGTATTAGTAATTAAAATACTTTACTTTTTTTTGATATGTAGGTATAATATAATATTATGATATTATAATAGCAATATTATTGCTATTTTTAAAGAGGTATATTTATGGCTGACAATAAACAATTTGTAAAAGAAATCGCTGATATCAATCAAGACTTTCCACAATGGTACACTGACGTTGTTTTAAAAACTGAACTTGTAGACTATGGTCCTGTAAAGGGCACTATGGTTATTAGACCTTACGGCTATGCTATTTGGGAGAATATTCAACACGAACTTAACCTTCGTTTTAAAAAGGCGGGGGCTAAAAACGCATATTTTCCTATGTTAATTCCTGAAAGTTATCTTAAAAAAGAGGCTGAGCACGTTGAGGGTTTTGCGCCCGAAGTTGCCGTTGTTACTCACGCAGGTGGTAAAAAATTAGACGAACCGCTTATTATTAGACCAACGAGTGAAACCGTTATTTGCGATATGTTCTCTAAATGGATGAATAGTTATAGAGATTTACCTATCGTTATGAATCAATGGTGTAACGTTTTAAGATGGGAAAAAACAACAAGGCCATTTTTAAGAACAAGTGAATTTTTATGGCAAGAAGGTCACACCGTACACGCAACGAGCGAAGAAGCGGAAGAGAAAACTCAACAAATGCTTAACGTGTATAAAGATTTTGCTGAAAACTGTTTGGCAATTCCAGTGTTTACAGGTAGAAAAACTGAGAAGGAAAAATTTGCGGGCGCAGTTGCTACTTACGGTATGGAAGCAATGATGCTTGACGGTAAAAGTTTACAAGCGGGAACTTCTCATTATTTAGGTCAAAATTTTGCTAAATCTTTCAATATGAAATTTTTAGATAAAGATGGTATTTTAAAATACGGCTATTCAACTTCTTGGGGCGTTTCTACAAGGCTTATAGGCGCTTTAATTATGGCTCACGGAGACCAAAGAGGTTTAGTAATTCCGCCTGTTGTAGCGCCCGTGCAAGTCGTTATCGTTCCCGTTGCTATGCATAAAGAAGGCGTTAAAGAAACGGCTATTAAACTTAAAGAAGCGTTTGAAAACGCTAATATTAGGTGTGAAGTTGACCTTCGTGATATGACTCCTGGCTGGAAGTTTAACGAGTGGGAAATGAAAGGCGTTCCAGTTAGAATAGAAGTTGGTCCAAGAGATATTGAAAATAACAAAATGATAGCAATGCGTAGAGATACTCTTGAAAAGGCTGACTATGCGTTGTTTGACGTTGACGCTATTAAAGGTCTTTTAGATAATATTCAAACAAATATGCTTGAAAAGTCAAGAAAAATTAGAGATAGCAAAGTTGTTTGGGCTAATACTTTACAAGAAATTTTACAAGGTGTTGACAATAAAAACTTCGTAAAGGCTTGTTGGTGTGAAGATAGGGCTTGTGAAGATACTATTAAAAACGAAACGCAAGCAACTTCAAGAATAATAACTGAAGATAGCGTTGATAATAAAGTTTGCGCCGTTTGCGGTAAAAAGGCTAAAAAAGTAGTTCTTTATGCAAGGGCATACTAATAAAAAACAAAAGAGTTTATAACTATTTAAAATATGGTGAATAATATAATAAAAAAGTTAGAAATTTTTATTATTTACTAATGCGTAAAGCGTTGTTGCAGTTTTAAACTTATTTCGTAGGAGGGTTTTATGGGAAATGATGAAATTATGGGTCTTGGTTTGTTAAAACTTGAATTAGGCTCGTATTTATTTAGTATTTTATTAACGATAGTTTCTTTTATTTTTAAAGGCATAGCGGTTTATACTATGGCTAAAAGAAGGGGGTTTAAACGCTTATATTTTGCTTTTATTCCTTTTTTAAATTTCATTTTGATAGGTAAACTTATAGGTAAAATTATCATTTGGGGAATACCTTTAAAAAATTTGGGACTATGGGTTTGTTTTTTCGCAATTTTAGAATTTGTAGTGGGTATTTTTTATTCGTTTGGATTACTCGTTGACTTGGTGAAATTACTTTTAGAAACGTTAACCAATACTAACGTTATTATAAATTTAGGTATATTTGAAGCACTAATAACACCAGGTACTTTTATTTACGTGTTCATAGATATTTTATATTTTGTAATAAACCTTGCAAAAATATTCTTCGACATCAATTTAATGCTTGCTATATTTAGATTATATAGACCACAATCTTCTTTCTTATATGCAATTGTATCTATATTCTTTGAGTTTATGTTTGGTTTCTTCTTATTCTCGTTAAGAAACGTTACGCCTACGTCACAAGAAGAATATTATCGCAATATGGCAAGAAGTAGGGGATATTATTACTACGAAGTAAAACCTAAAGATAATAGAGGTGGCTATAACTCTACTACTAAAGATGATGAACCATTTGAAGAATTTAGCGATAAAAAATCTACAAGCGGTGGCGAAAATAATTCAAGTGGCGATAGTGATGATTTATTTGACTAATGAGTAACGTTATTAGTGCCGTTTCAACTGCAAACGGGGTTGGCGGTGTTGCTATAATTAGATTAAGTGGTGATAACGTTTTAAGTATAGCCGAAAAAATGTTTAAACCACTTGGCAAAGTAAAAGTGCAAAACTTTGAGCCGTATAAAATGTACGTAGGCGAAATTGACGGCGGTACTTTTACCGATTTTGGTATGGCGGTGTATTTTAAAGGTCCTAAAAGTTATACGGGCGAAGATATGATAGAATTTCATTGTCACGGCGGTATAGCGATAACTCAAGGCTTATTAAAACGCACTTTTTATCTTGGCTCAGAGCCTGCTACAAGGGGCGAATTTACTAAAAGGGCTTTCGTTAACGGAAAACTTTCGCTTGATAGTTGTGAAGGTTTAATTGATATGATAAATAGCGAAAGCGTTGCCGAAGTTAAAGCGGGTTATAATTTATATCGTGAAAAATTAAATAAAAAAGTTACAGAACTTCAAGATAAACTAACTTACACTTTAGCGGAAATTGATGCTAATATTGATTATCCCGAAGAAGATTTGGAACTTTCAACGACAATTGAAGTTAAAAGCGTTTTAAATTACGTTTTAAACGAAATTGATAGTTTAATGTCAAATTATTCTTCTGGCGAGAAGATTAAAAACGGTGTAAAAGTCGTATTAGTGGGCAAGCCTAATACTGGAAAATCTTCAATATTAAACAGCGTTTTAAATTATGATAAAGCAATAGTTTCTTCAATTCCTGGAACTACGAGAGACGTTGTTGAGGGTAGTATCGAAATAAACGGCGTTAAATTTAATTTATACGACACTGCGGGAATTAGAGAATCTAATGACGATATTGAAAAATTAGGCATTGAAAGAAGTGAAAAACTTTTAAAAAGTGCCGATATTGTGCTTTTAGTTTACGATATTACTTCTTGTATTGATGATGAAGATAAAAAACTACTAACTCAAATAGAGAATAAACCTATAATTAAAGTTTACAATAAAGCCGATTTAGATTTAAGTAAAAAGTGTGACGCGGGTATTATAATTTCAGCCAAAACGGGCGAAAATATAGAAACGCTTAAAAATGAAATTTTTAATTTAGCATTTAGTAAAGGCATTGATTATAACGCTGAACTTATAACTGAAGAAAGGCATTTTAACGCTCTTAAAAAGTCTAAAAATAGTTTAGAAAACGCTTTAAAAAACGCTGATATATTATCACTTGATTTAATTAGTGAAGACATAAAAGAAGCATGGCAATATCTTGGCGAAATTACAGGAAAAACAGCAAGCGAAGAAATTATTGATGAAATATTTTCTAAGTTTTGCGTAGGAAAATAAATATATGATAAATCTTGAATTATTTAGAGTTTTTTATACCGTTGCAAAGTGTGGTAGTTTAACAAAAGCCGCTGAAGAGTTATACATATCGCAACCCGCCGTTTCGCAGTCTATAAAGCAATTAGAAACGCAACTTGGCGGTAAATTATTTAATAGAGTTTCAAGGGGTATGGAATTAACTGAAAACGGTGGCAAGCAAATTTTTGAGTACGTTGAAAAGGCTATGGATTTACTTGGAAAAGCCGAAAACAAGTTTTTTGAACTTAAAAAGGTTGCAACGGGAAATTTGCGTATTAGTGCTCCTGATACGGTAATTACTCATATTTTAATGAAGTATATAACGGAATTTCACGAAAAATATCCAAACGTGAACGTTTCGTTTTTAAATAGCACTTCAAAAAACACTATCGAGGCTGTTAAAAATAATAAGGCTGATATAGGCTTTATAAATTTACCTATTGATAACGAGGGCATAGTATTTATAGGGCAAATGGGTAGACTTCACGATATTTTTGTCGCTAATAGTAAATACAAAGAACTTTTAGGTAAAAAAGTATCTTTAAGCGCATTATCTAACTATCCGCTTTTAATGTTAGAACAAAACACTTCTACTAGGCAAGAGTTTATTAACTTTACTTCTTCACTTAATATTGATTTAGTTCCAGAGTTTGAACTTGCAAGTTTGGAATTATGTGTGCAAATGGCTAAAAACGGGCTTGGTATTGCCTGCGTTTCAAGAGAGTTTGTTTTAGACGAATTAAGTAGTGGCGAACTTTTTGAATTAGACGTTATTCCTGAACTTCCCGTTAGAGCAATAGGTGTAATTTTAAGTAAAGATAAAGAAAAGTCTTTTGCGTTAAGTGAGTTTTTAAAACTTTTAAATAAATATGACAATCAAACGATTACCAAAGAGTAATTAAAGGAAATTTATGTTGCAGTTAAAAAATATTTCGTATATCGCAAGTAACGATGGAATAGAAAAAGAAATAATTAAAAACGTTAGTTTAGACTTAAATGAAAGGTTTATTGCCTTTACCGGTCCTAACGGTGGCGGTAAGTCTACTTTGGCTAAAATAATAATGGGTATTATTAAACCAACAAGTGGTCAAATTTTGTTTAATGGTCAAGATATAACTAATTTATCTATAACGGAAAGGGCAAAACTCGGTATCAGTTTTGCTTTTCAGCAACCTGTAAAATTTAAGGGTATTACCGTTTACGACCTTGTAAATTTAGCAAGTGGCGAAAAGTTGAGCGTTTCTAAGGTGTGCGAGTATTTATCAGAAGTTGGTTTATGTGCGAAAGAGTACGTTAATAGGGAAATAAATTCAAGTCTATCAGGCGGGGAACTTAAAAGAATTGAAATTGCTATAACTATGGCAAGAAACGGCAAATTTACTATTTTTGACGAGCCGGAAGCGGGTATAGATTTATGGTCTTTTAATAGTTTAATTAAGGTTTTTGAAAGACTTTTTGAAAAAACTATGGGTACGGTTTTAATTATTTCTCACCAAGAAAGAATTTTAAATATCGCTGATAGAGTAATTATTATCGCTAATGGACAAGTTAAAAACGATGGCTTAAAAGAAGATATATTACCAAGTATATTAACTTCTTCTACTTGTGACGCTCTTAAAAAAGATGATGAAAAAAGGCAGGTGAAATAATATGGCACTTGACAATATTCAAAGAAATTTATTAAAAGAAGTTATGGGAATTGAAAGTGTTCCAGAAGGTGCTTATAATATAAGGCTTGACGGGGAACTTTATAGTAAAAACAATTCGGCAACTATTGAAATTATTCCTAAAAAAGATAAGCCCGGAATTGATATTCATATAAAAAAAAGCGATAAGAGAGAAAGAGTAGATATTCCCGTTTTAATAACTAAAAGCGGTCTTAAAGACTTAGTGTATAACGATTTTTATATTGAAGAAGGGGCTGACGTTTTAATCGTGGCTGGTTGTGGAATACATAATTCGGGCGAGTTAAAGTCGGAGCATAATGGAATTCACTCGTTTTTCGTAGGTAAAAACGCCAAAGTTGAATACGTTGAAAAACATTACGGCGGTGGCGTAGGCGAAGGTAAAAAAGTGTTAAATCCTACTACCGTTATAAATATTGACGAGGGCGGTTATTTAGAAATTGTAACAGCGCAAATAAAAGGTGTAGACGATTCTATCCGTGAAACGCTCGCAACCCTTCAAAAAGATGCAACGTTAGTTATTAGAGAGAATATTATGACTCACGAAAATCAAAGCGCAGTAACAAAATTTACCGTTGATTTAAACGGCGAAAATTCTTCTACGCACGTAATTTCAAGGTCGGTAGCGAAAGATAATTCTACGCAACAATTTTTGTCTAAAATAAACGGAAACAATAAATGTTCGGGGCATACTGAATGTGATGCCATTATTATGAATAATGGTAAAGTTTCAGCAGTGCCTATGGTTAACGCTAACCACGTTGAAGCATCGTTAATTCACGAGGCGGCAATAGGCAAAATAGCGGGCGAACAACTCATAAAACTTATGACTCTTGGCTTAACTGAAAAAGAGGCTGAAGAGCAAATTGTAAATGGTTTTTTAAAGTAAAATTTTGTTATAAAATATAAGGTATAAGAGTATTATGAAAAAACTTATCGTAGCATCGTCAAATAAAGGCAAACTTAAAGAAATAAGTGAAATTTTTAAAGATTATTATGAAATAGTTTCTATGAAAGATATAGGCTTTAATGAAGAAATTATTGAAGACGGTAATTCTTTTTACGAAAACGCTCTTATAAAAGCAAAAACCGTTTCACTTTTTGCGGGGGAAGATTGTCTTAGTGATGATAGTGGGTTAGTTGTTGATGCGTTAAATGGAGCACCAGGAATATATAGCGCAAGGTTTTCAGGCGAAGATGCTACTGATGAAAGTAATAGAAAGTTGCTTTTACAAAAACTGCAAGGCGAAGAAAATAGAAAAGCACACTTCGTTTCAAGTGTTGTATTATATAAGAAAAACGGCGAAATTATTGAAGGTTACGGAGAAACGTTTGGCGAAATTTTACGTAAAGAAGAAGGCGATAACGGTTTTGGTTACGACTCACTTTTTTATAGTTACGACTTACAAAAAAGTTTTGGATTAGCAAGTAGTCAAGAAAAAAACAGCGTAAGTCATAGATTTAGAGCGTTATGCGACCTAAAAGATAAGTTATAATAAGCGTTTTTTAAAATTATAATAAAATTATTTGATAAATGCTTGCAAAATGGTTGACAATAAAAAGACCTTTTGTTATAATCATTTAGCATAACGAAAGAAGTGCGGGTGTAGTTCAATGGTAGAACACCAGCCTTCCAAGCTGGTTGCGTGGGTCCGATTCCCATCACCCGCTCCATAATTAAAATGTGAAGCCGAAAGGTGCATCCAATCGACAAAAGTATATGCGCCAGTAGCTCAGCTGGATAGAGCACCGCCCTTCTAAGGCGGGAGTCAGGGGTTCGAATCCCTTCTGGCGTACCAGCAAATTTAATGGCGAGAGTAGCTCAATCGGTGGAGCGCCAGATTGTGGTCCTGGAGGTCGTGGGTTCGATTCCCATCTCTCGCCCCACAAAAACCCATTGGGGTGTCGCCAAGCGGTAAGGCACTGGATTTTGATTCCAGCATTCGTAGGTTCAAATGCTGCCACCCCAGCCAAATTTAATAAGGACCACTAGCTCAGGCGGTAGAGCACTTGACTTTTAATCAAGTTGTCCGGGGTTCGAGTCCCCGGTGGTTCACCAAATTTTACGGAGTTTATATACTCCGTAAAATTATATGCGCCTTTAGCTCAGTTGGTAGAGCAACTGACTCTTAATCAGTGGGTCCTGGGTTCGAGTCCCCGAAGGCGCACCAAAGCTTTAATCATAGCTGAAGCCTTAAAGAGGGAAAGAGAATGGCCCGTTGGTCAAGCGGTTAAGACACCGGCCTCTCACGCCGGTAACGGGAGTTCGATTCTCCCACGGGTCACCAAAACCCTTTCTAAACAATTGAATATGTAGTTGGTGAATATTGCGGTGAGGGTCCACCTGTTCCCATTCCGAACACAGAAGTTAAGCTCACCTGTGCTGACAATACT
>JAZONZ010000051.1:0-11967 GCA_045654765.1 Christensenellaceae bacterium
AAATGAAATAGCAACAAATTATTATAGGTTAAAAACTTGCGAAGATTTTGAAATTTCAACTGATATATTAGACTATAATATTTTACAAAAACACCCACTTGCAATTGAAAAAATTACTGATGAAACGGGCAAAAAAATTAGCGTAGAAATATTACCTACAAAATTAGTAACGCCTATAAAAAAAGGTAAAATTTATTACGAGTATTTACCGCTTAAAGAAGAAATAAATAGTGATTTTTGTTTTCAATATACACCTATTACGAATAGGGTTGTTGCATTAGGCGTTGCAACTGAATATTTGCTAATTAAAGGCGAATATAGTGAAGCCGAAAATTTTAATAGTAGATATAAAAACGCACTTATAGGTTGTTTATCGCCTAAAACAAGTAAAAAAATACCTGTAAGGAAGTGGTTTTAATGGTAAATACAAAAAGCGTTGTAAAAAGAATTCCAACAATAAAAAAGGTTACTATAAATTCCTTTTCTAATGGTGTAAATGGTGAAGTTGACGAAAAACTTTTAAGTTTTACGTATGCTACAACTTCGTACAATTTCGACTATAAAAACGGTGCGTTATTAGGTTGTGAAGGCGTTGATTATCTTACTATAAATAATAAAAGATATCCCTTTAATGAAAAGGTGTATCCTATTAAAATATATCATTATATTAGAAGAGATAAAAAGCATAACGTAAGCGATAATAGGTACATAGTTTACGCTTCAAATAAATGCTTTTATTCTATTAAAGAAAAGGGTAACTCAGAAATTGTAAAATATGAAAATTTAACTATGGAAAATGCCCCGCAGGGAATAAATTACAATTTTAATGGAGAAGACGTATACATTTTATCAAAAGATACTGAAGGTATAATTATAATAAACGGCGACACCTTTGAAGACGTTAGTTTAACGCCAGATATTTCTTCAATGTCAATACACTCTGAAAGACTATTTATAACGACTAATACCGATAAGCATACGTTATGGTTTTCTGATGATTTCGACCCTACAAACTGGCAAATTTCGTTAGATAAAGCAGGTTTTATTACTTTAGAAGACGAACTTGGAGATATGTTAAAAGTAGTTAGTTTTTCAGGGTACTTATACATTTTTAGAAGTTACGGCATAACGCAACTTACCGCCTACGGATTTCAAGAAGATTTTATTGTATCTAACGTGTCCGTTTCGCAAGGAAAAATATATAAAAACACAATAACGAATTGTGGCGACTGCATTATATATTTAACTGAAAACGGACTTTATAAATTTAACGGTACTCAAAGCGTTAAGGTTTTAGATAATTTAGACGAGTATATTTTAAATAAAGAAAATGCTTTTTCTTGCTACCTATTTGGAAATTTTTATTTAGTCAGCGATATGTTATTTGATAAAAAGGTTAGCCAAGGAGTAGTTGTGTATAACGTTAAAGAAAAAGATTGTCATATTTTAAAAGGTTTAAATTTAAAAAGCATAACGCCTATAATGAGTGAAACTTCGTATATTTTATGCGCCGTTAATAACGTTAACGAGATATGTAAAATAACTAATAGTGGTAAATTTCTAAATAAGCCGTTAAAAAAATTATGGAAAAGTGGTAAAAGCGATTTTCAAATTGAAAAAAAGCGAAAAAGATTAGATAAAATTTCAATAGATATAACGGGGGAAATAACCTTAAAAGTATTTAGCGAATACACTTCAAAAACGTATATTTTAAGTGGAAAGGGTAGAAAAGAAGTAAAACCTAATTTATTAGGCGAAGAATTTTCAATAGAAATTTCTACTTATTATCATACGCCTAAAATTGTAAAGCCAATATTTTATTTGAGTTATTTTAAGGAGTAATATGAGTTTCGATTATGGTAAAATTGCATATTTAAAGATTGTTGAGTTAGAAAAGCAACTAAGCAAATTACAAGAAACGCTAACCGTTCAAACAAATAGTTCAATGTACTTTATTTCGGAAAACGATAACAATAATTCCGCCGTTTACGAAAAAACCTTTATTTTCGATTCAAAAAATAGCGGGAAATATACTATTGATGGAATTATAAACGCTAATATTGAAACGGGAACGCTACTATTTATTGATATTTACTTAGACGATTGTTTTATGGACACGAGAGTAATAGGTATGAACGATGACTTAGAGTATTCGTTAAATTTACTAATAAATAAAGGCAAAAACAGTTTAATTTTTAAATTTAGAAGCGATACAGTGTTTAACGTTAAAAAAATCACGGCAAATATACATAAGAGTGAAAATTCAAACACTTTCAATAGAATAACAAAAATTCCAAAAGAAAACGGCGATTACGTTTTTATAGTAAAAGATAAGTACGCAAATTTAAAAATTATAGAAAACGGCGAAAGAGAAGGAATTACGATATCTAAATTTACCTTAAAAGATGGAACTATTTTATATCACGATAGCGATTATATTTACGTAGGTTACGTAACGTTAAATTACGAATTATATTTAAGAAAAATAAATAAAGCGACAAACGAGTTTGTAGATATTGATTTAGGTGTTGGTGGATTAAGTAGTATTGCAGGGTATTTTAAAGATAATAATTTAGTTATATTATTTATCAAATTCAATCAAGTGCACGTAGGAAAATATGATTTTAGCACTTTCACTTATGAAAACGTAGGTCAAATTGCAGATAGAGTGTATGCAGAGCCATCAATAAACGATTTATATATAATTACTAACTCTCAAAATAAAACAAAACTTATATTTTAAATATTTCCCCAAAAAAATTTAAAAAAGCAACCGCAAAGGATAATTATGAGTACAAAAATATTTTATAGTGGAAGTAATTTTCATATACAAAAAAATGATAGCGAATACACGATATTTTTTGAAGAAAACGGTGAGTATTATAAGGCAATCTATTTAGATGGTGAAATTTCACAAAAAGTAAAAGTTGGCGAATTTAATGAAATTGTATATTTAAGTGATAATAGAAAGTTAAAACGAATTGACGATTTATCAGTAATATATAATTAAGGGAGTAAAAATGGCAACAATAAAAGAAAAAGTTTCAGAATTATTAAATGAATTCAACGAAGAAAAAAAGAAGAAAAAAGATGAAAACGAAGACGTAGTTGTGTCTTTAGCGTCTAATTCTTCAAATAAATATCAAGAAATGATAAATGAAGTTCAAAAAACGCAAGATGAAATAGATGCTATTTCTAAAAAAGATTATAAAGAATTTGATTATAAAGAAATCAATCCATTAAGTGACGAAGAACTTCTAAAGCAGGCAATCGATAAGGTTGAAACTGAACATAAAGAAACTATTGAAAATTTAAGTAATAACAAAAAAGATAAAATTGAAAAGTTAAACGAAAAAAACGATTCAATTATTAACGAGGGAGAAAGTGAGAAGAAACAGGCTATAAAAATAGCAACTGAAAAAGAACAAGATACTTATGATGATGCAATAAAAAAAGGCGTTCAACGTTCGAGTATATTTGCAAATCAATTAAAAGATTTGAGTGCCGATAAAATTCAAAAGCAATTAGAGATTGAAAAAGAGGTAGCAAATAAACTTTTCGAAAACAACAAAAAAATTAAAGAATACGAAAAGGAATATGATAGTGCTATTTCAAATCTTGAAACTTCAAAAGCGGTTGAAATAAAAAATCAACTTGAAAAACTTAAAAAAGAACAAGATGAAGAAATTGCTGAAATTATCAAGTATAACGAAAAATTGAAAAAAGATGAAGAAAAATACAACAATTCGTTAGGCACGGCTACGTCAAGTGAAGGGCTAAGTAAAATAAACGAATTAAAACGTGACAAATTAACTATTGCGTTAAGATATTTCTATTCGTTACCAAAAGAAGAAGCGCTTAAAGAAGCAACTGATAACGAAGAATTGAAAATCTTGTTAGATAATTCTTATCAAACGCTACTTAATTACTTAAAAAATAGATAGTATTTTTACGGCGGAATTTATCCGCCGTTTTTTAGTTGTAAAAAATACTTGCAATATTTTAATAATTATTATATACTTACAAAGTAGGAGGTTACCTTATGAAGTCAAATCACGCATTAAAAATTGCAACTGAACTTAAAGGATTAACGTTTAAAACTTTACTTGCAAGATTATGTATTTATATTTTTACGGCAGGTTTAGTAGTTATATTTGCTTGGAGTGCTATTTCTCCTATTGTAAACAGTGCTCTTTTTCGTGAAGACGTAAAAGCGTTAATAGATACCCTAAAAACTTTCGTGCTTGAATTTTTAAATCCGGGAACAATGGATACGTCTATCACTGCTGAAGTTATAAATGCAAACGTTACAGCCATTACAATGCACGTTTATGATAATTTAAATGGTATAATATGGGCTTTAATCGCTATTTTCTTAGTTTGGCAACTTGCAGTATTTTTAACTTCAATATGTGATTATACTATTGCGGTAAACATAAATAACCATATGTCAAGTTTAATTAAAACTAAATTCTTTCTTCCTTTAATTGAAAACTTTAAAGGTGCTTGTAAATATGGTTTATATATGGTAGTAATGCTTCTTGTATATAACGTTGCGGTAATTTCAATTTGTTATTTATTCGCTTTAATGTTTATAAATGCGTTTGGCTTATTTGCATTATCTTTAATCGTACTTACTTTCGTTAGTGCAATTGCAATAAGATTTGCCTTAATAGGTCACGTTCTTCCTAAAATGATATGTGAAGATAAAAAGCCTTTAACAGCCTTTAAAGAATGTTTTAAAGATTTAAAAGGTAAAGGTAAAGGCAATTTATTTTTTGAAAGATTTGGCGTATATTTCTTTATGACAATATTAGCAATAGTAATAAACCTTTTATCAGCATTTGTTACTTTCTACGTATCACTTTTGGTAACCGTTCCGTTAACAATTATTATATTTAAAGCAATTAAATTCGTTGGTTATTACGCTGAAAATAAGAAAAAATATTTCATAAATTATGATGAAATATACGTTCCAAAGGAACTTCGTAAAAATGATGAAAACTTGCTTAATGAAGTAGATATTTAAACTAAAAAAGTTGTTGAAATTCAACAACTTTTTTTTATCGTTTTAATTAAAAAAATACCAGCAAAATTAAATTTGCTGGTATTTTTTAAGTATTTTTTTGTTTGTATTCAATTAACGCTTTGGCAAGTTGGTCAGGGCAAGAAGTATTACTTCTACATTGTATACCTTTAAGTAACTTAATAATATCGTCAATATCTCTACCTATACAAAGTTTAGAAATTCCTTGTAAATTACCCATACAACCGCCTATAAATTTCACGTCGCTAAGTTTATTGTCGCTTGTAACTGAGAACATAATTTGCCTTGAACAAGTGCCCATTGTTTTATAAATATTCATAATGTTAATCAACAAGGTTATCGTATAATAAAGCGTATACGTTACCTGCTTTTTCCTCCCAAGATTTATAAATATCCTTTGCAATTTGCCTGTTTGGAACGGTAAATTTTAATTCTAAAAGTGGTTGAGAAGTGTCGTTAATTTTTAAATGAACGGTGTAGGTTGAGTCTTTGTTCATATAGTAATCACGAAAGCACTCTTGTTTACGCCTATATCTAATTTTATTTTGTTTAATAAAGGTTGAAATAGACTCACGAATAGAAATAGGAATTTGTACGTAAAATTCCGCTAAACAATATCTACCCTCAGGAGTAATGGCGTATAAAGGTTCGCCGTACGTAGCAACGTTGTAGATAAAAGACTCTTCTTTTAACTTGTTAAGTATAGGAATGTGGTCCATATACGAAATCCAGTTATTAGAAGAACAGCACATATCTGCAATAGTATTTTCTGAGAGTGGACATTCCATCTTATCAAAGACAAAAAGTAATATTAACTTGTTTACTGAAGTATCGCCTTTGACTTGCATAAAAAACCTTCCTAAATAAAACTAAATAAAATTAAATGGCAAATGCTTTAAGTTCGTCAAGTAAATCTTGACAACTATCACTATGTATTTCAATAGTTAACGGTCTAGATAAATCTAAACTAAAAATACCGAGTATAGATTTAGCGTCAACAACGTATCTTTCACTTTTAAGTTCAATATCATAAGGATATTTTTGTACGATAGCAACAAAGTTTTTAACTTGGCTAGCCATTTGTAAAGAAATTTGCATAGATTTCATAATAAAACCTCCAAAATAATTAGTTCATAACATATTATACATAATAATGTTAAAAAAATCAACAATTTATGAAAAAATATTGATAGATGAAAGAAAATGTGATATAATCATAGATAAATAAAGGAAAAATAGTGAAAAATATTAAATATTCTATTTAAAATTCATCTTTTTGTTAAAAAGGAGTAAAAATGGCTACGAGAGAGCAATCGGTTTTAAGGTTTAAACAATCTATTGAAAACTTGCAAAATTCAAAGTATATAATGGCTAATTCTAAGGTGTTTGACGTTATATCATCAGTAAATCAATCAAAACTTTTATCGGATATGTTTTCATATTTAACGAAAGATTATGATTTTTATAATAGTTTAGTTGCGGTTTTATGTGAAGAAGATGGCAAAAAATCTTTCAAAATGCCTATAAAATCTACTGAGGTTATGGCGTTTACTTACTGCTTGCTTAACGAAATAAATTACAAAAGACTTCAATTAACCGATTTACTTGATTATTTTGATAAAGAAAAAAATTATGAACTTGCATATCAAAAATTTTGTCAAGAAGTTTTAGAAGTTTTTAAAGTTTACGCAGTGCAATCTGCAACTCAACTTATAAATATCACTTCTTCAACAAGTGGCGAAGTAATAAAACGTAGTACAAGCGAAAGAGTTGAAGTTGAAAGTGCTACGAAAGAAGACGTTATTCCAAGCGATATTAAAAGCGCGAATTTGCCCGTAACTATGTTAAGATTATTAGAACTTGACACTTTGGCTGTTCGCTCATCAAGAATATCAAAAGATGAAAAAGAAGACTTAATTTACGTTTTAAAAACTTTTAGCGAAGTGGTAAGAGGTAAAGATAGCGAAAAGATAAAACTATGTTATTTAGCGTATTATCACGCATTTAGACCTTATAAAAAAATCAAGAACAATTTAGCGGGAATTACTGAATTATTAAAAGGGGAAAATATCGTTTAATGTATAGCGTAGGCGTTGATATAGGCGGAATGAGCGTTAAAATAGGTATAGTTGATAACGGCAATATTGTTGCTAAAAAAGTAATTAAACCTAATACAAATCCGCAAACTGAATTTGTTAAAATTATAGCAAACACTATTAACGACTTGATTTTTGAAACAAAAATAAGTAAAAGTGAAATCGTTGGTGTTGGCGTTGGCTGTCCTGGGTCGGTTGACTATAATGAAGGAGTCGTTTTACACTCGGGCAATTTAAATTTAAAAAATTTAAACGTAAAGCAAATTATTGAAGAAATAACGAAACTTCCTTGTAGGGTTGGTAACGATGCCGACCTTGCCGCATTAGGCGAAGTAAAGTTCGGCATAGCAAAAGGATATAGTGACGTTATAATGCTAACCGTAGGCACGGGTATAGGTGGCGGAATTATCGTAAGCGGCAAACTTTATACCGGTTATAGGGGTATGGCGGGTGAACTTGGTCATATTTCTTTATTTTATAACGGAATTAAATGTGGTTGCGGAAGAAGTGGTTGTTTTGAACAATACGCATCGGCAACGGCGCTTATAAGACAAACTAAACAAGCAATGTTACTTGATAAAAATTCTTCAATGTGGAATTTAGTGGGTGGCAATATTGATAAAGTTGACGGCATAACGGCGTTTAGCGAAGCAAAAAAAGGCGATAAAACGGCGGAAAACGTATTTTAACTTTTGTTTCATATCTAACCGAAGGTATAATGAACTATTGTAATATTTTTAGACCACAGGCGGTTATTATAGGCGGAGCAATCAGTAACGAAGGTAGTTATTTATTAGATAAAATTTATGAATATTTAGAAAAATTCGAGTATGGTTATCCAGGGACTAGCAAGGTTGAAATTATAACGGCAAATCTTAAAAACGATGCGGGAATAATAGGTGCAAGTTCACTTATTTTTGAAAAGTAAAATGAAAGCGGTAGTACAAAGAGTAAAAAGAACAACTTTAAAAGTTAATAACGAAGTTATAAGTGAAATACCTTACGGTTTAGCAGTATATTTAGGCGTTGGCGAAGATGATACCTTTGAAAACGCAACGTATTTAGCCAAAAAAATTGCAAAATTAAGAATTTTTGAAGATGAAAACGGAAAAATGAATTTAAGCGTACAAGACGTTGGTGGCGAAATTTTATCAATTTCGCAATTTACGTTATATGCTGACGTTTCTCACGGAAATAGGCCGAGTTTCACCTTAGCAAAAGAGCCTATATCGGCTGAAAAAATCTACGATTATTTTTGTAAACAATTACAAGAAAACGGCGTAGTTGTAAAAAGGGGAGTATTTGGTGCTGATATGAAAATCGAGCAGTATAACGATGGTCCCGTTACGATAATTTACGAGGTTTAAAATGTACGAAAAAGAAATAACCACTTATTTAGAAAATTTAGGTGCTGATTTAGTAGGTTTTTCTAACTTAGGGTATTCGCCAATAAAAAATCAAAATTTAAATTATTGTGTAACGATAGCGGTAAAATTACCAGATGCTATTTTAAAAACGATTACTGATAAACCAACTATAGAGTATTTTCACGAATATCGTTCAGCAAACGCTTTATTAGATAGCATGGCGTTTAAGTTAAGTGGATTTATCGAAAAGAAGGGTTATAACGCTTTTCCTATCGGTGCATCACAAAGTATGCCTAACGATAGTTATAGGGGGATATTTTCTCACAAAGAAGGTGCGAGAAAGTCGGGGTTAGGTTTTATAGGTAAAAATTGTTTACTAATAACGAAAGAATACGGCTCAAAAGTACGCCTTATTTCAGTTTTGACGGATATGGAACTAACGAGTGAGCGTCAAATTATTGAAAATGGTTGCGGAGATTGTGAGATATGTAAAAAGGCGTGTCCAGGCGGGGCGATTAGCGGTATTTCGTATAACCCAAGTTTAACTCGTGAAGATTTTTTTAGTGCTGAAAAATGTTCGCATAATATGAAAAACTATAAAGATATAGGTAGGGGTGCAGTTTGCGGTATTTGTATAAAAGTTTGCCCTTACAACAAATTATCGCATTAAATGAGTTGACAAAATTGTATAATAAATGTATATTTATTAACAATACGTAATTAAAATTTAAGGAAATATCTATGAAAAGTTACAAAATTTCATTAGCAGGCGATTTAGGTAGCGGAAAAAGTACCGTTGGTAAAATGCTAACTACTAAATACAATCTTGAAAAAGTATCAATCGGTTCAATTCAACGTGAAATGGCTGATAAAATGAATATGAATACTTACGAGTTTAATAAATACATGGCTTCACATCCAGAGTTTGATAAAATTTTAGATACAAAACTTTGTGAGTATGAAAATATTGAAGGTAATTTTTTATTTGATTCTCGTATGGCGTGGCACTTCGTACCATCTTCGTTTAAAGTGTATATGCAAGTTTCAACCAAGGTTGCGGGCGAAAGGGTATATAACGCAAATAGGGAAGACGAAACGTATTTATCGGTAGAAGACGCTATTGATAAACTTACTAAAAGGCGTAATTGTGAAAAAGAAAGATTTTTGCAAACTTACGGCGTAGATATTACTGATTTATCTAATTACGACGTTGTAATTGATACTGAAAATAAAACAAAGAAGCAAGTATTTGAAGAAATTTGCGTTGCTTTTGAAAAATGGATAAACAACTAATTAAAGGAGAATTTTTATGCATTGGGCTGAGAAAATTGCTGAAGAGATTATAGCAAAAAAACCTAACAAAGAAGAATACGTATGTGCCGCTGGTATATCACCATCAGGTTCAGTACATATAGGTAATTTTAGAGACGTTGCAACGAGTTATTTTGTTGTAAAAGCGTTACAAAAAAAAGGTAAAAAAGCAAGATTATTATTTTCGTGGGATGAGTTTGATAGGCTTAGAAAAGTTCCATCAAATATCGCTAAAATTTGCGATAATTTCGGCGATTATTTAGGCGAGCCTTACGCTTTAATTCCAGACCCATACGGTAAATATTCTTCTTATGCTGAATATAACGAAGTGGAATTTGAAACTTCACTTAAAGAACTTGGAATTGAAGTAGATTATCGTTATCAAGCAAAAAATTATATGAGTGGAATGTATACTGAAAATATTATTTTCGCTATTCAAAAAAGAAAAGAAATATATGACGTTTTAATGGAATACAAAACTCAAGATAGTGACGAAGGCGAAAGGGAAAATTATTACCCACTTAACGTATATTGTTCACTTTGCGGAAAAGATACTACGAAAGTTATATCTTCAACTTGTGATGGCGAAGAAATCACTTATAAATGTAAGTGTGGTAACGAGCATACCGTAAAAATTAGGGAATATCATAAAATTAAACTCGTTTGGAAAGTTGACTGGCCTATGCGTTGGGGTTATGAAGGCGTTGACTTTGAGCCAGGTGGTATTGACCACGCAGCGGCAAGCGGTAGTTACGTAGTTGCTTGTGACGTTGCAAGAAAGGTTTTAAACGTTGAACCACCTATGTTCCAAGGTTACGGCTGGTTATCAATAGCAGGTTTAGGCGATATGCACTCGTCAACGGGTAATAATATTACGCCGGCAACTGTATTAAAGGTGTACGAGCCTGATATGATTAGATGGCTTTTTGCTAAATACGAGCCAAAAGCGCCGTTTTCTTTTAATTTTGACGATACTATTATTCGCCATTACTCTGAGTTTGATAAAGGTTTAGAGGCATATAAAAAAGGCGAGGCTGACGAGTATAATGAAAGTGTTTATGATTTAAGTTTAATAAATGGTAAAAACACAACGTCAAAAGTTCCGTTTGGCGTACTTAGTTCAGTAGCAACAATCGTTGATTTTAATCCAAGCGCCGTAAAAGAAATACTCAAAAAAGTAAACGTTGAATTTACAGTTGAAGACGAAAGTCGTTTACAAAGGGTTAAAGACTGGATTACCGTTCATCAACCATCAAAATTATACAAACTTTTAAAAGAGAAAAACGTAGAGTTTTATAATACTTTAAATGATGAAGAAAAAGATGCGGTTAAAAAACTATATAATTATATAGATGAAAACGATAATATAAACGAAAAAGAAGTTCAACAATATTTATACACTTTAATAAATGATGAAAATTTAACTAAAAAAGAAAATATGCTCCGTCAACAAAAATTCTTTAAAGTATTTTACAATTTATTGTTTGGAACTGATATGGGTCCAAGATTATATCTTTTCTTATCGGCAATAAATAAAGAGCAGTATTTATTCTTGTTAAACTTCTAATAAAAAAACAAGTGTAAAAATAAGTTTAGTAAAAATTTTGAAAACAACAAAAAAGTATAGCAAAAACTATTGCTATACTTTTTTTTATACATTTAAAAACCTTAATAAAAAGGTTATAATTACGTATAATTATTTGCTTGCTTTTAAAGCGTTAATTTTGTTAGCGATTTTAGACTTTTTGTTAGATGCAGTATTTTTATGCATAATGCCTTTAGTTACGGCTTTATCTAAAATTGAAAAAGTTTGAGGAAGTAATTTAGTTGCTTCTTCATAATTTCCAGCATCAATTAAAACGTTGATTGCTTTGATAGCAGTTTTAACTGCTGATTTTTCACTTTTATTGATTTCAGTCTTTTTATTTATAACATTTACACGCTTTTTTGCTGATTTAATATTTGGCACGGTAGTATCTCCTTTACTATTATAATCAATTAACAGCGATATTTTAGCACATTTTTTTAAAACTTGCAACACTTTTAACACATCTTTACGTAATTTTCTAAAATTTTTACTTTTATAATTCTATAATTTCAATATTTATTTTATATATTTCTACTAATATATAAGAATATATTAAAA
>JAZONZ010000052.1:0-3504 GCA_045654765.1 Christensenellaceae bacterium
AAACTTTGTAAACTTTTTATAAATAAAATTGAAAATATAAGCGACAATTACGATATATTTAATAAATTAAATATATTTGTGTACGGAAGCCCTTTGTTTGAAACTTTATACGAAGATATTGAAGGCGATGCAAAAGGTTGCATTAAATACGTAAATAAATATAAATTGATTGCAAACGATTTTGTAAAAAACTATCCACTTGCTTTATTTTTAGATGGCGAGCAAGTTGATTATTCTAAAGCCACCATAAATAAAAACGTTGATATAAACTTTAACTTAATAGGTTTTGGGCAAACGGGTTTGCAAATATTTTTGTCAACACTTTCTAACAATCAGTTTATAGAAGAAGTTAATGAAAAAATATCTATTAAAAAAGTTAATTACAATATTTACGATAAAAGTGGCGGGGAAAGTTCAAAAAATTTAAATCATAGTTATTTTAGATATATTAACGAGTTTAAAGACGTAGATATTAAAAATTATCTACCATTACCAGATATTCCTGCAAATCAAAACTTTTACAAACTTGATATAAATGATGCAAGTTTTTATTCTAATTTAAAAAAGAACTCACAAGCAAATAAAAACAGCGTAAACTTTATAGTCATTTGTTTTGGTAGTGACCTTGAAAACATTGATATGGCTAAAAAATTAAAAGCCAAAATGAGTGAGTGGGAAAGTGATAAGGTATATATTTTCGTAAAAATTAGAAATAGTATAAACAATTATTTAATTGAAAAGATTGAAAACGTTTACCACATAGGTAACGAAGATAAAATAGTATACAACGTAGATAATATTTTAGATAACGTAATTACAAAAATTGCCATTTTAAGAAATGCCGTTTACGACTTAGAATATGCTGTTATAAATAACGAAGATAAAAAAATAACGAAAAAAGAATATCTAAACACTCTTGAAAAATCTTATAGGGAGTGGTATAGTAAAAAATCTGCATTTGAAAGAGGGTCAAGTTACGGCTCATCGCTAAGTATTAGAGGCAAACTCAATTTAATGGGTTATGATTTATCTTATGGTCAAAACAATTTAAAAATATCAAAAAAAGAGTTTTATTCTCATTATCAAAAAGATGATGAAATAGTTTATAACAATAAACTAAGTATTGAAAATAAAAAGGTTGTAGTTTATGATATTGAAAAATTCAAGCCGTCACTTAGGTGTAATTTAGCAATCTTAGAGCATTTAAGATGGAACGCTTATATGATATGTAACGGCTTTATTCCATCAACGATTGACGAGATTTTAAATAGTGTCAAAGAAGTTAATGGTAAAGTTAAACATACAAATGGTAAAAATTACCAAACGAGAAAGCACGGCAATTTAACGACTTTTGACGGGCTTATAGAGTATTCAAAGTTAATATCAAAAAGAGATAATATTTCGTTAAACGATGCTGACGTTATAAGATACGATTATCAACTTCTTGATGATATTTATTATTTTATGGATAATTTAAACTTATCTATAATAAAAAAATAAATTTAGTTACATTTTTTTATAAATATTGAAAATAATATCTATATGAAAAAGATAAAAGATTTTATTTTAGAAGACGAAAGAAACGTTTCGCCAAGAGAAGTATTTATAAAGGAAAGTAAAAATGAAAAAACAAAATAACGTAAATAAAGAATATTTAGATTATATTAGTAGCATTGCTCCAAAAACTCACGAAGTTTCAACTATTTTTAGAGCCTTCTTAGTTGGTGGTTTAATATGTATTATAGGTCAGTTTGTTAGATATATATTTATGTACGTATTTTCGCTTTACGGAGACGTTTTGGCGGGTGCAACGTCTATGGTTATGATATTTTTAGGCTCGTTTTTTACGGGTTTAGGTTTATACGATAGGCTTGGCAAGTTTGCGGGCGGTGGGTCAATAGTACCTATAACTGGATTTGCAAATTCAGTTACTTCGCCAGCAATGGAATTTAAAAGCGAAGGCTTTATATATGGCGTTGGCGCTAAAATGTTTGTAATAGCAGGGCCTATAATTGTATACGGAGTATTGTCAAGCGTATTAGTAGGTATAATATATTTCGTAATAGGTTTATTTTAAAGTCACTTTTAGTGACTTTTTTTACATAAAAAATAATAATCAACAAATACTAAATTTTATGAGAGCAAAATTTAAAAAATTAGTAAGTTTAACTACCTTATTATTAGTTTTCGTGTTGATATTTATAAACACGTCGGCGGTTTATGGTAGTACTGAAAAATTATACTTAGGCGGATACACTTGTGGGTTTTCAATATCAACTAACGGCACAACGGTAATAGGTTTGACCGAGGTTGTTGGAGAAAACGGAGTAGTTTCTCCATCAAAGTGTTCTGGAATTCGTGTTGGAGATACAATTTTATCAGTAAACGGCAAAAAAATAAGCAATTCAAATAGTTTGCAAGAAGTTTTAAGTAATTATAAAGAAGGCTATTTAATTGTAGAGGTTTTAAGAAATGATAAAAGGCTATTTTTTGACGTTTTTCCAGAAAAAGATATTATGGGCTATTATAAAATAGGCGTATTTTTAAGAGATGATTTAACTGGAATAGGAACAATAACTTACGTTAAAGAAGATGGAAGTTTTGCATCGTTAGGTCACCCTATTTTAGATAGTAAAGGTAATAAATATAGTATACTTGGCGGAAACGTTTATAATTCTTCAATCGTAGGCGTTGAAAGAGCAAGTAGGGGTAGGGCAGGAGAATTAAAAGGAATTTTTATAGGCGATAAGCCAAAAGGCGAAGTTTATAGCAATTTAGATTCAGGAATGTATGGTAAATTTTATAATTTTGAAAAAGAAGAACATGCTGAAATTGAAAGTTCTACTGCCAAAATAGGAAAGGCAAAAATCTACTCAACAATAGATGGTGAAACGCCAAAATATTACGATATAGAAATAGTAAAAACTGATTTTAGAAAGGGAAATTTAAAAAACTTAGTAATAAAAATTACCGATAAAGATTTACTTGAATATACCGGCGGAATATTACAAGGTATGAGTGGTAGCCCGATAGTACAAGACGATAAATTAGTTGGAGCGGTAACGCACGTGTTTATAAACGATAGCACGAGGGGATTTGGTATTTCGATAGACAATATGTTAAATTAGTTATAATTATATAAAACTCTCATATATTTTAAGTGAGAGTTTTTTATGTTAAAGAAAATATTTAGCGAAATTAAAAACGTATTTTTAAACAATGCCACTTTAACTATTATTAGTTTAATAGTATTTATTCTGGGAGTACTTTTAGGTGTTTTTATGCCGGTAAGCGAAACTGTAAATACTTCTTTTTCATCGCAAGTAAATAATTATTATATATTTATTATCAATATTGAGTTTTCAAGCCTTTCTTTTTTAATAAAAAGAATTTTAAACGCCGTAATTTTTTTACTTATAATATTTTTGCTTTTAACTAATAAATATACTTTTTATTTTTCGCTATTACTTTTTTCATATAGGGGGTATATATTTGGATTATCCT
>JAZONZ010000053.1:0-2039 GCA_045654765.1 Christensenellaceae bacterium
TTATAAAAATATATAACTTATTTTTTTGCAAATAATATAGTTATGACTTACTTTAACTACCATAAAACTGCAAAAAAATTATTAGCGGAAAATAAACTTTCTTATTTTTACTTTACCGAAAATCATAACGGAATAAAACCCGCACTCGTTTTAATTTTTAACGATATAAAACACCCAGTTATGCCCATACGAATAGAGCGATGGGAAGATTATATTCCTATTCTCCCTAGCGAAAAACTTATAGAAAACCAAACTTAAGCATACAAAAAAGGTCTGGCACAAACCAGACCTTTTTATCTAACGTATATTATTTTTCGTTTTTGTAAATTTCCTTAAAGTATTTGTAGGTATCTACTTTTAATTCGCCACAAGCAGGCTCGTCACAAACGATTATGCCGTCCTTATGTAATTGAAGCGCACTAATGGTCCAAGCGTGGTCAACACCACCTTCAACACAATGGCGAAGTGCACGTGCCTTATTATGTCCGCTGATTAAAAGCATAACTTGTTTAGAATCACAAACAGTGCCAACACCAACAGAAAGTGCAGTTTTAGGAACTTTATTAACGTCGTTATCAAAGAAACGTGAGTTTACGATTAAAGTATCTTCGGTAAGTGCACGAACACCCGTTCTAGAAGTTAAAGAAGTAAAAGGTTCGTTAAATGCGATATGTCCGTCAACACCGCTACCACCCATAAATAAATCAATTCCGCCGTAAGAAGCGATTTTGTCTTCATAACGCTTACATTCTGCTTCTAAATCTTCTACCATACCGTCTAAAATATTGATATTTTCTGCGGGAATATCAATGTGGTTAAAGAAATTATCGTGCATAAAATACCAATAACTTTGGTCGTGATCTTTAGGAAGACCAACGTATTCGTCCATATTAAAGGTTACTACGTTTTTAAAAGAAACCTTGCCGGCTTTATTCATTTCGATTAACTTTTTATATACGCCAAGCGGAGAAGAACCGGTAGGAAGTCCTAAAACAAAAGGACGGTCTTCTTTATGGTTATTGATTGCATCAGCAATATGTTGCGCTGCCCAATCACTCATTGATAAATAGTTGTCTTTAATAATTAATTTCATATTTTTTCTCCTATAACGAAAAGTCAATTTATATTTACTTAAAGATTATACAACTTATTCCTAACTTTGTAAAGACAATTAAAATACTTTACCGAATATATCAAAAAAAGCACCCAGTCAGGTGCTTTAATTTTTGGTACTCCCCTGCGGGAATCGAACCCACAACTACCCCTTAGGAGTGCTACCTTTTTATAAACTTTCTATAAAAAGTGTTAAATAACGTGTGTTTTGTTAAAAATATGCACGTTTTTGCGTTAAAAACGTTAAATAAGTTGCGTAACTTTTGTATTTTGAAGCAACTTTTAAACTAAATTTATACCAATTTTATACCGATTTCAAATAACATAAGAATGAAGGTCATCCTTCCTTCTTTTTAACAAATACATCTTACCTTTACATTTCTTTGTTTTTTGTAAAAGCTAAAATATTTTCAATATTCCTTAAAGAATTTTCTATTTTACCCATAGAACTATTAGAAGAATGCAACGTCAAAACTTCCTTGCTATATTCTGTACTGATTTTATAGGCCTCACTATATTTTTTCTTTGTAATACAATCAATATATTCTATGTTAACAGTTCCTGTATACGCCTTGTCAAACCTGTCTTTATTATTTTCATCAAGCGCTAAAAAGTGGAATTGTTGTTTTGGGGCTATCATTGTTTCATTAAAAATTTCATTGCTTGTTTTTTCGTAAAAATGGATACAAGGATTTATTTCAATTTTATCAATTAATGCACTTGTTTCACCAAAATTTTTTACACACAAGTATGTTTGATTAAAAAACTCTTCATATACCAAATAAACAACAACATATGGTCTTACATTTGCTTCTAACATTTTATTGTTTTGTTTTAATGTTATAACAACCGTTATTACTGAAATTGCAGCCAAAACAAACGACAATATACACAAAATTAAATTTATTATTTCACTAGTTGTCATT
>JAZONZ010000054.1:0-30044 GCA_045654765.1 Christensenellaceae bacterium
ATGGATTAGCCAAGCACTCTAAAACAAAACCTTTTTCAATATTTAATAAATTATTTATTAAAATTCTTTTAAATCTGGCATCGGTGTACCTTTTAGTATTTAATTTTGAAATAATATCTTTTATAGTAAAATTATCTAAAATAACTTCTTTAATTTTATTTTCAATACCCTCAACGCAGTCAGGTAAATTTTTTAATTTTTCCTTAGATGCGTTAAGTAGTGAATAAATTATAGCGCTATCGCCATTTTCTATTTGCTTAGGAAGGTCTGCGTACGTGTATGGTGGCACGACTTTTTTAACTTTTTTAAGGTTGTTTGTTGAAATGGCGTTTCTAATACTTAAACTTGACGAATAGCGTTTTGATAACACTTTATTGTTAAACCCGTTATCTTGCCTTTTTAAAATGTTTATATCAAAATCGTAATTATTTTGAATAATTGCTTTAACGTATTCAATTGCTAAAATGTTGTTAGGCGAGTCTAATAAAGAGAAATCGTAATCTTCGTTAGAATAAAGAGACGTTAAAGCGTTTTTTCTTGCAGTAATATAAGAGTTGCCAAGACTAAGTTGCTCTTTTAAAACGGCTTTATATTCTTCACTTTCCGTGCACATTAAACGGGCGAGTTTTTTTAAGGCGGAAACGTCATCACTTTCTCCGCCAAAGCACAAAGTTTTTTCGCCGGGAAGTTTAGATAAAATACTTAATGCCCCTTTTGCAAAAACCTCAGCATTTTGTGAACAAAATACAGCGGGCAATTCAATAACCATATCAGCCCCGCCTAAAACGGCGTGTTTAGCCCTATCGTATTTATTTAAGATGGCAACTTCGCCTCGCTCGGTAAAATTGCCACTCATAATAATTATTATGAAATCTGGGTTTAAATTATTCCTAATATGCTCTAAGTGCTTTAAATGACCGTTATGAAAGGGGTTATATTCACTAATTACTGTGCAAATTTTCAAAATGGACCTCGTTATTATTTACTTTTACAAAATATTGTTATATAATTATAAGTAGAAATTTTATTTCTAATTATATAATACACTAAAATTAAAAAATAATAAAGTATTTTTAAGGAGTTTAAAATGAGAGATATTCTTAACGACATTAAGCAAAAAGCAATAGCCCTTAACAAAACGATAGTTTTACCAGAAGGCGAAGACAGTAGAGTTATTGAAGCGGCAAGGCAAATAGCCGATGAAAAGATAGCAAAAATCGTTGTGCTTGGCGATAAAGAGCAAATCGCAAAAGACAATCCAAGCGTTAATTTAGAAGGTATAGAAATAATAAATCCTATAACAAACGTTAATACTGAAAAATACGCGCAAATGCTTTTTGAAATTAGACAAGGCAAAATAAATAAGAAAACGGGCGCTCCTGAATATGCAACCGTTGAAGATGCAAAAGCATATATTTTAAAAGACTATACAATGTACGGTGCGTTAATGCTTAAAAATGGTGACGTTGACGGTATGGTATCAGGTGCTTGTCACTCAACGGCAAATACTTTAAGACCAGGTTTGCAAGTTATCAAAACTGCAAAAGGCGAAAAAATGGTTTCAGCATACTTTTTAATGATAGCGCCAAAACAAGGCAATCCATATTGTGAAGATGGTTGTTACATTTATGCCGATTGCGGTCTTAACCAAAACCCTACGAGTGAAGAACTTGCATATATTGCATTATCTTCTGCAAAATCTTGTCAATCAATTGCAGGTATCGAGCCAAGAATTGCATTTATTTCACACTCATCAAAAGGTAGTGCTAAACACGATGACGTTACAAAAGTAACTGAGGCTGTTAAAATTTTCAAAGAAATTGCACCTGAGTACAAGGCTGACGGTGAACTTCAATTTGATGCTGCTATCGTTCCAGCAATTGCGAAATCAAAAGCACCAGATTCATTAGTAGCAGGCCACGCAAACGTGCTTGTTTTCCCAGACCTTGATGCTGGTAACAGCAACTATAAAAACACTGAACGTTTAGGTGGTTTCCAAGCAGTTGGTCCTATTTGTCAAGGTTTAGCAAAGCCTATTAACGACTTATCAAGAGGTTGTAATAGTAGCGATATAGTTGGTGCTGTTGCTATAACAGTATTACAAACACAAAACGTATAAAAGAGGTAAAAAAATGAAAATTTTAGTTATAAATGCAGGTAGTTCATCATTAAAATATCAACTCATTGATATGGATACTGAAAACGTAATTGCAAAAGGTTTATGTGAAAGAATAGGTATTGAAGGTTCATTATTAACACACAAATACAGCGGTGTTTCTACTGAAATTAAACAAGATATGCCAACTCACACTGAGGCTATTAAACTTGTTTTAGACACTTTAGTTGATGAAAAAATAGGTTGTATTAAGTCAATGGCTGAAATTGACGCTGTTGGACACAGAGTTCTTCATAGTGGCGAAAGTTTTTCAGGTCCAGCACTTGCAACTGAAGAAAATATTCAAATTTGTTTAGACAATGCTGAACTTGGTCCTTTACACCAAAGGCCAAATATCGCAGGCGTAAAAGCGTGTCAAGCAGTTATGCCTAATACGCCTATGGTATTAGTTTTTGATACGTCTTTCCATTTGACAATGCCTGAAAAAGCATATATTTTCGGTATTCCTTACGAAGCGTATAAAGATTATAAAATTAGAAGATACGGCTTCCACGGAACAAGCCACCGCTTTGTTTCAAACGAGGCTATTAAATATCTTAACTTAGAAGGTAAATCAAGCAAAATCATTACTTGCCACCTTGGTAACGGCTCTTCAATTTCAGCAGTTAAAGACGGTAAATGCGTTGATACAAGTATGAGTTTCACCCCACTTGGCGGTGTTCCTATGGGAACTCGTAGTGGTGAACTTGACCCAGCAATCGTTGAATTTTTAATTAAGAAAACGGGTATGACTATTAGCGAAGCCCTTGATTATTTAAATAAAAAATCAGGTGTTAAAGGCGTTAGTGGCGTAAGTTCAGATTTTAGAGATTTACAAGCGGCAAGTGACGAAGGTAATCATAGGGCTGAACTTGCTCTTGACATTTTTGCTTATAGCGTTAAAAAGTATATCGGCTCATATTCGGCGGTACTTGGCGGTGTTGACTGTGTAGTATTCACGGCAGGCGTTGGCGAAAACGATGCTAAAATGAGAGCGAGAATTTGTCAAGACTTAGAATATTTAGGTATTAAAATTGACGCTGATAAAAATGCTCAAAGAAATAATGGCGAAATTAGAGATATCACGGCAAACGATGGCAAGGTTAAAGTGTTAATTATCCCTACTAACGAAGAACTTGTAATTGCAAGGGATACAGCAAGTCTTGCGTTTAATAAATAAGTCAATTATTTTAAAAATTATCATTTAAAAGTTTGACAATAAACAACAAATATTATATAATTGTTAAGCACTACGATGAAAATTGATGTTAGAAGGTTAAAATATAGCGGAAAATATCAAACTGAATTTAGTTTTGATTATGATGCGCCGAGTGATATTGTAACACTTCCCGATGCCCGTATTGACAAACTCGTTAGCGTAAGTGGTTCTTTGGAACTTCACAATGAGGACGTTTACGTTGACGGAACGGTCAAGTGCACCATTGTTGGTAAATGTGCAAGGTGTTTAGAAGATGCAATATACGATTTTAATAGCGACTTTTCTGTGAAATACGTGTTGTCTGATGCTCAGGAAGACGATTATTTGTATAAAAGCGGAGTAGTTGATTTAAAAGAGGCGGTTAATGACGTATTACTACTTAATATGGCGTCAACAATCTACTGCAAGGAAGATTGCAAAGGTTTATGCCATTATTGTGGTGTAAATCTAAACAAATCAAAATGTAATTGTAAAAAATAAAAGAGAGGTAATGAAAAATGGCAGTTCCAAAGTCGAAAGTCTCAAAACAAAGAGGTAATAAAAGATTTGCAAGTAACTATAAAGCAAGTGTGCCTACTCTTGTTGAATGTCCTCAATGCCACGAAATGAAACAATCTCACAGAGTTTGTCTTAAATGCGGTTATTATGATGGTAAACAAGTAATAGAAGTTGCTGATAAGAACAATGACTAATTTTTAGTAAGTATTTAAAGCGTACCAAATGGTACGCTTTTAAACTATATAGGTAAATATGTTAAATAAAGTAATTTGTTATATTTCAAAAGTTGGCAGTGAAATTATCAATTTGCCAACCTATATAAAAAATCAAATAGATAGCGTTAATAACGAAAGTTTAAGAGAACAAAAATTAACGGCGTACTCTTTGCTTTATAAGGGAGCAAAACGAATTTTTAATATTGATTTAGGCGAAGATAAATTTTTTATAAATGAACACGGAAAGCCGTTACATAAAAAGTTTGCATTTTCTATAACTCATACAAAAAACGTGGTGGCAGTTGCATTTTCAATGCAAAACGTTGGCGTAGATATTGAAAAATTAAGTAGATTTGATAAATTTAAACTACCATCAATTATGGGGCTTGCGTACCACTTGTCAAAGCAAACTTATTGCTTAGAGTGGACTAAAAAAGAGGCGTGTTTTAAAATAAACGGCGGTGCGGTTTTTAGTCCTGCAAAAATAGATACTTCTAAATATATAACAAAAACCAAAGAAATTGTTTTAGACGGCGAAAGTTATTATTTAACTCTTGCAAAAGACGTTGATTTTACAGCCACGTACATTGCTAATAATAATGAAATAAATAGCGAAATAGTAAATTTATAAAACCATAGCATTTACCGTAATAGTCATAGGGATTTTTACGGTAAACCTCAGGGTTTCAAATTAACAAGTTAAGGCGTGGCGTGATGCCACGCCTTTTATTCCGTAAATTTTAAGATATTATTCCAAAACATCTTGACATTATTCTGTAAAATGGGTATAATATTCCGTATAAGGAGTGATTATTATGGCAATGAACGCAAAACAAGCAGCTGAAAAGTGGAATATTTCCGATAGACGTGTTAGAACGCTATGCGCTAACGGTCAAATTGACGGTGCTTATCGAATTGGAAAAATTTGGTATATTCCTGATGGCACGGATAAACCTCAAGACGGTAGAATTAAAGCCAAAGAAAGTTTAACTGCGCTTATTGAAAAGAAAAAAGCGGAGCTTGATTCTCGTCGTCCACTTACCGAAGGCGAAGTACAAAGACTTTACGAAGACTTTATGATTGAGTACACCTATAACTCAAACGCTATTGAAGGCAATACCCTTACTCTTCGTGAAACGGATATGGTACTTCGTGGGCTTACTATCGACCAAAAACCGCTTAAAGACCATATGGAAGCCGTTAGTCATAAAGACGCTTTTTATTTTGTTGTTGACCTAGTAAAAGAAAAGGCAGAGCTTACCGAGTACGTTATAAAACAAATTCACTCGCTTGTTCTTGCCGATAAACCTATGGATAAAGGCACGTATAGAAAAGTTCCCGTTCGTATTCTTGGTGCTCATCACCAGCCTGTGCAACCTTATTTAATCGAGTCCAAAATGAACGAGCTTTTGCAAAACTTCAAAAACGACAATACAAATATCGCTGAAAAACTTGCTCTTTTCCATATCAATTTTGAAGGTATTCACCCCTTTATTGACGGAAACGGCAGAACGGGAAGATTGCTTGTTAACTTGGAACTTATGAAAGCAGGCTATCCGCCTATTGACATAAAGTTTACCGATAGAAAAAGATATTACGACGCTTTTGACGCTTATTACGTTAAAAAAGATTTGTCGGTAATGACCAAACTTTTTGCCGAATATATCAACGCAAGGCTTGACGAATATTTGAAAATCTTAAACTAAATTAAAATATATGACAGAAGTTGTCATGTGTACTGTGCTAAAATCAGTTTAATTTTAGTAAAACGAGAGAGGGAAAATTAGTGAGCAATGATAAGCTGGTTCGACTAGAAGAGGTTGAAGCGAAAAAAGTGTTAGAAAAATTATTTTTAGAATATAAAAAATTAGAAATTGATGATAAACCAGATTTAATTGATTATAGTAGCGGAATAGGCGTTGAAGTAACTCGTGCTGTGTCCAGGCAGGTTGAAAAATATTATGGAGACTTTAAGAAAAGATTAAAAAATAGATCTCACGAAAGCGTCCCTGAAAAATATTTATTAGGTGCGAAAGAAAAGCGAGTAAATATTATATGTACAGATGATTTTAGAATTTGTGGCTTATATCGAATTGTGCCAAAAGAAGAAATAAAGTTATTAAATGAAAGAATACGAGAAAAATATAACAAAAAATATAAATGTTTAAAAACTAAAGATCTATACATATTTTTTAGACAGTGTTTTATTGAGTGTTTATCTGCTAAAGATATTGAAAGTATGTTTACAATAGCACATGAATGTGAAAAAGAAAACGGAAAAGTCTTTAGAAAAATTTTTATTGATTTTTATGACAAACTTTTGATTTTAGATATTGTGACTAACACTATGGAAACTATCGTTAACTACACTATTGACTAATTGTAATTTTTTATTAAATAATAATTTAGATTTGCTAGGAGGTTTTATTGTGAGAACAGCAGCAAAAGTTTTTATTTGGATAGGAATGATTGTTCAATTTTTCTTAATATATCCGATAGTTATTGGTTCCCTTGCCTTGAAAAAAATTAACAATGTTAAATCGGCAAAAGAACTGCAAGATTGGGGAATTGCTACTATTTTTTTGTGTAGTTTTATAGGTGGGATATTTATGTTGAATATCAAAGATACTGAAACGGATGACAAAGATATAGAAAGCACAAGATTAATAACAAACACTAGAGAGACTATAGAAACTGGAGAACAACCGCTTATTTCGTCAACCGGAGCAAAAGCGATAAAGATTATATCGTTGTCCATCGCAATAGTGGTTTTATGTTTGTTTGTGTTTTTGATTTTTTTCTCTTTATTTGGATTAACTGAACTAGATGATATTTTAAAAATAAATATTATAGAGTGGGGCAATGTAGATAGACAATATGAGACTTATGATAGAATGCTATCGTACACAAAAACAAATATTGTTTCTGTATGTATACAGATACCTATAGCAATTTGTGGTATAGTTTGGTTTTGTTTGAGTAAAAAACGTTCCAATTTATATCTTTCTATTGTGTTTTTAGTGTGTTCGATAATTAATTTTGGTTTTTTATTGGGGAACATTTGTCCATATTGGTGGACACTATATGACTGGTATGTAGAGACAGTTGACATAATTTCTGTTATCAATTTAATTCTTTTATGTGCATTGTCTATATTTTCTTTCATAGTAGCAATGCTTACAAAAAAAACAAAAAAAATAAGAATCGAAATAAAAAAAGCTGTAAATAACATGGAGTGCGAACTCAATGAAGCTAAGATGATGTTTGAACATTCTGTAATTAGTCAAGAAGAATATCAAAGCATTCGAACTTCTATTATAAATAAATACTATAAATAATTTTTCTTCAGTTATCGGTGTCTTCTAATGTTTCAAAGTACATTTCTTATAAAAATTGCGCTGTTTTACAAAAGGGAAATAAGACAAGCAATGTAGTTATCCGAGCGAAACAAGAAAGATTATCACATTAAAACTGACACAATAACAGAATAATATGGCAGAGATTAAATTTAAGCAAATTGAAATACCGAAAGAAAATTTAATACAAAATAAAAACAACAAAAAGTGGCAAGAAATTCGTAGGGCTTCTAACATATTTGCATCTTTAGTATTAAACATGAAAGAAGAGATTGTTCCAGAAGAAATAACAGGAAACAACCCATTAGAAGAATTATATCTTTATAGTGATTCAATAGCTCTAATTGTTAATATGAGTCTTAGCGTAGAGTTGGCATTTAAGGCGATATTGGCTCATCAAGGTAAAACAGGATGGGGTCACAAGCTAGACGACTTGTTTAAGCAGTTAAATGACCGAACTAAAAAATTAATTATTAGATATTTGAACATAAATCGTTATTGTTGGAATGAAAAATATAATAACGAACAAGAATTTGTTGATGCTCTAAAGCCTATTAATGAACCATATGTTAAATATAGATATTTTTTTGATGAAAAATATGACCTTAAACATTTCAATAAAGACTTAACGCTACTTTTCCGCTTGTTTGATTTTTTGATTAGATACATAAATTACAAGTTAAAGTAAACAGTTAAAATCTGCCATAAAATGGGATAAAATCGAAGCAGGTAAAGAAAATTGCCACAAATTGCATTTTGATTAAAACATATGGGAAACCCATATCGTATTTTTGAGTAAAGAAAAAGAACTTAGATTTTCACGTCTAAGTTCTTGTTTTTTTAACCACTTGAAAACTGCAATACTATAACATTTTAATTGTTTCTAAAAATCCCTATTTCTATTGCAGATTTTGCTATGGTTTTACGTTTTATACTTTAATAATTTTTGTTTTTGGCGAAATTTTAAAATAGCCGTCAATTTCTTTATCGGTAATTAGAATATCTATATCGTCAAGTGGGCATAAAGTATATGGTGCGTTTGCTGAAAACTTAGCGTTATCTAAAAGTAAAACTTTTATTTTGCTGTTATTTAGCATAGTTTTACGCATAGAAATTTCTTCTTCGTAAATATCGTACAGCATTCCGTTTTCGTTTATTGATGCTACTGAAAAAAACATAATATCAGCATTAAAACCTTTTACCGTATTTTCGCCGTGATATCCTACTAATACTGAAGTGTTTGTTGAAGATATAGCGCCACCCGTTGAATAAGTTTTAATGCCCGTTTTTGAAAGTTCACTTAAAGTATCAATTCCGTTAGTTATAACTTTTAGGTTTTTAAAACCTTTAAGGTAAGTTGCTACGTAAAAAGCAGAAGTTGAGCCGTCTAAAAATATAACGTCACCATCTTTAATTTGATTTGATGCAATTTCGGCAATTTTCTTTTTTTCTTTAATGTTTTTGTGAAAACGAAAAGTAAAGCCGGGAAGTAAATTGTTGCTATCGTTAATTTTAGCCCCGCCGTGCGTTCTTGAAATTAAACCTTTATCTTGTAAAACGCTTAACTTACGCCTTACGGTTGATGGGCTTAAAAATAAACTTTCAGCAATTTGTTCTACCGTTGAAAATTGTTTAACTTGTAAAAATTCTAAAATTTCTTTTTCTTTATTATCTTTCATAACATTTGACCATTTGAGCAATAATATTTAAAAATTTTGATTATACGAGCAAAAATATTATCAAAATTTACTATTTTTAATTAAGTTGTTGCTTATTTGCTTATTTATATTATAATTATAATATAAGAAAATATACTTGTCAATAAAAAATTTATTTTTCTATAAAAGGAGTAAAATGTACGATATAGTAGTTATAGGCGGAGGAGTAATAGGCGGAACAATTCTTCGTGAAATCACAAAATACAATTTAAAGGCAGTGCTTTTAGAAAAAGAAAGTGACGTTAGTATGGGGCAAAGTAGGGCTAATAGCGGAATAGTTCACGCAGGGTTTGACGCATTAGAAAATACACACAAAGCAAAATTTAACGTACTTGGAAATCAAATGATGCAAGATTATTGTATTGAGTTAGGCGTTAAGTATAAAAATAATGGCAGTTTAGTTTTAGCGTTTAATGAAGAAGATGAAAAAACGTTGCAACAACTATTACTACGTGGAAAAAATAACGGCGTTAAAGATTTATCTATTATATCTAAAAAGCAATTATTACAATTAGAGCCTAACGTTTCTAAAAATGCGATAAGCGCTTTATATGCTAAAACGGGAGCAATAGTATGTCCGTATGAATTAACGATAGCGTCTATCGGCAACGCTATTGATAACGGGGCAACGTTAATAACTGATTTTGAAGTCGTTAATATAATTAAAGAAGAAAATGGATTTACTATAACAAGTAACAAGGGCGAAGTTGTCAAAGGGAAAATTATAGTAAACGCAAGCGGTAGCGGTTGTCAAAAAATTGCTAATTTAGTAGGGGATTATTCGTTTAAAGTTGGTTTTAGAAGGGGCGAATATATTTTATTAGATAGGGAAAGTGGCGATTTTGTTAATCATACGATATTTACAGCGCCTACTAAAAAAGGTAAAGGAATTTTATTGACTCAAACGGTAGACAATAATATTTTAATTGGACCAACAGCACAAGAAATTGATGAAAACGACGTGTCTACAACTTCTAACGGGTTAAATGAAATTATAAATAAAGTTAAAAATATGGCTGAAAACGTACCGCTTTATAATACGATAACTTCTTTTTCGGGCGTAAGAGTGTATTGTGATAAATCTGATTTTATAATTAGCGAAAGTAACGCTTGTAAAAACTTTATAAACGTGGCTGGGATTGAGTCGCCTGGTTTAACTTCAGCGCCGGCAATTAGTAAATACGTTGTTGAAGATATAATTTCTAAACTAATCAAGTTAGAAAGAAATGAAAAATTTAACGGAATTCGTAAACCCGATTACTTTTTTAACAGATTATCTAATGAAGAAAAGAATAAAATTATTAAACAAGATAGTAGGTACGGAAACGTTGTTTGTAGGTGTGAAAAAATTACGGAAGGTGAAATTGTAAGGGCAATTCACGAAAACCCAAAAGCCACAACGGTAGACGCTATCAAAAGAAGAACGAGAAGTGGTATGGGAAGATGTCAAGGTGGTTTTTGCGGACCTCGTGTTATGGAAATTTTAGCAAGAGAATTATACGTTCCACTTTGTGATATTACGAAAAGCGGGGGCAAGTCAAATATCGTTATAGGGAGGACCAAATAATGTATGACCTTATTATAATAGGTGGTGGCCCAGCAGGATTAGCCGCTGCAATTTCCGCTTATGATAGTGGTGTAAGAAATCTTTTAATAATAGAAAGAGAAGATTGTTTAGGCGGTATTTTAAATCAATGTATACACAACGGGTTTGGCTTGCAACGTTTTAAAGAAAGTTTAACGGGTCCTGAATATGCAAATAGATTTATAGAAGGCGTTATTAGTAGAAATATTCCGTATAAAGTATCAACAATGGTGCTCAATTTAACTAAAGATAAAGAAGTTACAGCCATAAATAAAGAAGAAGGCGTATTCGTATTAAAAGCCAAAGCGGTAATATTAGCAATGGGTTGTAGGGAGAGAAGTAAAGGTGCTTTAAATATTGCCGGAAGTAGACCTGCGGGGCTATTTTCAGCGGGGACGGCACAAAAGTTTGTTAATATTAAAGGGTATATGCCGGGGAAAAGCGTAGTTATATTAGGCTCTGGCGATATAGGTCTTATTATGGCAAGAAGAATGACGTTAGAAGGAGCAAAAGTGCAAGCGGTAATTGAACTTATGCCGTATTCTTCGGGGTTAAAGAGAAATATAGCACAATGTTTAAACGACTTTAATATTCCGCTATATTTAAGTCATACGATTACTGAAATTGAAGGAAAAGATAGAGTTAGCGGTGTAAAGGTATGTAAAGTTGATGAAAACAAAAAACCAATAAAAGAAAGTGAAATTCATTTTGATTGCGATACCGTGCTTTTTTCAGTAGGGCTTATTCCTGAAAATGAACTAACTAAAGATGCCGGAATAGAGTTATCGCCAAAAACTAAGGGTGCGGTAGTTTATGAAAATAGAGAAACTTCAGTAAATGGGATTTTTGCATGCGGTAACGTTTTACAAGTGCACGATTTAGTTGATTTTGTTTCGGAAGAAGCCGAGTTAACGGGTAAAGCAGTTTACGAATATTTACAAAACGGCGAAAAAAATAGAGATATCGTAAATGCCGTAAACGGTCCAAACGTAAGTTACGTGTTACCGCAAAAGATAGATAAAAATGCTGAAAAATTCGTCAAACTATTTTTTAGAGTAACGGGCGAATATAAAAATGCAACGATAAAATTAACAAGTAACGGACAAGTATTATTAAGTAAAACTAAAAAAATAGTAGTGCCTGGCGAAATGGAAAATATTGTACTACCAAATAGTTTGCTAAAAAACGTCAAAGATGATATAATACTTAGCGTAGAGGTGTAAAATGAATCAAAAAGTTTTAACCTGTATAGAATGCCCTATGGGGTGTGAATTAAAAGTAATAGTTGATAACAAAAAAGTAGTAAGCGTTTCGGGTAATAATTGTGTTCGTGGAAAAATGTACGCAGAAGATGAAGTAATATGTCCTAAAAGGGTAATTACTTCTACCGTTAAAAGTGATAAAGACGTAATGGTGGCGGTAAAAACTAATTTGCCCGTAAAAAAAGAAGATATTTTTAAGGTTATGAACGTTATAAATTCAATAAAGGTGGTAGCCCCTATAAAAATAGGCGATATTATAAAAAAGGATATAGTTGAGGGAGTGTCGTTAGTGGCAACCTCATCGTTAAATTGAAATGAAAGATTATTTTGGTAAAGAGTTATTTGAATTTAATAGTAAAAAGTTATGGCTTTTTGATATGGATGGAACAATTTATTTAGGCAATAAATTGTTTGACGGCGTAATAGAATTGTTAGATAAAATAGAAAGAAATGGAGGAAAATACGTTTTTATAACGAACAATTCTTCAAAATCGGTAAGCGATTATATCAAAAAAGTAAACAATATGGGAATTAAGGCTGACGAGAGTAATTTTTTCACTTCAGCAAATGCAACGGTACTACTTTTAAAAGAAAAATATAAAGATAGTTTAATTTATTTTCAAGGTACGGAGTCGTTTTTAAGTGAACTAAAAAATGCTAAACTTAATATCACGACAGAGTATGATGAAAATGCAAAAGTAGTTGTTGTGGGTTTTGATACCGAATTAACGGGCGAAAAGTTGTTTAATACAAGTAAAACCTTAACGTTAAATGAAGTTGATTATTTTGCAACGAATCCTGACTGGGTTTGTCCGGTAGAGTTTGGGTATATTCCCGATTGCGGTTCAATGTGTCAAGGTTTAGAAAGGGCAACGGGCAAAAAGCCTAAATTCATAGGTAAACCAGAGCCTACTATGATTTTTGAAGTAATGAAAAAGTTTAACGCAAAAAATGATGAAGTTGTACTTTTAGGCGATAGAATTTATACTGATATTGCTTCTGGAGTAAACGCTAACGTTGATACTATTTTAGTATTAAGTGGCGAAGCGACGTTACAAACTTACACTTCTTCACAAGTAAAGCCAAAATACGTACTTAATAGCGTTAACGAGTTAAATAGTTTGTAATAAAATAATTATAGAATTTTTAGAAAATTTAAAATTTTATAGTATCTCAGTTTTAAGCGGTTAAAAAAAAGAACTTAGACGTAAAAATCTAAGTTCTTTTTCTTATATAAAAATAGTAATTTAGTCAAGTTTTTGTTATAACAATTATAATGCGATAAGAGATATAAAGAAACCCAAGCAAAGCACTAACATCTTTTATTTTAACAAAACGTTAAGTTATTTGCAAATATATTTATACGTATAGAAAATAGTAGGTATAAAGTGCATCTTTTTGGGAGATATTTTAATAAATTCTACTCACGGTAGAGTTGATTATTGCAACTCTATTTGCATAAAAATAGCATTAGAGAGTGTTTTAAGGTAGGTAGAGCACTATTTGAAAGTTTTTGTAGTATAATTAAATTACAAAAAGGGAGGGCGAAGTTATGAAATATAGAATTTATACAGATTCATCTGCCAACTTAACAAACGAAATAATTAAACAATATAATATAGGAATAGTAACGCTTAACTATATAAATAGTGGCGAAATTTTTAAAAGTTTTAATTTAGATAGTGACGAGCCTATTAAAAAGTTTTATGAATTTTTAAGAAGAAAAGACAATTTAACAACGTCTTGTGCAAACGAAAACGATTTCATAGAAGTTTTTGAAAAAGATATGATAGACGGTTACGATATATTGTATATAGGTATGTCTTCAAATTTAAGCGTAACGTATTCAATGGGCAAACTTGCTTTAGAAGAGTTGTGTAAAAAATATCCAAATAGGAAAGGTTTTGCAGTTGACTCATTGAACGCATCACTTGGCGAAGGCACTTTGGTATACTATGCGTGTTTACAAAAAGAAGAAGGAAGAAGTATTGAAGACGTATATGCGTTTTGTAATAACACAAAAATGAATATAAATAGTTTATTTACGGTAAAAACGTTGCAGTATTTAAAAAATGGTGGAAGAATAAGTAAATTGTCTTATATTTTTGGCACGGCAACTGATATTAAGCCTATAATGCACGTAAACGAAGTGGGAAAACTTGTATCAATAGGTAAAGTTATGGGTAGAAAGCGTTCTATAATTGCTTTGGCAAACGAACTTTGCAAAAAGATTATTTCACCCGAAACGCAAACTATATTTATTTCTCACGGCGATTGTATTGATGATGCTAAATATTTGGCTGAAATTATTGCTCAAAAAGTGCCGGTTAAAAACTTTGTGTATAACTATATAGACCCTGTTATAGGTATTCATAGTGGACCAGAAACTTTAGCGGTATTTTTCTTAGGAACGTCAAGACTTCCAAATTTAGAAAGTCAGCAGACAAAAAACGATTTAGCAGGGAATAACGTTTAAAATTTAACGATAAAGAGAATACTTTTAAAAAAGAAAACACTACTGAAAATTTTCAGTAGTCTTTTTTATATAGTGAACAATAAAAAATCTGTAAATTAAAATAGTAAATTTAATTTTTCTTATAAGTAGATGGAATAAACAATAGTAAAAGAGGATAAATTTCAAGCCTACCTATAAGCATTGCAAAACTTAAAACAAGTTTTTCAAAATTATTGTAACACGAATAAGAATTTATTGCGTTTATTTGGTCAAAACCTGGTCCTACGTTGTTTATACAAGCGATTGTTGCGCTTAAATTAGTTTCTAAAGAAAAATTATTAAATATTGAAACAAGTAAAAAGGTAGCGATAACTAACAAGCAATAAATTGATAAGTATGATGAAACGCCTTTTATAGTTTCATTATCTAAGCATTTGCCGTCTAATTTTACAATTTCAACGCTGTTTGGTCGTAATTGTTGGCGTAATCTACTAATGCCGTGTTTAAATAAAATAACAAAACGAGAAACTTTAAATCCGCCCGCAGTAGAACCGCCACAACCACCTATAAACATTAAAATAAATAGCACTGATTTAGATAACGTAGGCCACTCGTCAAAATTAGCGGAGGCGAAACCAGTTGTTGAAATTATCGAAGAAACTTGAAATACTGATAATCTTAAACAATCACTAAAGTTGTTTATTAGTGGGAATATATTACAAAACACTAAAATTACAGCCACTACAATGATAGAAAAGTAGGTAATAAATTCAGTATTTTTAAATGCGGAAATAAATTTACCAGCAACAAATAAATACAAAAGGTTGAAGTTGATGCCAAATATTAACATAAATATTGCAATAACCCATTGTGAATAATGGCTATAACTTGCAATACTATCGGATTTAATGCCAAAACCTCCCGTACCAGCCGTTGCAAAAGCGTGAACTAACGCCTCGAATAAAGACATTTCGCCAAATAGTAAAAATAACGTTAACATTATTGTTAAAGCAATATAAATGTAGTATAAAATTTTTGCCGTATCTTTGCTTTTAGGCGATATTTTATCAACTGACGTACCCGTCATTTCCGCTCTTAAAATGTGAATTGAGTGGTCGGAAGTCCTACCAAGTAGAGCGACTATAAACACTAATACGCCCATACCGCCTATCCAGTGTGTAAAACTTCGCCAAAATAATAAACTTTTACTCAATGAAGATATATCGTTAAGAATAGAAGCCCCTGTCGTTGTGAATCCGCTAATCGTTTCGAAAAGTGCATCAAAAAAGTTAGGAATTTCACCAGAAATATAAAAAGGTAACGAGCCGAATAGTGATACGGAAATCCAAGTGAAAGCAACTATAAGAAAACCTTCTTTTGCATATATGGTTTGGTTGTTGGTTTTAAAAATCAAAGCCAAAAATAAACCAACTACAAGACATATGAGCGAAGATATTAGTATAGAAGTCCAAGCAACTTCTTTGTATATAAAGGCAACGATAAGTGGAAATAAAAGTAAAATACCTTCAATTACTATAACTTTACCAAGAATACTTAAAACTTTTTTATAATTCATAATACCTCTACAAAATTTCAGATAAATCGTAAAGTCTTTTAGATGAAGTGATAACTACAACTTCATCATTTGGTAAAATAACGTCATTACCAGTTGGAATAACTACTTCTTTATTTCTAATAATACCGGCAATTAAAATGCCCGCTTTTATTTTTAAATCTTTAATAGGAATATTAACCATTTTAAAGTTTGAAGAAACTTTAAATTCAAGAGCCTCAGCCTTGCCGTCCATTAAAGAAAATAGCATTTCGATATTACAGCCGTCTAAATTATCTAACGAACGAGCATATTTAACGACAATATCAGCAACTTGTTGTTTAGGTGAAATAATTCTTTCTAAACCTAAAGATTTTGCAACGTTCCATAGTTCTTCTCTATTTATTTTAGTTATAACCGTTTTAACGTTTTTATTAGTTGCATAAAGCGACATTAATATATTTTGCTCGTCTTTATTAGTTAAAGAAATAAAACAATCGCACGAAGAAATGCCTTCTTCGTTTAAAAGGTCTTGACTCATACCATCGCCAAAAATTACGGTTGCGTTATTAGATAAAACACTTCTAATTTCTTCACAGCGACTTTCGTTTTTATCAATTACCTTTACGTTTATATTAGATTTTTCTAATAATTTACATAAGTAATACGCCGTTTTACTTGCTCCAACAATTATAACGTTTTTCGCTTGTTTTTCAAGCATATTCATACATTTTAAAAGTTTAATAGTATCTTCTTTTGGAGAAATAACACCTATTTTATCGCCGTCTTTTAAAACGTCATAACCATTAGGGATAAAAACCTTGCCGTTTCTTTCAATTAAACACACTAAAAAGTCTAATTGAAATTTTTTTCTAAGTTCAATTAAAGGAATTTCAGTTATTTGTAAATTGCTTTTAATAGAAATCTCATACATTTCAAGTTGAGCCGAAGAAAACGTTTCAACCTTAATAGCAACGGGTAATTTTAAAATATTGCATAAGTCCTTAGCCGTTGAAAGTTCAGGATTTATAGTTAAAGATAATTCAAGTTGAGTTGAAATAAATTTAACGCTTTCTTCATTTTGTTCAACGCTTCTTATTCTTGCGATAGTGTTTTTAGCGCCAAGTTTACGGCCTAAGTAACAAACTAACATATTAAGTTCGTCTAAAGGTGTGCAAGCAATAAGCAAATCGGTTTTAGAAATTTTAGCATTATTTAAAACGTTATAAGAAGTTCCGTTACCGCATATAGCAATAATATCGTAAGAGTTGTTAAGTTTTTCAACAACTTCGCTATTGCTATCAATAACCGTAACTTCGTGTTTTTCATTGATAAGGCGTTTAATAATAGTTAAACCTATTTTACCTGCACCTACAATAATTACTTTCATATATACCTTCCAAAATATATTGTGTGCTAACATTATACCATTTTACTTATTATAATGCAAGTTTTATAAGAATATTTAAAAAATAGCAAAAAATATGGGGTAAGCCACGTGGCTTACCCCTATTATTTAGTTAAAATTAAATTTCAGCGAAATATTTGATAGTTCTTACCATTTGTGAAGTGTAAGAGTTTTCATTATCATACCAAGAAACAACTTGTACTTGGTAAGTATCGTCATCAATTTTTGAAACCATAGTTTGAGTAGCATCAAAAAGTGAACCGAATTTCATACCGATAACGTCACTTGAAACAATTTCATCTTCGTTATAGCCAAATGATTCAGTTGCTTGTGCTTTCATAGCAGCGTTAATACCGTCAACAGTAACGTCTTTACCCTTAACAACAGCGATTAAAATTGTAGTTGAACCTGTTGCAGTAGGAATTCTTTGTGCAGCACCGATAAGTTTGCCGTTAAGTTCAGGAATAACAAGACCGATAGCCTTTGCAGCACCCGTTGAGTTAGGAACGATATTCATAGCGCCTGCTCTTGACCTTCTTAAATCACCCTTTCTTTGTGGACCATCAAGAATCATTTGGTCACCAGTATAAGCGTGAACCGTAGTCATAATACCAGAAACGATAGGAGCATAATCGTTTAATGCTTTAGCCATAGGTGCTAAGCAGTTAGTAGTACAAGATGCTGCAGAAATAATAGCATCTTCTTTAGTTAAAGTGTCGTGGTTTACGTTGAATACGATAGTTTTAAGGTCGTTACCAGCAGGAGCAGAAATAACTACTTTTTTAGCACCAGCAGTAACGTGAGCCATTGACTTGTCTTTTGAAGTGTAGAAACCTGTACATTCTAAAACAACGTCTACGTCAAGTTTACCCCAAGGGCAGTTAACAGCATCTTTTTCAGCGTAAATTTTAATTTCTTTACCATCAACGATAATAGAATCGTCAGTAGCAGAAACTGTGTGTTTACCTTCGCCATATTTACCAGCGAAACCACCTTGTGCCGTATCATATTTAAGAAGATGAGCGAGCATTTTTGGGCTTGTTAAGTCGTTAATAGCAACTACTTCGTAACCCTCAGCATCAAACATTTGCCTAAAAGCAAGACGGCCTATACGACCAAAACCATTGATTGCAACTTTTACATTTGACATTTTTTTGTCCTCCATAAATTATATGTAATAAAATTTTTAATTACTTAAATATCGTTTGTCAAAAATTTAACAAACTATAGTGAACTAATATCACCATAGGCTATTATAATTGTTTTTAAAATTTTAGTCAATTATTTTATTGCGGTTTTTATAAAATAACCCTATCAATTAACAAATAAAGTCAATAAATAGGGTTAAAGTTTAATTAAATTCTATCTTTAATTTCTTTCGTGATTTTATCAACGAAATCGTTTAAAGAATAAGTTTCAGTTTGAAGGGTATCTCTATTTCTTACGGAAATAACGTTTTCTTCAACTTCTTTTTGACCTATAATAATCATATAAGGAACTTTTTCAACTGCTTGTGCTTCTCTAATCATATAGCCTATCTTTTCATTTCTATCATCAAGTTCACATCTAACGCCCGCTTGTTTTAAAGTTTCGTAAACCATTTTGCCGTACTCGGCGTATTTTTCAGAAACGAGTAAAACTTTTGCTTGTTTAGGAGCAAGCCAAGTAGGGAATTTACCAGCAAAATGCTCGGTTAAAATACCTATAAATCTTTCAATAGAGCCAAAGCATACTCTATGAACCATTATAGGAACTTGTTTTTCGCCTTTTTCATCAACGTATTCTAAATTAAAATTGATAGGCATTTGGAAGTCAAGTTGAATTGTACCGCATTGCCAAGTTCTACCCAAACTATCTTCTAAGTGGAAGTCAATTTTAGGTCCGTAGAAAGCACCGTCACCCTCGTTTATAGTGTAAGGAACGCCAAGTTTATTAAGTGCAGTGATAAGGCCGTTCGTTGCATTTTCCCAATCTTCATCGCTACCCATACTGTTTTCAGGACGAGTTGAAAGTTCAATAAAATATTTAAAGCCAAACTTTGAATAAACTTCGTTTATTAAATTAGCAACGCCTAAAATCTCGTCAGTTATTTGTTCTTTTCTCATAAAAATATGAGCATCGTCTTGCGTAAAGCAACGAACTCTAAATAAGCCGTGTAACGCACCTTTCAATTCGTGGCGGTGAACGATACCAAGTTCGCCGACCTTTAAAGGTAAATCTCTGTAACTGTGTGGACGGCTTTTATAAACCATAACACCACCAGGACAATTCATAGGTTTAATACAATAAGTTTCTTCATCTATAATAGTTGAATACATATTGTCTTTATAGTGGTCCCAGTGACCGCTAGTTTCCCAAAGTGACCTATTCATAATAATTGGAGTAGTAACTTCAACGTAACCATCACGATAGTGAATTGAACGCCAGTAGTCAACAAGAGCATTTTTAATTATCATACCATTAGGTAAAAAGAAAGGAAAACCAGGGGCTTCATCACAAAGCATAAATAAGCCCATTTCTTTACCTATTTTACGGTGGTCACGCTTTTCAGCCTCTTCTAAAAGTTTTAAATAATTTTCTAATTCTTCATTTGTTTTAAATGCAATACCTTTAATTCTTGTAAGCATTTTATTGTTTTTATCATTTTTCCAGTAAGCGCCAGATTGTCCCATAAGTTTAAAGGCTTTAATTCCTTTAGTGTAAGTAAGGTGAGGGCCAACGCACATATCAATATATTCGCCTTGTTGATAAAAAGTAATAACTGCGTTTTCATCAAGGTCGCCTATATGTTCGACCTTATAAATTTCGCCTCTTTCTTGCATAAGAGATATAGCGTCTTGCCTTGATAAAGAAAAAGTTTTAATAGGTAAATTTTCTTTAATAATTTTCTTCATTTCAAGTTCAATTTTTTGTATATCTTCATCACTGAGTTTTATATCGCCAAGGTCTACGTCATAATAAAATCCCTTATCGTTAGCAGGACCGTATGCGAAAATAGCATTAGGATATAATCTTTTTATTGCTTGTGCTAAAGTGTGGGCGCAAGTGTGGCGAATTATATGTAATTCTTCTTCCACTAAACACTCTTTAACTTCACCGTTATTGTATACAACTTTCATAATGCACCTCCAAAATAATTAAAAAAGCCCTTGGCAGTATAAAGACTGCCAAGGGCGTAAGTTACTACGCTGTTCCACCTTGATTTATAAATCAAGCAAAATTGCTTTACCTTTAACGCAGGAATACGGTAGTGTTCGCACTACGGCTAAGGAGTGGTTTTCAACAAACAACCAGTAGGGAACTCACAGCATACGCCCCCCTCTCTTAAAAGGTTAAAAAGTTTACTCTTTCCTTTACGCCTTATTTTATTGAATAAAGTATAACATTTAAATAAAGTAATGTCAATTATTATTCAAGAAATTTATTTTTTAACTCGAAAATATTTTCATCAGTAAGGTTAAGTTCTTTTTTGCAATACTTTGTAATTGAACCATATTCTCTTTTAATATAGTCAAGAATAAATAACACGTACTCTTTTTTAGAAGTCATCATACACTTTAAAATGTCTTTAAAATTCTTGTTTAGCCAAGTCAATGATAAAGCAAACTTATTTATAGTGTTTTTTACCCATCTAAATTTTGAAGATATAACGTAGTCTTCAATTATCGTATCTTCGCTAACACCTAAAACGCCTTCAAGTAAAATAGCAACTAACCCCGTCCTATCTTTACCGCCGTTGCAGTGCCATAAAACTTTATCATATTTTAAAAAACATTGAAATACTTGGCTTAAAATACTTTTAGAATAATCACTCGTTAAAAGGTGTTTATACATAGAAAGCATATAATCGTCACAAGTAGCAAACTCAGTAGGAATTTTTAAAGCCTCTTTCGTGTAAAGAGTACGCATGCTAACGTCTTGAAGAATATTTGGGGTGGCGGTACATTGTAGGGGAAGTTGTAAATAGGTAGCGTTTTTTAATATTGAGTCGCTTCTATTTTTTAATTCCGTAGGACTTCTTAAATCTAAAACGGCATCAATATTATAAGCGTTTAATTTTTTAATAGTGCTTTTAGGTAAATTGTATAGTTTGCCACTTCTAATTAAATGCCCACGTTTTATAACTTTGTCATCGGTTGTTGTAATTCCACCCAAATCTCTCGTATTGTTTAATTTTTTTAATTTGAGTTTTTTAATTTTCATATTATAACAATTGTTTTTTCCTATCTTTCGTAGAAGTTGACGTTAAAGAATTTTCTTTTTGTACAACTATATCTTTTTTAACGTCATATTCGCATTTAACGCTTTTTTTCTTTACGGAATATAAAATTTCATAATGCTTAACGCCTAATTCTAAAAGTGTTTCTAAGGCTTGCATTACGTTATCTATATGAGAATATAAAACTCTTTTTTCGCCTTTTAAATCTTTAACTACTAAATCTAAATTGCCAAAAAATTCCGCATTAGGTTTTTGACTTTTCATTTCTTCGAGTAAAGCATTGTTTTCGCTATCAAGTTTACTTGCGGGAAGTTCAATTGTTACTCTAATTAAAGTTATATCTTTAAGTTTAGTAGTCGTGCCGTCCATAATAACTTCTTTATCTTTAATTACAATAATTGCTCTACCATCAGTAGGGTAATTTTTAATAATTCTTGGAATTAAAAATGCTGGAAGTAACAAAAGTGCCGCAAAAAACGCTATAAACGTATATTGCTTTGTTGCAACAAACGTAGATATGGTTAATAACATCATAACCACTAAGAGCATCGACAAGGTTATCCCGCCACTCTTTTTTCTTTTATTGTATTCAATATTTGCATAAAATTTCTTTTCCATAATGGTAATATTTTATAATAATACGCAATTTTTGTCAACTCATTTAATTTGCGTTGCTTTTTATTTATTAGTTATAGTTGTTGTATTTGGCGACCCAACTAAAATTTTACTTTGAGTTGGTTTGTAAGTGTCTTTTCTAATTAAAAGAGTTTTAACCTTTTCGCCATTTTTGTAATATTCTAAAAAGCCTTCGCTTTTTAATCCTTCTTTTTCAAACTGCAAAATTTTACTTTCGCCAAAGGCAAGTTCGTTGCTGCCAATATATAAAGGGCTTTCGGGCTTAATTTTTTCAATAACGTTAGAAACTCTTTTTATTTCGTACTCGTTTTCTACGCCGTAAATATTAAAAGTGATAGAGTTGCTTGTAACTATTCCCTGTATATAGATAGGAAAAGACGTAGAGTTTATAAATTTTAAGTCGCTATAAGTTGAAACCATAGCGTCAAACGAAGGCTCAACGTAACTAACTAATAGAGAATGATTTATGCAACTTGTAACTTTTAAATTAGATAATAAAACGGCGTTATAAAGCGTTGACGAAACTTGACAAATTCCACCGCCTATGCCGTCAACGTATTCGCCGTTTTGAATTATTTTAGCATCTTTAAAACCTCTTTCTTTAGTTCTTTCGCCTACGATTTTATTAAAAGAAAACTCCTCGCCACTATTTAAAATCGTGCCTGAAATATATGAGTTTGCAAGCGAGATATTACTTTTTCTCTCAGGTGTAGATGAATAAAAATAAGTTGTAAAACTACCCCTTTTTAAAGTGCAACTTTTTAAAAAATCTTCACTTATAGTTGGGTTAAGTGTTACTAATTCACAATTTATAACGTTAATATTATTATTTAAACAATGCGTTATATCACTTAATAATTTTGACCTATTTATACATTTTCCGCTTTTAGATTTTGTAAATGAAAAGGGCGATAAGGGGTTGTTTTTGTTAAATTTAAGGGTAGAATTTATAGGTGAAATTAGCGTGTCGTAATAAATTTCATCAACAACTAAATTGGCTTTTTTTAAATATTGTTTTTTATTATATGAAGTTACTTCAAAGTCGTATACTTCATACTTTTTATCGCCAACGTAAATAGTTAGAATATTCGTAGCACCAAAAGCGTTTGAAATAGAAAAACAAACAGTCGCAAAAATTATTGCGACTGTCAAAAAAGTTATTATTAGTTTTTTATTATTTTTTAACAAGTGCATACTTTTAGTATGCTAATATTGTTTTTAAATATACTTGTCGTTAAGTAGTGTGATAGTTTTTTTATTAACTTTTATTACCTTTTGTTCTTTTAGTTTTTTAATTTCACGCATTAAGGCGGACCTATCTACGCATAAATATTCAGCCAAACTCGTATAAGACATAGTAAGCGTAAAAGTGTCTATTTGATTAGTTTTAGAAAGCATCAATTTAATATAGCCTAAAACTTTATCTTTAATAGATTTATTAGATAAAATTTCCACCCTTTGTGATAAAGTTTTGGTTTTATCTATGACGATTTTCATTAAATTTTGCACTAAAACAGAGTGGTGTTTACACGCTTTTTCACATCTTTTATAAACCTCGTCAAAAGAAAACTCTAAAGCAACGAGGTCGTCTTCACTAACAACGCTAATATAGTTGTCGTCATTTGCGGTGTATGAAAAAGAATCGCTATACACGTCAAAACGCTGTAAATTTTCTAAGATAGAGTAGTTACCGTTTCTATCAAGTTTTTTGACTGACGCTTTTCCGCTTAATATAATTCCTAACGTGCCCGTTTTTACGTTATAAGAACAAATTTCTTCGCCGGCAGAATACTTTAATTCCTTGGCTTTAAAGCATTGAATCATATGATTTACGTCATTATCTGATATGTTTTCAAATAAAGGGCAACCTAAATATTTCATAACACCTCACAAATTGTTGTAATTGCAACACTTTTAATTATAATAACATATATATTTTACTTTGTAAAGTTTTTTTAAATTATTGTAAACAATTATTTACAAGGCATTTTTTGTGTGATATAATACTAATAAAGATAACTTAGGAGAGGTGTAATATGGTATTAAAGCCTATTGAAATTGAATATTTTAAGCCGTCAAATAGAATATTAAAAAATCCTTATATGGGTTTTATGACTTTTAATCATTTTAGGGGTGGCAAGTTATTCTCAAATAGCGTTCAAGGGATATATAAAGAGAGATATCCTATAGATAAAGACGTTTTACAAGAAGGCGAAAAAGAGGGCTGGCATCCAGAGTGTGAGGTTTGTTATATTAGGACTTGTTGGCGTGATTTCGAGCCGATAGAAGGACAATATAATTTTAAATTTTACGAAGATATATTTAACGAAGCAAAAAAACACAAACAGCACGTTATTATAAGAATTATGCCACATACTACAAGAAAGGAAGAAGACGTTCCCGAGTGGTTAAGGGCTAAAATACCTTGTCCTGAAAGACCTGACGATAAAAGAGTTAAAGAATCGCCAACGCATCCGTTATTTTTGCAATCGTTTGCAAACGCCATAAAAGAGTTTGGTAAAAGGTTTGATAACGAGCCGACTTTGTATGCTATGGACATTTCTTTATTTGGCGCTTGGGGTGAAGGCTCTGGTCATGAAAAAGTTCCAAAAGAAGAAATTGAAAATTTAATGAATATTTACTCTAAATATTATAAAAACACAATACTTTTAGGTCAAATATGTGCGCCCGAACTTGTAAATCTTTTAAATGAAAATAGAGATAAAAAAGTGGGTTGGCGTGCTGATGGATTTGGAAGCGAATCACACGTTAAATGGTGGTTTCCAAAACATACTGAAACTATGAAAGATATTTGGAAGACTGCCCCCGTTTCGCTTGAAGCGTGGTGGTATATGAGCGAGTGGGAGAGATGTGATTTTCCAGATATTGAATATTTAGTAGATAGTGCTTTAAAGTATCACGTAAGCACCTTTAATAATAAATCATCTACAATACCTTTTAAGTGGAAAGATAGCGTTGAAAGACTATTAAAGCGTATGGGATATAGATTTTTTATTCCTTGCTTCTTTTATAGAAAAAACGCAAGTAGTGGCGATACGTTAAATTGTAAATTCGTTATAGATAACTTAGGTGTTGCGCCTATATATACTAAGCACCCTTTAACTTTTAGAATTAAAAACGATAATTATGAAAAGGTATATGATACCGATATTGATATAACTAAATGGATGCCTGGAGATAACGTTGAAGAAGTAAATTTAAAATTAGACGATAGCCTAAAAGCAGGGACTTATAAAATACAAATAGGGCTTGTTGGCGAATATCCAACTCCTACAATTTATTTTGCTAATGACGTTGAAATAGAAGACGGATATCATACTTTATGCGAAATAAAAGTTAATTAAAAATAGACTTATAGTTGGGTTAAACAATAAAATAATTTTATAAAAAATTTTAAAAATGGCTTTTTAAAACAAGTCATTTTTAAATATAAGGGGAAATATGAAGGAAAAATTATCTAAAAAATTTTGGCTAGTGCTCGTTGTATTTAGTTTAATAGGTCAAGTTGCGTGGGTTGTAGAAAATATGTATTTTAACGTGTTCATCTACAAGATTTTTAAAGCAACTGCCGATGATATTGCGTTAATGGTTTCGCTTAGTGCGGTATCGGCAACGTTAACTTCAATATTTATAGGTGCACTGTCGGATAAAATAGGAAAGAGAAAATTGTTTATGTCTTTAGGTTATTTACTTTGGGGTGTATCAATTTTTCTATTTGCCTTTATTAGAGAAGACTTTATAAATAAGTTATTTCCTATGGCGGTATCTTCTGTAAGCGTAGGTATTTCGCTTGTAATTATTATGGACTGTGTAATGACTTTCTTTGGCTCAAGTGCTAACGACGCTGCGTTTAACGCTTGGTTAACCGATTCTACGAATAGCAAAAATAGGGGTCAGGCGGAAGGCATAAACGCAATGATGCCACTCGTTGCAATACTCGTTGTGTTCGGCGGTTTTATGGCGTTTAATTTAGACAAAAAAGAAAGTTGGACTGCGATTTTTATTATAATAGGCGTAGTAGTTTTTTTAATAGGTATATTAGGTTTATTTATTATAGAAGAGCCTATTATTAAAAAAGATAATTCTAATTATTTTTCTAACATAGTTTATGGATTTTTACCAAAAACAATAAAGCAAAACGTTACGCTGTATTTATCGTTACTTGCATTTATAATATTTAATATTTCAATACAAGTATTTATGCCGTATTTAATAATTTACTATGAAGTAAGTTTAGGTATGAAAGACTACGTATTGATTATGGCGCCAGCAATTATAATAGCGTCATTAGTAACTGCATTATGGGGTAAAGTTTACGATAAAAAAGGTTTTACGTTTACTTTAATAATATCGTTAGCGTGGCTTATAGTTGGTTACTTAATTTTATACTTATTCACTAACGTTTTACTCGTATTTATAGGCTCGCTTTTAATGATGAGTGGATATTTAGCGGGTATGGCTGTGTTCGGCGCTAAAATAAGGGACAAAATACCAAGCGGAAAAGCGGGTAGATTGCAAGGCGTTAGAATTGTATCGCAAGTGTTAATTCCTGGAATTATCGGTCCATATATAGGTAAAATGATTTTACGAAACGCCGATACAATGATGGGTAATGACGGAACTTATTCGTTTATTCCATCAGCCGATATTTTTATTTGGGCTTTAATTATCGTTTTGTGTGTTATTCCGTTTATTTATTTGATTGCAAAAACCCAAAAACCAATAATAAATAATTTAACAACTGATTACGAAGTTCAGGAAATTCCTTATAACGTGTATCCACGCCAACAATTAAAGAGAGATAGTTTTATTAACTTAAACGGCGAGTGGACGTTAAATATTGAAAAGAATAATAAAAATTTATATAGCGGAAAAGTTATAGTTCCATACCCTGTTGAAAGCAAGTTATCTAAGGTTGAAAGAATAACTAAAAAGGGCGAAGTTTTAGTTTATGAAAGAACGTTTAGTATTGACGATTTATCTAAAACAACGCTTATTCATTTCGGTGCGGTTGACAACATAACTAAGGTATTTATTAACGATAAAAAAGTTGGTGAAAATGATAATGGTTACTTGCCGTTTACTTTTGATATTACTTCTTTTATTACGAAAGGCATAAATACGATAAAAGTTATAGTAGAAGACGACACGAGCGTGTTATACCCTTACGGAAAGCAAAAACTAAAAAGGGGTGGTATGTGGTACACTCCTATAAGTGGAATTTGGAAGACTGTATGGATTGAACAAGTTTGCAAAAACCATATAAAATCTTTGAAATTAACGCCGTCACTTAGTAGTATTACTATCGAGACCGTTGGCGGAGAAGATAAAAAAGAAATTGAATTAAATGGCAAAAAATACGCTTATAGTGGGGATATTACTACGATTGAAATTGAAAATCCTATAAACTGGTCGCCAGAAAATCCTTACTTATACTTTTTTACTTTGATTTGTGGTAACGATAAAATAGAAAGTTATTTTGCGTTAAGAGAAGTTAAAATTGATAAAAACATTAGTAATGGAATAGTGTTAAATAATAAGCCTTATTTCTACAACGGATTACTTGACCAAGGATATTATGCTGACGGAATTTATACACCGGCAAGTGAAAAAGCGTATGAAGACGATATTTTAAGATGTAAAGAATTAGGCTTTAATATGCTAAGAAAACACATAAAAATAGAGCCGGATATTTTCTATTATTATTGCGATAAATACGGTATGATAGTATTTCAAGATATGGTAAATAACGGTAGATATAGTTTCTTATTCGATACCGCACTTCCAACAATCGGCTACAAGAAAAAAAGACTAATAAAAGTTAAAGAAAACGAGCAAAAAATATTTTTGTCTACTGCCGAAAAAACTTTAGAAACGTTATATAACTATCCATCAATAATTTACTATACAATATTTAACGAAGGCTGGGGCGAGCATAACGCTACGAATATATACAAAAAATTAAAAGCAATAGATAAAACGAGAATTTTCGACACCGCATCAGGCTGGTTTAAAAATAACGAAAGTGACGTTCAAAGCGAACACGTTTACTTTAAGCCTATCAACTTAGTAAAAGAAGGCGATAAACCTTTAATTCTTTCAGAGTTCGGCGGGTATTCTTATAAAATAGATGAACACTCGTATAATTTATCTAAAACTTACGGGTATAAAATTTGCAATAGTCAAACTTTTATGAGCGATATGGAGAATTTATATTATAATCAAATAATTCCGCAAATAAAAAAGGGGTTGTCGGCAATAGTGTTAACGCAAGTTAGTGACGTTGAAGATGAAACTAACGGAATTTTTACTTATGATAGAAAAGTGATAAAAGTAGATAAAGAAAAAATGCAAAAAATATCTAAAGAATTATTTGAAACGTACTACAATTATTGCAAATAACGTTTTTAAAATTGAAATATCCACGGGCAACGCCCGTGGATATTAGTTTATAAATGAACTATTAAATTATTTAACAAGTGCGTTCATATCGTCAAGAATTTTTTCCATATCGCTAACAAGTTTAAGTTGTGTTCTGCACCTATCTAAATTTTGACCTTCTCTATGTGTTCTAAAATAAGTATCGCCTTGTAAATAGTCGGTTAAAAATCTCATACCACACTCGATAGTTATTAAAATTGAACCCATTGCTAAATGGTCTTTTTCTATCTTAGTAATTCTATCGCCAAGTGCTGTTAAAAATCCGTCAAGATAAATTTTATATAAATCAAATCTAAAATTAACTTTAGATAAATCTTTTTCGTCTTCGCTTGCTGGATTACAGCCAAATCTTATACTGTCGCCAAAATCGTAACAAATTGAGCCAGGCATAATTGTGTCAAGGTCGATAACGGCAACGGGTTCGCCCGTTTTATCATCAAGTAAAACGTTATTGAGTTTTGTATCGTTATGCGTAACTTTTAACGGCATTTCGCCACTATTTAATAGGTCGACTATTATAGAATAATAGTTTTCTCTACTCATAATAAATTCAATTTCTTTTTTACAATCTTTAACTCTATTAAAACTATCGTTTTCTACGGCAATTTTAAAATCGTTAAATCTCTTTACCGTGTTATGAAAGTTTGGTAAAACTTCGTATAACTGAGTTGCATCAAATTCAGCAAGTAAATTATTAAAATTACCAAACGCTATTGCACTATAATAAAAATCCATAGGTTTTGAAACAACTTGATATGCTACGGTGTTTTCAATAAAAATATAAACACGATAATAATCGTTTTCATTAGTCTTTAAAAACGTTTCGTTATTTTTAGTGCGAATAATAGTTAAACTTTCTCTATCAGGATTTCCACCTCTTTCAATAATTTTAGACCTATTAAATTCAGTAACAAGTTCAATATTTCTCATTAACATATCAACTGATTTAAATAAAGTAGAGTTGATTTTTTGAACAATATATCTTTTTTGCATACCGTTTTCATTAAAAACGGCTAAAAACGTTTGATTTATATGACCTTCGCCATAAGGAGTGCAACTAATATAGTCGCCTTCAATTTTAAAATTTGCAAGCAATTGTTTGAAATTAGTAGAATTTTGCATAATATTACCTCTATTTTTATTTGAGTGTAAACTCAACTTTACTAATTATAGTATAAATCACGTTTTTAGTAAAGTGTTTTTTCAAAGTTATAATAAAATATTATAAATAACAATATTAAAAGAGAATAACACTTACTTGACAAGATTTTTTAACTATGTTAAAATCAATAGAACAAAAAAAG
>JAZONZ010000055.1:0-3519 GCA_045654765.1 Christensenellaceae bacterium
TTTTATATAATAGAGGGGAACGCATTTTGAAATTAAAATTATTATTCAAGGTTTTTTTATGTTTTATATTGTGCTTAGTAGTGGCGATTTTATCGCATACCAACTACGTTTTAGGTTATAGCGCAGTGTATTTAGGTGGCACGACTAAAAAGGTACCTATTTATAGAGTGGATAGAAGTGATAATAGTATTTCAATTTCGTTTGATTGTGCTTATGGTAACGAATATACGAGAAAACTATTAGATATTTTAGACGAATACAACGTAAAATGCACGTTTTTTGTAACTTCGTTTTGGGTGGAAAAATATAGTGATGATTTAAAAGAAATTCATAGTCGTGGGCATGAGATAGGCTCTCACTCTAAAACACATCCAAATATGAGCAAGCAATCAGTAAGTCAAATTGAAGAAGAATTAACGTATTCTAAAAACGTAATAACTAATATAACGGGCGAAGAAGTAACCTTATTTAGACCACCTTTTGGCGATTACGATAACAAGGTTATTGAAACTTGCGAAAGTCAAAATTTATATGCAATACAATGGGACGTTGATTCGTTAGATTGGAAAGATTTATCGCAAAAGCAAATAACTGATAGGGTGGTAAATAAAACAAAAAGTGGCTCTATCATACTTTGTCACAATAATGGGCTACACACTCACGAGGCGTTACCTTATATATTATCAAACCTAATACAAAAAGGTTATAATTTTGTGCCTATAGGTGAGTTGATATATAAAGAAAATTACAAAATGAACTCATTTGGCGAGCAATCGCTAATAAAATAAACGGAGGATTTATGAACGGTATTGAAAAACAAAATAATAAAGTTTACCTTAATGGTGAAATAGTAACACAAGCGAGATTTTCTCACGAAATTTACGGCGAAGGCTTTTACGAAATGGACATATTAGTAAAGCGACTATCAGGTCAAAGCGATATATTGCCAATAACCGTATCGGAAAGACTTATTGAAAAGGGCAATTTAAAAATAGGTTCAACCTTATCGGCAATAGGTCAGTTTAGAAGTTATAATAAGCAAGTAGACGGAAAAAGCAAACTAATGCTGACTGTATTTATAAGGGAAATATTAGAATATAATTATTATAAAAATCCAAATATTATAGTTTTAACGGGTTTTATTTGCAAACCGCCTATATACAGAACAACGCCGTTTTGTAGGGAAATTGCCGATTTATTGATTGCTGTTAATAGAGCGTACAATAAAAGCGATTATATACCTTGTATTGCTTGGGGAAGAAACGCAAGATTTGTAAAAAACTTTCAAGTTGGCGAAAGAGTAATATTAAGCGGAAGAATTCAGTCACGAGAATATCAAAAGAAAATTAGTGAAAACGAAACGAAAATTATGACGGCGTATGAAGTGTCGATATCAAAGTTAGCAATTTGCGATAACACGGAAAGTTTTGATATAGAAGAAGAGTTTTTAAGTGAACTTGTAATAGAACAAAAAGAAAGTGTTTGATATTGACATAAGTCAACGTATATGGTATTATAATACGGGAAATAGTCCCGTATTGTTTTTTTATAAGGTAAAAATGGTTGGTATATATTTAATTGCGGATTTACGTATTAAAATTTCATATAACGAAGAATTTACTAAAAATTATCTTAAAGATTATATTGTAGATGGTAATTGTTTTGATTTTGAAATAAGCGTTTTAGATGAAGAAATTTCTAATATGCAAAAAGAAAATAATGAAATTCCTTTTGAAATGATTGAAAGTTTATGCTTATATTCTAAAATTTGCAATAAAATTTTAAACGAGTACGATGGTTTTTTATTCCACGCATCAGCAATAAGCGTAAACGGTAATGCCTATTTGTTTACAGCGCCAAGCGGAACGGGCAAATCAACTCACGTTAAATTATTAAGTGAACTTTTGAAAGACAAGATGACTTATATCAATGACGATAAGCCTATTATTCGCTATATAAAAAGCGAAAACAAGTTTTACGTTTACGGCACTCCGTTTGATGGAAAACACCGTTTAAGTAACAATATTAAGTCGCCGTTAAAAAGTATATGTTTATTAACGAGGGGCGTAGAGGCAAAAATCAAAAAAACCGACATGTTTAAGGTTATAAAATATTTAATTAGACAAACGTTAAAGTGGGACACTGAAAAGGCAAAAGAAAATTATTTTGAATTATTAAATAAAATGTCAACGAACGTTGATTTTTACGTTTTAGCGTGTAATAAAGATATATCTTCAGCCGTTTGTTCGTATGAAGGTATTATAAAAGGAGATAATAATGAAGATATCTAATGGTTTTAAATTAAAGATTATTCAAGGTAAAGACGGCGAAGAAGAAAAAGGCGTAATAATTGCGGTAGGCGAAGCGTCTAAAAAACTAAACGGAATTATAACTTTAAACGAAACGGCAACGAAAGTTTTTAAGTGTATTGAAAGCGGTTTAACCATTGACGAAATTGTTGACGAAATGCTTGAAGAATTTGAGGTTGAAAGGTGTGTTTTAGAAAAAGATATAAATAGCGTAATTTTACAATTCAAAAAAACAGGGGTTATTGATGAGTGAGTCTTTAATTGAAAAAACCTTAAATGAAGTTGGTTTTATATGTATATCTCCAAAAGGCTCAAGTATGAAACCACTTTTTTATGAAGGTAGAGATAAAATTTGTATAACAAAGGTAGTTAAAAGACCTAAAAAGAACGATATCGTTTTATATAAGAGAGATAACGGTGTTTTTGTTTTGCATAGAATAGTAAAGGTTTTAAATGCGTCATACGTGCTTTGCGGGGACGTTAATACCGTTTTAGAATACGGAATTACTGATAAAAATATATTAGGCGTAGCAACGGCATATTATAAAAACGAAAAATATATTGATTTAGAAAAATCTTTTAAATACAAACTTTACAAACTATTTTGGTGCAGTTCACTTAAAATGCGTAGAGTTTACTTAAAAATTTATAGTTTATTTAGAAAAAAGAAAAAGTCTTAAATTTAATTTAAGACTTTTTTTATTGTGCCATTTATTACAATTTATCGTTATAAAGTAATTTCTTTTCTAAAATAAGCATTGTTACGGTAATTGAAAGGGCGATTAACAATATTGCTAACGTGTTTTTAATTTTTCTATTTATATCGCCTTCTAATATATTAAATTCGTGTGAAGTAAGTGTTGTGTTTTGTAAAACGTCATCTTTTAAATAACTATTTAATATATAGCCTGATGGAGTTAAATTGTCGTTAGTAGATATTAAAGAGTAACTCTTGTTGTTAAAGGTTACTGTTTTTAATACGTAAACCATTTGATTTTTTTGGCATATATCAATTGCAAAATTATCGTCAATTATAGGTTTTGAATATACCTTAGTGTCGTTTGTAACGTACTTTTTAATATTGTTTTCATTAGAAATAAATATGCCGTTGTTTTGATAATTTTCACTTGAAATTATATTAGATTGTACCGTAGATTTTCTAACAAGGCCGTAAAAAGCAGGCGAGTATGATATTAAATAATAATCGTCA
>JAZONZ010000056.1:0-13800 GCA_045654765.1 Christensenellaceae bacterium
TGCAAAAATGCTTGCAATTTAAAAAAGTATTTGTTATATTATAAAGGCACTTAGCGATTTGGGAGTTTAGCTCAGTTGGGAGAGCATCTGCCTTACAAGCAGGGGGTCATAGGTTCGAGCCCTATAATTCCCACCACTAAGTATGCGGGAGTAGCTCAGTTGGTAGAGCACTGCCTTGCCAAGGCAGTTGTCGCGAGTTCGAGTCTCGTTTCCCGCTCCATATTAAATTAGGTCAGCGCTTATTTCTTTTAGGTGTTGGTCTTTTTTTTACGTTTGGTATTGACAATTTTGGCAATTTTTGATATTATCAAATAAAGTTATTTTCAAGGAGTGTTTTATGACGGTTTCTGAATATATAGAAAAATTTAGTCACTACGATTACAATTCATTATTATTTCACGCTAAATCAAGTTTAGATAATATTTGGGACGCTTTTTCAATAAAATATGGAACGGGCACGTCAGCAATAAGAAAATTGCGTGGAATTTTATTAACGGCTATGGCGCATGATGGCGAACTTACGCCAATCGAATTTAATTTTATTGAAGATTTGCTTGGTGCATCTAATATGGATGATATTAGGGGCGTTTGGAATTTAAGGCAGTATACAACGCAAGAAGCCCTTGATATGCAACGTGATATTATAGATAATTTTGATAGTTCGTTAAAGGCTCAATTTTTAATAATAATAACTTGTTGTATATGTTGTGACGGTTGGTATGCTCGAGGCGATGTTGCAAGAGTATGCGAAATGTTAAGTTTAGAAAATAGATAAATATTTACTACACAAAGTGTAGTAAAATGCGGGTGTAATTTAGTGGTAAAATGGTTGCTTCCCAAGCAACGTTCGTGGGTTCGATTCCCATCACCCGCTCCAAAAAACGACTGTAATTTTGCATTAAAATTACAGTCGTTTTTTTATCCAAGTTGCAGACTTAGTATATTATCTCGCCTTTGGCGAGTATATCATCACGGCAAAGCCGTGCATTCTTCTGCGACTTGATTATATACAACACTTTGTGTTGGTAATATGCAATTTGTGCGAAATTGATGATATGCAAGGCTCACGCCTTGATTTTAGTTGGTTTTTTAAAGGAATAATAAAAAAGCAAGTAAAAATTCTATTTAAAAAGTCGTAATTTCCTATATTTTTTTTGTAATATCTATTGAAAAAAATAAAAATATAGGGTATAATCAACAAGGCTGTATTTATTATAAAATAATAAAAATTAAAAAATACGAGTTTAAAATGGTGGCAAATGGATATTTTACAAAAAATAAAGCAAGAATTTAATTTAACGATAGAGCATACGAATAACGTTGTAAATTTATTAGATGAAGGCAATACAATCCCTTTTATTGCAAGATATCGAAAAGAGTTAACGGGGCATATTGACGACCAAGTTTTAAGGAATTTATCAGATAGGTTAACTTATTTACGAAACTTAGAAAAGCGTAAAGAAGAAGTTGTAAAATCAATAGAAGAGCAAGGCAAATTTAATGAAGAAATATCGTTAGCGTTAGAAAATGCCGTAACTTTAACGGAAGTTGAAGATATATATCGTCCATACAAGCAAAAAAAGAAAACGAGGGCAACGATTGCTATAAGCAAAGGATTATCTCCACTTGCCGATATTTTTGAAAGTCAAAACGAAAATGGCGAAGATATAAATACGCTTGCTAAAAACTATATCAATAAAGATTTAGGCGTTGAAAGCGAAGAAGATGCAATTAACGGTGCGTTAGACATTATTGCTGAAAGGGTAAGTGACAGTGCTGATATTAGAAAAAAATTAAGGTATTTTTACTTAAAATTAGGCGTAATAACTACGGCGTTCGTCAAAGGTTTAAACGATGAAAAAAAGATGGGCGTTTATGAAATGTATAAAGATTATAGCGAGCCCGTTGCAAGTTTAAAAGCGCATAGAATACTTGCGTTTGATAGAGGTGAAAGTGAAGACGCTTTAAAAGTTTCTTTATCTATAGATAAAGAGATAGGAATAAAAACCTGTGAATCTTTTTATATTAAGGGTAATAGCCCTTACAAAGAACTTCTACAAAAAGCCATTGCCGATTCATACGATAGGCTTATAAAACCTTCTATTGAAAGAGAGGTTAGAAGTACGTTAACTGAGTCTGCGCAAGAGAAAGCAATTAAAACTTTTGAAATCAATTTAAAGCCGTTACTAATGCAACCGCCTGTTAAAGGAAAAACGGTTTTAGGTTTCGACCCAGGCTATAGAACGGGCTGTAAACTTGCCGTTGTAGATAAAACGGGTAAAGTATTAGATAAAGGCGTAATTTATCCAACTATAAATAGCGAGAAATTAAATATTGAAGCAAAGAAAATTATAAAATCATTGATTGATAAATATAACGTTGATATAATTTCAATAGGTAACGGAACGGCATCAAAAGAGTCTGAAATTTTCGTAAATGAAGTTATAAAAGATTATAACGGAAAAGTAAGTTATATAGTAGTAAGCGAAGCGGGAGCGTCAGTGTATTCAGCGTCAACGTTAGGTGCGAAAGAATTTCCTGATTTTGACGTTTCGGAAAGGTCGGCAGTTTCAATAGCACGAAGACTTCAAGACCCTTTAAGCGAACTTATAAAAATAGACCCTAAATCAATAGGTGTAGGTCAATATCAACACGATTTACCATCAAAAAGGCTTGACGAAGTATTAGGTGGCGTATTAGAAGATTGCGTTAATACGGTAGGTGTTGATTTAAATACGGCGTCAATATCACTTTTAACGCACGTTGCAGGATTAAATAAAGGAATTGCTGGTAAAATTGTAGAATATCGTGAAAAAAACGGCAGTTTTAAAAATAGAAAGCAACTTTTAAAAGTTGCAACGTTGGGCGAAAAAGCATATACTCAATGTGCTGGCTTTTTAAGAATAGCAAACGGCGATAATATTTTAGATAACACAGCCGTTCATCCAGAGTCTTATGAAGGTGCTGAAAAGTTATTGTCAATGTTTGGGTATACTGATGATGACGTTAAAAACTTTAAATTAAGTGAACTTGCAAGTAAAATAGAAAGAACGGGATATAAAAAAGTGTGTGAAACTTGTAGTTTAGGCGAAGATACCGTAAAAGATATAGTGGCTGAAATAGTAAAACCGGGTAGAGACGTTCGTGATAGTTTGCCAAAGCCTATATTAAGAACTGATATTATGAGTATTGAAGACTTAAAGGCGGGTATGATAATTAGCGGAACCGTTCGAAACGTTACTGATTTTGGAGCGTTTATTGATATAGGCGTTCATCAAGACGGTTTAGTACACTTGTCGCAAATATGTGAAAGATATATAAAGCACCCTTCGGAAGTTTTAAGGGTTGGCGAGCCTGTAAAAGTTAAGATATTAGACGTTGATACTAAGAAAAATAGAATATCGTTAACAATGAAAGGGTTGTAATATTTATAAAAATTATTGACAAACGGCAAATTGTTTGTTAGAATAGACAAGAAATGTATGAAGGAGGTTTTTATGAATACATTTGAAAAAGTAAAAGAAATGTTAGTTGAAAAACTCGGTGTTGAGCCAAGTAAAGTTACTCTTGAAAGTGAAATTATTAAAGATTTAGGTGCTGACTCACTCGACCTTGTTGAAATGTTATTTTCTATGGACGAAGTGTTTGGCGTTACGGTAAGTGATGAACAAACTGAATCTATTAAAACTGTAAAAGATATAGTTGATATCATTGATAGTGCAAAATAATTTAATACGAATTATAATAAATTAAGCGTTACTAAGTAACGCTTTTTTTATTTTATAAAAAGTTGTAAAATAAAACGATTTTCAAGTTATAGTGAAAAAATTAAAAAAATGGATAAAAATATACAAAATATTGTAGATAGAATTTGAAAAAATTATTGATTATTTATATTAAATATGTTAATATATATAACAAGAGGGTATAAAATTGAGTAACGGAATAACTGCAAAATCAAAAGAGAATAAATTTTTCACTATTGAATTTTTTGGTGTAACGCTAATTGTAACAACTTTCGTATTGTTAATAGCGTTACTTTTTGGTGAAGACGTTTTATTTGAACTTGGCTTAGAAGTGCAATATTTCTTGCTTGGTGCTTTTGGTTATTTTTCATATCCACTTTTAATTAGTGTAAACTACGTAGGGTTTATGCTTTTATTTGGTAAAAAAATCAATTCTAAATCTTCTAAACAAAAAATAACAACTCTAATCACAATTTTGTTTTTCGTTTTAACGTTACTAACGATAATAACGGGTGAAAAAACCGCAACGAATTTTAAAGAATATACGCATTTAGCATATTTGTCTGGAAGAAACGGAGTGCAAGGTGTCGTTGCGGGTGGTTGGCTATTTTCGTTAATCACTTTCGTAATGGTGAAATATTTAAAATACGTTGGTGCAATAATAGTGTTTTCACTATTATTTTTAGCATATATTGCGCTTAAAATTAAAAATTTAAAAAAGAATACGAAAACTGATAGTGAAAATGCTCAAAAACAAGAAAGTGTAACTAATCAAGGCGTAGCAACTCAACCGCAACCGCAAGTGATAGTAGTTCAACAGCCTTATCAACCACCACAACCTCAGTATACTCAGCCAAGTTACGTTCAACCACAAACGTCTTATCAGCCTACTGAAAGGGAAATTTTTGAGGCAAACAAACAAGAAAAAATGCAAATTTTATATGGAAGAAATCCATATGAACAAAATAGTTTTACTTCACAAACCTATACTGAAGGGTATAATTCTTCCTTTGCTCGTGATAGGCTTAATTTAGATAAGCCAAGCGTTACTACCGATTATTCTTTAGGTAGTGGAGGGGACGTTTCAAATCCTATATTTAAAAATCCAAATCCAGATTTTGAAGTGCAAGATAATTCAACCTTAAAGCAGGTTGATATCGAAGAAGATTATAACGTAAATCCACCGATTGAAGATAGTGAAGAAGATATAACTTTTTACGAAGAGGAAACTACTTTTGATGATGACTTTGAACAAGTTGCTAAAGATGTTGAAGAACCTATTGATATTAAAACGGAAAGTACGATAGTAAAAGATAGTCAAACAAGTGATAACATTATTGAAAATATTCCAAAAGACTATAAATATAAAGCGCCACCTGTAAATTTACTTGAAAATAGTGAACTTTATAGTGACGATTATCAAGTTGAAGTATTTAAAGCCGAAACAAAAAAGAATATTTTAGATACTTTAAAGAATTTTGGAATAGATACTACTATTGCAAGAATTTATAAAGGTCCTGCGGTAACGAGATTTGATATAGTAGTGCCTTTCAATCTTCGTATGGAAGAAATTACAAGACTACAAAAGAATATCAATTTAAGAATTGCGGCAAAAAGTGAAATAAGAATGATAGCACCCGTACCATCAACGTCTTACGTTGGTATAGAAGTGCCAAATCAAAGCATAGAAACGGTAAAAATAAAAGATATAGTAACGTCAAACGAATTTTGTGATGCAAAAGATAGTACGCTTACGTTTGCATTAGGTAAAGACGTTATAGGTAAGCCCGTTTCATTAGATATAGTAGATATGCCACACTTACTCGTAACGGGAACGACGGGTTCGGGTAAGAGCGTATGCTTAAATAGTTTAATTATAAGTCTATTATATAAATATAGTCCGCTTGAATTAAGATTTATAATCGTAGACCCTAAGTTCGTTGATTTAGAGCCTTTCCACGGCATACCACATATGCTTTTCGATACTATTATTGAAGACGTTAAAACGACTAGCGCAATGCTTACGTGGTTAGTTGACGAAATGGATAGGCGTTATAGAGTATTAGCAACGGCAAGGGCTAAAAACTTAAAAGAGTACAATAGAAAAGCAAAAGAAAATAACGAAAAACCTATGCCAAGATTAGTAGTTATTATAGATGAATTTGCCGACATTATGAAGAGAGATAAAAAGGGTGTTGGCGATAAAATTTGTTTATTAGCGCAAAAGGCAAGGGCATCGGGAATACATTTAATACTTGCTGCGCAAAGACCATCGGTAGATATAATCGAAGGACCTATAAAGTCCAACTTATCAGCAAGAATAGTATTTAAAGCGGCATCACTTGTCGATTCAAGGGTAAGTTTAGGCGAGTCGGGAGCGGAAAAACTTTTAGGTAGGGGTGACTGTTTATATAAAACTAATAGTATGCCAGCATACGAAAGGGTTATGGGTGCATACGTTTCGGATGATGAAATGTATAAGGTTATCGACTACGTAACTGATAATAACGAAGCGTATTTTGATAAAAATAACTGGTCTAAAATTATGGCAACTTGTACGACTCCGGAAGATAGTCAAGGCGTTCAAGCAAAGCCTATGGTTAACGTTGATGGAAAGAGCGTAGATCCATTGTATATAAAGGCTTTAAAATTAGGAATAGAATACGGTTCAATTTCAACTACGTTTTTACAACGTAAACTTGCAATCGGGTTTCCAAGAGCGGGTAAAATTGTCGATTGGTTGACTGATAACGGCTATATTTCCATTGATGCAGGCGGTAATGGTAAAAAGAAAATACTAATAACTAAGGAAGAATTTAACGAAAAATTCGGTGATTGTGACGACAATGATGAAGACGATGCTTAAAGATAAAAAAATAGGCTTAATTTCGCTTGGTTGTGATAAAAATAGAGTTGATGCTGAAAAGATATTAGCAATAGTAAACGAAAATGCTGAAATTACAAACGATATAAGTGAAGCCAACGTAATCATTATAAATACTTGTGCTTTTTTAGAAAGTGCAAGGGCTGAGAGTATTGCAACGATATTAGAAATTAACGAATATAGACAAAACGGCGTACTTGAAAAAATAGTATTAACAGGCTGTTTGCCTCAAAAGTACGTAAACGAAATTTTTGAAGACCTTTTTGAAGTAGACGTGTTTTTAGGCATTTTTGATTATGACCTTTTAATAGACGCTTTACTTTTAGCATATAACGGCGAAAGGGTAAATTTTGTTGGAAAAAATAAAGAATTTTATAAAAAAGAAAGAGTTTTGACAACCGTATGTCATTATTCATACCTTAAAATAGCAGACGGATGCAACAATAAATGTACGTATTGTTTAATTCCGTCTATAAGGGGCAAGTACGTTTCTACAAGTATAGAAAGGCTTGTAAGCGAGGCAAGTGAATTAGGCGAGTTAGACGAACTTATTTTAGTTGCGCAAGATATAACTAGGTATGGTATTGATTTATATGGCAAAAAAAGTTTAGTTTTATTGATTAAAGAATTATCAAAACTTAATAACGTTTCAAAAATAAGATTATTATATTGTTATCCCGATATGATAGATGATGAACTTATTTTAGAAATAAAAAATAACGATAAAGTTATTAAATACATAGATATTCCACTTCAACACGCAGATGATAGAATTTTAAAACTTATGAATAGAAAGGGTAGTGGTAGTGAATATTTATCACTTATTTCTAAATTAAGAAAGGAAATTCCAAGTATAGCAATACGTTCAACCTTTATAGCGGGTTTTCCTGGCGAAGATGAAATTGCGTTTAACAATTTAGTTAAATTCGTTAAAGACGCTAAATTTACTAACTGTGGATTTTTTGCATATTCTCGTGAATACGGAACGCCAAGTTACAAACTTCCTAATCAAGTTGACGACAACGTAAAGGAAGAAAGGGTTAAAAAACTATACGAAGTGCAAAGTGTAATTTCTAAAAATTTCTTAAAAAGGTTTATAGGCAAAGAAATAGAAATTATATGTGATGGCATTGATTACGACAAGCAATGTTTTCAAGGTAGAGCCTACTTTAATGCACCGGACGTTGATGGCAAAGTATACTTTACAAGTGACGATTTGGTAGAGCAAGGTAGTCGTTATATCGTTCAAATTGAAAAATGTGATAATTATGATTTATACGGGAGGGTAAAATAATGAATTTACCAAACAAACTTACGTTAATTAGAATATTTTTAATACCTTTAATGGTTGCAACTTTTTATATGACTTTTATTCCATATAATTATCTTATAACAGGTTTAATATTTGCAATTTCATCTTTTACTGATTTTTTAGACGGTAACATAGCAAGAAAACGCAATTTAGTAACTGATTTAGGTAAATTTTTAGACCCTATTGCCGATAAAATTTTAGTTTTAACGTCATTAGTAATAATACTTACAAAACCCCAAATTTTAGGTGGCGGAGTTGCAATATATACGAGCGTATACTTTGGCAATTTATTTTATCAGTTAGTTGGTGGAATAGGCGTATCAATTATAGTTGCTCGTGAAATGTTAGTTTCGGTACTGAGAATGATGGCATCACAAAAGGGCTTAGTTTTAGCCGCTGAAAAGGTTGGCAAAATTAAAACTTTTATAACTGATATAGCGATTGCGGTATTGTTTATTTCTTTCGATTTATTAGCAACGACTTTTGGTGTAATCGTACATTTTATAGGTGTGGCGTTATTTGTAATTTCAGTAATTTTAACAATATATTCAGGCTGTTATTACTTAATAAAAAATAAAGGTGTATTTGCACAATGATTTTAACTTACAAGTTATATAATGCCGACAGTAAAGAAATTGAAAATTTTTTAAAGGAAAACGCATTAAAATATAATATTAAAGTTAATGGGAAAGACTTAAAAGTCGAATTTTTTAGCAACGGTTTTTTAGATACTCAGTTTGATTTAATAAATAAGTCTTTTATAACTAATTTTTCTAATTTTATATATAGTGAAGAAGATATAACCTTAGAAGAGCAACTTGTAAAAATTTTAACGATACAACAAAAACTCATTTCAGTTGCCGAATCGTTTACGGGTGGCGGAATAGCAAAACGTATAACGTCAGTAAGCGGAGCAAGTAAAGTATTGTACGAAGGTATAGTTAGTTATTCTACCGAGTCAAAAATAGAAAGATTAAAAGTTAAAGAAGAAACGCTATCTAAGTTTAACGCAGTTAGCGGGCAAGTTGCATACGAAATGGCTTGCGGTTTATTAAAGCAAAAAAACGTTGATATTGTAATTGCTACAACGGGAATTGCTGGTCCAAATAGTGATGATAGTAATTATCCCGTTGGTTTGTGTTACGTTGCGGTAGGCAGTGAAAAGAGAGTTACTGCGCATAAATTTAATTTTGTAGGCAGTAGGCAAGAAATTATAGAACAAGGCATTGAAAATGCGATATTTTTAGCAATAAAACTATTAAGAAATCCACTTTTTAATATAATATAAAACAAAGGGAGAATAATATTATGGATGAAAAACAAAAAGCATTAGAACAAGTATTAGCACAAATAGAAAAACAATATGGTAAAGGTTCGATAATGAAACTTGGCGAAGGCTCAACTAAAATGGAAGTTGAAGTTATTCCAACGGGTTGTTTGGCGCTTGATTGTGCGCTTGGCGTTGGCGGTGTTCCAAGGGGTAGAATTATTGAAATTTACGGACCTGAATCTTCAGGTAAAACAACCGTAGCCCTTCACGTAATAGCCGAAACTCAAAAGAAAGGCGGAATTGCTGCATTTATTGATGCTGAACACGCATTAGACCCATCATATGCTCAAAAATTAGGAGTAAATCTTGATGACTTATACGTTTCTCAACCAGATACGGGTGAACAAGCCCTTGATATTACTGAAAGTTTAGTAAGAAGTGGTGCGGTTGATATAATTGTTATCGACTCTGTTGCCGCATTAACCCCAAAGGCTGAAATCGAAGGCGAAATGGGAGATTCACACGTTGGTTTACAAGCAAGGTTAATGTCGCAAGCGTTAAGAAAATTAACGGGCATAACTAATAAAAGTAAAACTTGCGTAATTTTTATCAATCAATTAAGAGAAAAAGTTGGCGTAATGTTTGGTAATCCGGAAACAACGCCAGGCGGTAAAGCGTTAAAATTCTATGCAAGTGTTAGAATTGACGTTAGAAAGGCTGACGCTTTAAAAGGCAACGATGGTTTAATAGGCAATAGAACAAAAGCCAAAATTGTTAAAAATAAAGTTGCGCCACCATTTAAAACGGCAGAATTTGATATTATATATGGCGAAGGCGTATCGCAAGAAGGCTGTATAGTAGATATGGGTGTAGAATATGGCATTTTAGATAAATCAGGTGCTTGGTTTAGTTATAATGGTGAAAAATTTGCACAAGGTAGAGAAAAGGCAAAAGACTACGTAAAAGCAAATCCAGCCTTTAAAGAAGAAATCGAAACAAAAATTAGGCAAGTAGTTTTTAGTGGCGAAAGCGAACAACAAGATAATGAATAAAATTAAGCGTTTAGGTTGTAAAATCTAAACGCTTTTTTCTAAAATATAAAAATAATATAAATTTATTTATTACTATATATTGACATATTTATAAAAATGTTATACAATATATACATATTAAACAAGTTTTTGATTGTTTAATAATCTTAGTAATTTTATTTATAGGAGGTTGGTATGAACTATTCAAATACCTTCCTGCTATTAGGTTTAACTATTGATAAAATTCTACCTTTTGGAATAGGTATTATTTGTTTGATATTTGGTGCTTTTTTAGGTAATTTTGTTTACAAAAAAGTAAGAGAAAAGAAAATCGGTTCAACTGAAAAAGTCGTTGCCGATATGATAAGCAAGGCAGAAGAAGAATGCCGTGCACTAAAAAAAGATGCTATAGTTGAGGCTAAGGAGCAGGAATTAAAGTTAAGAAGAGAGTTTGAGGCAGAATCTAAAGAAAAGAAAGCAGAATTTCAACGCATTGAGCAAAGGCTTAATCAAAAAGATGAAATTTTGAATAAAAAAGATGCTAATTTACTCAAAAGAACTGAAGAACTTTTACAAGAAGAAAAAGAACTTGAAAAGAAAAACGCTGAGGCTGATGAATTACTTGAAAAATTAAATTCACAACATCAATTATTCATTGAAGAACTTGAAAGAGTTGCTCAAATGACTTTAGAAGAAGCAAAAACAATGATAATTGAAGAAGTGAAAGACGAGGCAAGGCGTGAAGTTGCTGGCTACGTAAGAAATATGGAGCAACAAGCAAAAGACGAGGCTGATAAAAAAGCAAAAGAAATTATCAGTTTAGCAATACAACGTTGTGCGGTAGACCAAAGTAATGAATTAACCGTAACTTCAATATCAATTCCAAGTGACGATATGAAGGCACGTTTAATAGGTAGAGAAGGTAGAAATATTGCAGCGCTTGAAAACGCTACGGGAATAAGGCTTATAATAGACGATACTCCTGAAATTGTCGTAGCATCAGGTTTTGACCCTGTTAGAAGGGAAGTTGCAAGGTTATCGCTTGAAAGGTTAATACAAGATGGTAGAATACAACCAACTCGTATTGAAGAAACGGTTGATAAAGTTAAAAAAGAACTTGACGTTATAATAAAAGAAGCGGGTGAAGGTGCAGTATTTGAAATGGGCTTGTTTGGCGTGCATCCTGAACTTGTTAAATTATTAGGTAGATTAAAATATAGAACAAGTTATGGTCAAAACGTATTACAGCACTCGTTAGAAGTAAGCCATATTGCAAGTTTATTAGCACAAGAATTAGGTGTTGACGTAAATTTAGCAAAACGAGGCGGTTTGTTACACGATATAGGTAAAGCGGTAGACTTTGAAAACGAAGGAACGCATATTGCGTTAGGCGTTGAACTTGCTAAAAAATATAAAGAGAATAAGTACGTAATAAATTGTATTGAATCTCACCATGGTGACGTAGAGCCAAGATGTATCGAGGCTGTATTAGTTCAAGCGGCAGACGCTATTTCGGGTGTAAGACCGGGCGCAAGGCGTGAAATTGAATCAAGTTACGTTAAGAGATTAGAGCAACTTGAAGATATTGCAATAAGTTTCAAAGGTGTTGAAAAGGCGTATGCTATACAAGCGGGTAGAGAAGTGCGTGTTATAGTAAAACCTGAACAAATTGACGATAGTCAAGCAATGTTTTTAGCAAAAGATATTGCTAAAAAGATTGAAACGTCACTTGAATACCCAGGTCAAATTAAGGTTAACGTTATAAGGGAATCTCGTAGCGTTGAATATGCAAAATAATAAATGCAAAAAATATGCGAAGAACTTTCTTCGCATATTTTAATATGTAAATTTATTAAACTATTAAATGTAATTATACGAGAGTTATGTTTTTAAAAATAAATAAGGAGAGTTTATAATGCTTTATTTAAACTTAAATAACTTAAGTTTTTGTATTTAAAAAACATATAAATATTTGTCATTTTAAAAAAATATATGGTATAATGTAATATATTCACATTTGAAATGTAATAATGGAGGTTTATTATGGAAGAATCAAAACTTACCAAAAAATACGGTTTAATAACCGCTATTTGTATGGTTGTTGGTATCGTTATCGGCTCAGGTATTTTCTTTAAAGCGCAAAACATACTAAAAGCAACAAGTGGCAATTTACCTTTAAGCGTACTTGCTTGGGTATTTGGCGGTATTGTAATGATTATATGTTCAGCACAATTTGCTGTTATGGCTACTAAGTATTCAAAAGTTAATGGTGTAGTTGACTATGCTGAAGAAACTTGTGGTAAAAAATATGCTTACTACATAGGTTGGTTTTGCACAACAATTTATTATCCTGCTATGACGTCTGTTTTAGCATGGGTATCAGCAAGATATTTCGGCGAATTATTAGGTTGGTCGCTCGTGTCGTCACAAGTTATGATTTTAGCGGGCTTTTTCTTAATTATGTCATACGTAATTAACTCATTATCTCCAAAAATTGCCGGTTATTTCCAAGTGTCTACAACGGTTATTAAACTTATTCCATTGATTTTAATGGGTGTTGTTGGTGTAGTTGCTGGTTTAATAAACGGAACTTTAACAAACAATATTGTTGGCGAATTTATTATTGATGGCACTTCATCAAAGTCAGCAGGCGGTAGTGCGTTATTCGCTGGTGTATGTGCAACAGCCTTTGCTTACGAAGGTTGGATTATCGCTACGTCAATTAACAGTGAAATTAAAAACGCTAAAAAGAACTTACCACTTGCTTTAGTATTTGGTTCAATAATAGTTGTTGTAATTTACGTTTTATATAATATTGCTGTTGCTGGTGGCGCTTCAGTAGACGTTTTAGTACAAGATGGTGCAACAAAATCTTTCCATAATATCTTTGGAACGATTGGCGGTACAATTTTAAGCATATTTATTGTTATTTCTTGTTTAGGTACGCTTAATGGCTTAATGGTTGGTTGTACAAGAGGTTTATACTCAATTGCAGTTCGTAATGAAGGTCCTATGCCTAAGATGTTCTCACAAGTAGATAGTGAAACTAATATGCCTACAAACTCTTCAGTATTTGGTTTACTTGTTTGTGGTATTTGGTTAACTTACTTCTATGGTGCTAACCTTGCTGATGGACTTTGGTTTGGATTATTTAATTTTGACTCTTCTGAACTTCCTATCATAACTATATACGCTCTTTATATTCCTATGATTATTATGTGGATTGTAAAAGAAAAAGATTTAGGCGTATTTAAGAGATTTATACTTCCTATTGCATCAATAATTTCTTGTTTATTCTTAGTATTCGTTGCTGTTGTATCTCATGGTGTTAACCCATATTTAGATGCTCAAGCAAAAGGAGTATTCTCGTTCCCTGTATTATTCTATTTAATAATCTTTGCAGTAGTAATGTTTATAGGTTTCTTATTCTCAAGCGACTTTAAGAAAATAATTTCTAAATTTAAGAAAAATTAAAGAATAATTAAAAGAATAAAATACAAAATATAAGCTAACTTAAATTTACGGTGTATTTTTTTATAAAAAATTAAGGTGAAAGT